>NZ_CP119988.1:1252128-1565160 GCF_029338515.1 Haloglomus litoreum | reverse complement strand
CGGCGTCAGGTCGCGGAACGACACCCAGTTCGCCAGTACGACCGACCCGGCGCGCTCGACCCGGGCGCGGAACGGCGCGCCGCCCTCGTGGAGGTCGGCGAACGACCACTCGTCGGTGGCCAGGGACCCCTGCGAGAGCATCAGGTCCGTCCGGTCGAACGAGAGCACCGTCACCTCGGCCGGCGTACCCATCGAGAACGTCTCGAACGGCAGGGCCAGCAACGGATGGTCCAGGTGGCCGAACAGCGTCACCTCGTCGCCCAGCGCGTGGGCCTGCCGGGCGGCGTTGACCGACTGCCCGCCCGGCTGTCGGTCGTATGGCTCCAGCCGGAACGACCTGGACTCGCCCGCCGCGATCCGCCGGCCGAACACCTCGCGCGACTCGACCCAGGTGTGGCCGCCGTCGTACACCCGGCACAGCGTGTCCACGCTCCCGTCCGGGAGACAGACGACCGGCAGACCGTCGGCGGCGACGAGGTGGTCGCGAAGGCGCTCGTACGGCATCTGCCACGCCGGTCGGCGTGTCGTGGCGTAAATCCACCTGCTCCACAGCCACCGGGCGGGCGCACGACACGTTCATCCGTTCACGGCGCCTCTCCCCGGTATGAACCGCTACTTCGAGGACGCGGCGTACTACCTCCGACGGACCGTACAGAGCATCCGGCGGGGCATCCGCTACGAGGTCGACACCCTGCGTGGCCGGGCGCGCGACGACATCTCCGAGCGACGCGAGCGGGCCACCGTGGAGTCACAGGCGTACGTCGCCCGCGCCCGCAGCCGGTTCAACCGCGGCCGCGAGGACGAGGCGGAACGCAAGCCCGTCGCGTAGAGAGATGACGATACAGTGCGAATAATTGCTTTGATCCGTCAATTCTCATCCAAACTTCGAGATCTGACGGATATATCGGATTTCTAACGAGTGAGCCGTTGGTTCCCGGTGGGCTGGGCCCCCTCTGGGCGGTCCGTCCGGTCCGCACAATCGGCAACCCTTAAGGTTCGCGCCGCCGCTACCTCGGGACGCGGGTCGGTGGTCTAGTCCGGTTATGACGGCTCCTTCACACGGAGCAGGCCGGCGGTTCGAATCCGCCCCGACCCATCCCTGATTCCTCGCAACGACGAGCGACAGCGAGGCGTCCGTGGAATCGGGATGGGTCCGAAGGATTCGAACCCTGTCACGAGCGAGCTGAGCGAGCGAAGTGACTCCGGTTCGGATCCGCCCCGACCCTTCCTGCGAGGGACCCACGTGAGGAGCGAGCCGCTCGTCGGGCGACAGGACGGCCCCGGGGAACCGTCCGATTAAATACAACGAGGTGTAACCACGCGGTAGTGAACCGACGGAAGTTCCTGACCGCGGCGGGCGGCGCGGCGACGGTCGCGCTGGCCGGCTGCACCTTCGGTAGCAATCCCGGCACCAGCGGCGGGACGGACACGCTGGTCGTCGGGACGTACAGT
Source organism: Haloglomus litoreum (assembly GCF_029338515.1). Lineage (GTDB taxonomy): Archaea > Halobacteriota > Halobacteria > Halobacteriales > Haloarculaceae > Haloglomus > Haloglomus litoreum. Next base: position 1,563,708 of record NZ_CP119988.1, on the reverse strand, counting down.
TCCCTCATCGACTCGCCCTCCTCGTCGCCGGGGGCGTGGCTCAAGTCGGCCTTCGAGGACGAGTTCGACGTCGACCTGGTCTGGCAGACGCCCAGCAACGAGCTGAACCACTACATTCAGCGCCAGCAGGCGGGCGTCGACATCGAGGCCGACCTCTACCTGGGGCTCAACCCCGACGACCTCGTCCGGGTCGACCGCGAACTCGACGAGGAGCTGTTCGCCGCGGCCGGCGACGTCGAGGGGCGCTCGGACATCAAGCCCGGGCTGGAGTTCGACCCGCAGGAGCGCGCGGTGCCGTACGACACGGGCTACATCAGCCTCGTCTTCGACGGCACCGAGATGACCGCGCCGGAGACGTTCGAGGGGCTGCTGGCCGAGGAGATGCGGGGCGACCTCATCGCACAGAACCCCGGGAGTTCGGCGACGGGTCGGGCGTTCCTCCTGCACACCATCAAGCAGTTCGGCGCGGACGGCTACCTCGACTACTGGGCCGACCTGCAGGACAACGAGGTGCAGGTGCTGGGCTCGTGGTCGGACGCGTACGGCGCCTGGAGCAACGGGGAGGCGCCGATGGTCGTCTCCTACTCCACCGACCAGGTGTTCGCCGACCAGGAGGGCGCGGACCTGGCCGAACACCAGATCCGGTTCCTGAACGACCAGGGGTACGCCAACCCCGAGGGGATGGCCGTCTTCGCCGACGCCGACCAGCCCGACGCCGCGCGGCAGTTCATGTCGTTCTGCCTGCGCCCGGAGATCCAGGGCGAGATCGCCGTCCGGAACGTCCAGTTCCCGGCGACCGAGAGCGCCGAGCTGCCCGAGGACTACGCCGAGCTGGCCCGAGAACCGCCCGAGCCCGTGACGTTCACCTACGAGGAGCTACAGGGGAACGTGAGTGGCTGGATCGACGACTGGGAACGGCAGTTCGCGAGCAACTGAGACGGTGCCCGACGAACGCGCCGCGGACGCGGGCGGCCCGGACGACCCCGGGGAACGGGACCGGCCGGTGAGGCGGGTCCGCGCGGCCGTCGAGCGGCACTCGCTCCCCGCGCTCGCGGCCGGCACCCTCGCGCTGCTGGTCGTCGTGTTCTACTACCCGGTGGCGACGGTGTTCGTCGACGCCGTCGTCGTGGAAGGGCGGGCGACGCTGCGGGTGTTCGCCGGCATCCTGACCGACCCGTTCTACCTCGGGGAACTGGCGCGGCTGCTGGCGGGCGAGCCCCCGCTGGCCGTCGTCGAGTCGGCGCTCTCGCCGGACCGCCGGCTCGGCATCGTCGGCTTCACCGCGTACCAGGCGGCGCTCTCGACGGTCGTCAGCGTCGCGGTGGGGGTGCCGCTGGCCTACCTGCTGGCCCGGTACGAGTTCCCCGGCCGGCGGACGATACGGTCGCTGACGATACTGCCGTTCGTGCTGCCCTCCATCATGGTCGCGGTCGGCTTCTTCGCCACCTTCGGGGCGAACGGGACGCTGAACGCCGCGCTCGGGGCCGTCGGCCTGGGCCCGATCGACCTCCTGCCGAGCCTGGAGGCCATCGTCATCGCCCACGCGTTCTACAACGCGCCGCTGGTGGCGCGCATCACGACCGCGGCGTGGGAGTCGGTCGACGCCAGCGCCGTGGAGACGGCGCGGAGCCTCGGCGCCGGCCCGTTCCGCGCGTTCCGGGACGTGGTGTGGCCGCAGGTCTACCCGGCTGTGCTGATGAGCGCGGCGCTGACCTTCGTGTTCACCTTCGGGACCTTCCCCATCGTCCTCGCGCTGGGCGGGTTCGAGCTGGCGACCATCGAGGTGTTCGTCTACGGGCTCATCGGCGACCTGCAGTACGCCGAGGGCGCGGCGCTGGCGCTGGTCGAACTGGCCATCTCGCTGTCGCTCCTGTACGGCTACCTCCGCTACGAGGCGGCCCACACCGTCCGGTCGGGCGGCGCCCGGCCACAGGAGCGCCGGCCGCTCCGGCCCCCGTCGTGGTCGGTCCGAGAGCTGCTCCCGCGGGTCGGGCTGGCGGTCTACGCCGCCGTCGCGCTGGTCCTGTTCGTCGCCCCCATCGCGAGCATGGTGTACGCCAGCCTCTCCGGGCCGGATGGGCTCACGCTGGCGCACTACCGCTTCCTGCTGGAGCGACAGGCCACGGGCGCGGCGTTCCAGGTCCGCCCCTGGCCCGCGGTCCGGAACTCGCTGCTGTTCGGGGTCGCCGCGCTCGCGGTGGCGCTCCCGATGGGCGTGGTCGTCTCGGTGCTGACGACCCGCGACTACCGGGGCCGGGAACTCGTCGACACCGTGGCGATGGCACCACTCTCGGTCTCGGGCATCGTCGTGGGGCTGGGCCTCCTCCGTGGACTCGTCTTCGGCGTCGATGTGGGTGGCTACCGGCTCGCCGTGGGCGGCGCGCTGGCCATCGTCGCCGCGCACGCCGTCGCCGGCTACCCGTTCGTCGTCCGGGTGGTCGCGCCCGGACTGGCATCGCTGGACCGGCGGCTGGTCGAGTCCGCACGGGCGCTGGGGGCCCCGCGGGCCCGGGCGCTGCTGGACGTGGAACTCCCGCTGGTGTGGCCCGCCGTCGTGGCGGGTGCCGCCTTCGCGTTCGCGCTCTCCGTGGGGGAGTTCTCCTCGACGGCCGTCCTCGCCTCCGGGACCGGCCAGTACACGATGCCCATCGCCATCGAGCGGTTCATCGGCCGACGGCTCGGCCCCGCGACGGCGATGGGCGTCGTCCTGCTGGTCGTGACGAGCGGGAGCTTCCTCCTCATCGACCGTCTGGCGGGTGATCGCGTTGGCCTCTGAGCCCGCCCTGGAGCTGGACGGCGTGACCCGCCGCTACGGCGGCACGACCGCCGTCGATGACCTCTCGCTGTCGGTCGCCGAGGGGGAGTTCTTCACGCTGGTCGGCCCCTCGGGCTGCGGGAAGACGACGACCCTCCGGCTGATCGCGGGCTTCGAGGCGCCGACGAGCGGGACCGTCCGCTTCGGCGGCCGCGACGTGGCCGGGGTCCCGCCCGAGGACCGCGACGTGGGCGTCGTCTTCCAGAGCTACGCCCTCTTCCCGCACATGACCGTCGCGGAGAACGTCGCGTACGGGCTGCACTTCGCGGACCCCCCGGGCGGCGTGAGCGACGACGAGCGCGTGGCGGAACTCCTCGAGCTCGTGGACCTCCCCGACGCCGGCGACCGGGACCCGGACAGCCTCTCGGGCGGGCAGCAACAGCGCGTGGCGATGGCACGAGCCCTGGCGCCCGGGCCGGACGTGCTCCTGCTGGACGAGCCGATGAGCGCGCTCGACGCCCGGCTCCGCGAGCGGCTCCGGGTCCAGGTCCGCGAGATTCAGCGGGAACTGGACATCACGACCGTCTACGTCACCCACGACCAGGAGGAGGCGCTCGCCGTCTCCGACCGCGTTGCCGTGATGCGCGACGGCGCCGCCGAGCAGGTCGGCGAGCCGCGGGCGGTCTACCGCCGGCCGGCCTCCCGGTTCGTCGCCGAGTTCGTCGGCGACAACAACGTCCTCGACGGGCGGGTGACGGCCGTGGAGAACGATACCGCGACCATCGACGTAAGCAACAGGTCGACGACAGCCGACGGGGATAGGGGAACGGGCGACGGCGGGCCGACGCTGTCGGTCGGCCTCGCCGACTGGGACGGGCGTCCGGTATCCGTCGGAGACTGGCTGACCGTCTGCATCCGGCCGGAGGCGCTGTCGGTCGGGGGCGGGCCGAACCGGCTCACGGCGACCGTCGAGAGCGCGGAGTTCCTCGGCGAGACGACGCGGGTCCACCTCGACTGGGCCGGGCACGACCTCCTGCTCCGGACGCCGGACCCGGTGGCCGGCGAGGTGACGGTGGGATTCGACCCCGCAGCGGCGCACGTCGTCGAGCACCACGACGCCGGGTGAGCGCGGTCCGGCGGCCAGGGTGCCCAACCGGCCACGGTGGCAGGAACCGGGTGCCGGTCGCTCGGCCGCCCGAACCGGAGTCCTTCGTGCTACTTCCGCCGGGGACGGCTCTCCTCGCGTGGCCGACGGTCAGTCCCTCGCGGTCGCCGTCGGCCCTCGCTCGTCCCGGCACGCGAACGGTCGTCGTCGTCGACCGGGTCCCGGAGCGGGTCCTCGACGAGGTCCACCTCCTCGCGGGGGCCGACCCACTCGGCGGTGCGCCGGAACCCGAACCGCTCCAGCAGGTACCGGAGCAGCTCCCGGAGCTTCTGGACCTGCGGGATGGTCCGGATGGTGACGAGCAACTGGCCGACGCCGAGCAGCCCCAGGAAGGCGAGGCTGGCGGCGAAGATCAGGTCGCCATCGATGAAGAAGTTGAACGCGAAGACGAAGAAGCCGAGGCTGAAGCCGGCCTCGATCTTCGCCTCCAGCAGGCTGATCGTCTCGTCGACCTTGCCGAGCCGGCGGTCGACGGCCATGAGCGTCTGGTTCGCCTCCTTGACCGCCTCGGCGGCCTCGTCCTCGACCTCCTCCACCCGGTCGAGCGTGTCGTTGACCTCGTTCACCAGGTCCTCGGCCTGCGTGAGCGCCTCCGTGAACCCGTCGTCGCTCAGCAACTCCACCAGTTGCCGAACGTTGTTGACCTCGGACAGCAGCATACCCTCACCAGCATCGGCTGGCGTATCCCTCTTTGGGCGGTCGGAGCGTCCCTCGTGGCGGTGGGGCACATCTGGCTCAGTAGCCCGGCCGCTGGTAGCGCTCCGTCTCAGTAGCCGCGCTGCTGGTAGCGGTTCAGGCGGTACCATCCGTACAGGAGCGACCCGAGCAGCGCGACGGCAGCGGCCGGCCAGGTCAGGCCCCCGCCGAGCACCAGCAGGTCGACGCCCGCGAAGAAGAGGTCCCAGAGGAGCCAGACCGTGATGGCCGCCAGGAGGAGGCCGGTCAGCAGTCCCCCGCCCGTGGCGCTCGTCGTCATGCAGTACCCCATGGACCCCTGACCGCATAGCTATGGTCGGCCTACCGTGGCACCCGGGCCACCAGAACCGACCGACGGCACGGGATGTGTCCCCAACGCCTAAGCACCCGCTCCGAAAGATACGACCGATGAGAGAGGGGGGACCCGCGTGACAGGGAGCGGTCGACAGCCGGTCCGGGCGCTGCTGGCGGTGGCAGCGGCCTGTGCACTGATCCTCTCGGCGACCGTCCTGCCGCTGTTCGGCGCCGCCGCACCGGCGGGCGAGGTCGCCCGCGAGATCGGCGCGCTCGCCGGGAGCGAACGGGCGAGCGGGGCAGGCGGGAGCCAGAGCGCTGCCAGCCAGCCCGGCGGTGGTGGCAGTAGCGGCGGTGGTAGCGGTGGAGGCAGTGGCGGCTCGGGAGGTGAGAGCGCCGGGGGCGGTCTCGGCGACCTCGGGCTCGGCCAGTCGGGCCTGTTGAGTGGCGACGGCGCAGGCACGGTGTTCGAGGCGCTCTCCGGGCTCGCCGGTGGGAGCGGTGGGTCCGGGGGAAGCGGTGGCGGTGGTGGCGGTGGTGGCGGCGGGAGCGGTGGCGGCGCCGGTGTGGGCGGGGGCGGCGGGGGCGGTGGTGGTGGCGCTCCGGGTGTCCCGGCAGGTGGCGGCGGCTCGGGCGGCGGCCTCCTCGAGACGTTCGCGGGGCTGTTCGGCGGTGGGGGCGGAGGAGGGGGCGCTGGAGCCGGGTCTGGCGCCGGTGGCGGCTCCGGTGGCGGTTCGGGCGGTGGGGACGGCACGCAGAGCGGGCAGGCAGCGTCCATCGAGCAGGCGGGTGGCCAGTGCGTGATGGCCGCCCCGTACGAGGTCTGCTTCCCCGGCAGGCTCACGCCGGGCGAGGAGACGGACGTGCTCGTGCTGCGGGACGGGGAACCGGCGCCCGGCGTCACGGTCACGTTCAACGGCGAGGCCGTCGGCCGGAGCGACACGGAGGGGACCCTCACAGCACGGGTTCCGTACGTCAGGCAGCTCTCGGTCGGCGTCAGCGCCCCGGCGAACGCGGTCCGGCCGTCGTCGGACCTGCAGTACTCGCTGGCCCGGCAGACCGGCGGCGCCAGCGTCCCCGTCGACGCCGAACTCCGTGTCGAGGTCGCGGGCGAGCCCGCGCCCGGCGAGGGGGCCACGGTCAGCGTGCGACTCGACGGTCGGCCCGTGCCGGACGCGCGGGTGGCCATCGACGGCGAGACGGTCGGCCGAACGGACGGGCAGGGCCGGCTCGCGGTCACCTTCCCGGTCGCGGAGTCCGCGACGGTCCGAGCCGAGCGCGGCGAGTTCTCGGCCGAGCGGACGGTGACGCTCGCGGACATCGACGTCTCGCTCGCCACCGGCGCGGTCCCGGTCGGGCTCCCGGGCCAGTCGGCGACGGTGAACGTCACGGACGGGGGGTCCCCGGTGGCGAACGCGACGGTCGCGGTCGGCGGGTCGCCCGTCGGGCGGACCGCGACCGACGGGACGGTGGCGACGACGCTCCCGTTCGCACCGACGGTCGACGTGCGCGTCACGACGCCGGGGGGACTGACCGTCACGCGGTCGAAGGCGATCTTCGTCCTGCCGCTCGTGGCCCTGCTCGCGCTGCTGGGGCTCGTGGGCGGCGTCGGCTACCTCGTCCGGCAGTCCGAGGGGACGGGCCGTGGACTGCTCGAACAGCTCCGAGTCACGCTGGCGAACCTGGCGGCCGACCTGCTCTCCGCACTCGTTGGGCTGGCCTCGGGAATCGAGGAGGCTGCGGCCGCGCTCGGCGAGCAGGTCCGGGCGGCCATCGCGGCGGTCTCGGACGCCGACATCGACCTCGGGACGTTCCTCCGGGAGCGACTGTCGGCGTTCCGGGCGGCCCTGCTGGGGCTCCTCGCTGCACCCGCCGACCGTGTCCGGGGACTCCGAGCGAGCCTCGGCAGCGACGGCGGGTCGGCGGCGGCTGATGCGGCGACGACCGGGACCGCGACCGAGGCGACGGCGCGCGAGCGCATCGAGGCGGCGTGGCGTCGCTTCGTCGGCCGGCTGGGTATCCGTCGCACCCGGACGACGACGCCCGGGCAGGTCGCCGGGCGGGGCATCGCGGAGGGCCATCCCGCCGAGAGCGTCCGCGACCTCACCGACGCCTTCCGGACCGTCGAGTACAGCGACGCCGACCCCGAGGACCACGTCGGGACCGCCGAACGCGCGGCCGCCGACCTCGGCCTGGACGAGGACGGGGCCGGTGGCGATGGAACAGAGGGTGGCGACGCCGACGATGGAACGGATAGCGACGGTGGCGCCGGAGGGGCGGACGGCAAGCCACGCACGGACGGCGGCCCGCGGTCCGAGCGCGGGGGTGAGGACCGATGAGCACGAGTGACGGCCTCGGGCGGACCGGGACCGCGCTCGCGGTCGTGGCGGTGCTGGCCATCCTCGTCGCCGTCGTCGCCGTCGTGGCGCCGGGCGCGGTCCCGGTTCCCCCCGCCGTCGAGGCCCTGCTCGACACCATCCCCGCGGCGGTCGTCCTGTCGCTGCTGGCGTTCGTCGGCCTCCTCCTGCTGTTCGCCCGCTCGCGGCGCTCCCGGGCGTCGGAGCTCGATCCGCTGCTGGCACCGGCAGAGGGCGGACCGCGGGCACCGGCCCTCGGTAGCGGCTTCGACGGCGACCTGGCCGCCGCGACCGACCTCGACGCGACGCGCGAGCGGCGCCTCGTCGAACGCGAGAACGTCGAGAACATCGTCCGTGACGCCGCGGTCGACGCGTACGCGGTCGAGGTCGGGGTCGACCGCGAGACGGCACACGAGGCCGTCGTGACCGGGGACTGGACCGGCGACCGCCGGGCGAGCGCTCTCGTCGGCGGGCCCGAGGCCCCGACGCCCTCGTGGGGGCAGTGGCTGTTCGACCTGCTGCGGAGCGAGAGCGCCTACCATCGCCGGGTCAGGCACGCCGTCGCCGAGATCGAGCGGCTCCTGACCGACGGGCCGACCGAGGAGCGCGAGCCCGACGGCACCGGCGACCGGTCGGAGGCGGACACCCCGAACGACCGCGCTCCCCCGGCGACCGCACCCGCCGATGGGGGTGAGCCCGCATGAGCACCGGTCGCCTCCGCCCGGGACTGCTGGCGGCGCTCGGCGCGGGCGTCCTCGGGCTCCTCACCGGGGAGCCGCTGTTCCTGTTCCTCGGGCTCGTCCCGCTCGCGTACGGCGTCTTCGGCTACCTGAGCGGCGCACCCGAGCCGACCGTCTCGGTCGAGCGCGCGGTGAGCGACACGGACCCGCGGCCGGGCGACGACGTGACGGTCACGCTGACCGTCGAGAACACGGGCGAGCGGCCACTCGCCGACCTCCGGGTGGCCGACGACCCGCCCGCCGGGGTACCGGTCGAGGGAGCGACGCAGCTCGCGACGGCACTCCGCCCGGGCGAGTCCGTCTCCCTGGAGTACGAGCTGAGCCTCCCCCGTGGCACGTTCGAGTTCGGCTCGCCGGTCGTCCGTACCCGGAGCCTCGCGGGCGCCGTCGCCGGCGAGCACGACCTCGATGCCGCGGGGACGGGGGCGGTCACCTGCCAGACGCTGCTGGACGCGGTCCCGCTGCAGGACCACACCATCCAGTACGTCGGGCGCACCCCCACCGAGTCGGGCGGCAGCGGCGTGGAGTTCTACGCCACCCGCGACTACCAGCCCGGCGACCCCGTGGGTCGCATCGACTGGCGCCGCTACGCCCGGACCGGTGAGCTGACGACGGTCGACCTCCGCGAGGAGCGCGCGATGACCGTCGTCTTCCTCGTCGACGACCGGCCGGGCGCCCAGCGGACGGTCCCGGGCTACGGGCCGGACTCGCTCGACCTGTCGGTATACGCCGTCTCGCGGGCGCTCCCGGCGCTGCTGGACGAGAACCACCGCGTCGGGGTGAGCGTCCTCTCCGCCCTCGGCGACGGGACCGGGGGCTACGTCGCTCCGGGCGGCGGCGAGGCCGTCCGCACCGCGAGCGAGGCGGCGCTCCGGGACGCCGGCGACGGCCCCGCCAGCGACCAATCGACCGACGATAGACCGACCGGCGCTGGCGACGCGGCGCGCCCGGACGGTGGCAGCACGGAATCCAGCGCGGGCGAGGCGACCGGGACCGAGGTCGGTCGCCGGCTCGCCGAGCGGCTCCCACCCCGGACGCAGGTGGTCTGCTGTACGCCGCTGACCGACGACCTCGCGACCGGGCTGGCCGACGCGCTGGTCCACCGCGGCCACGCGCTGACGGTGCTCTCGCCGGATATGCGGTCGGCCGTGGCCGACGGCGAGCGGCCGTCGGTCGGCCGGCGGCTCGCGGCGGTCCGGCGCGAGACACGCCGGCGCCGGCTCACCCGGCGCGAGGTGCCGGTCGTCGACTGGTCGCTCGACGCGCCGCTCGCGATGGCGCTCGCGGACGTCTTCGGCTCGTGGGGGCGGTCGCTGTGAGCACCTCACCGCTCGCCGAGACGGAGCCGCCGACGCGCCGCGAGCGACTCCGCGCGCGACTCGGCGACGCCCGCCGACGGCTCGGTCGGGTTCGGGCCGCCTCCGTCGGGAGCGGCGCCGTCGCGCTGGTGGTGGCGCTGGTCGTCGGGCGCCTCGTCCTCGGTCTCGGGGCGGCCGTCCAGGCGCTGCTGACGGGGGCCGCCTTCGCCGCGGCCGTCTACGCACTCGCCAGCGACCGCCCGCCGGTGCAGGCGCTCGGGGCGGCGCTCCTGCTCCCTGCGGGGCTGCTGGAACTGGCGACGCTCGGGCTGCCGGCGGCCGCGGCCGCCGGCAGCGCCGCGAGCGGGCTGGCGGTGCTCGCGACCGTCCTGGCGGTGGGCGCCGTCGGGTTCGTCGCGGCGCTCTCCGGGTCGGACGTGCCGGACGACGGCCAGTTGAGCCGGGCGAACTCCCGTGCCGCCAGCGCGCTCACCGGGCCGGCCGTCCTCCTCGGGGTCCTGCTCGTGCCGAACCTCGGCCTGGCGAGCCAGGTGACCGGCCTCGTCGGCGAGTTCGCGAGAACCGCGTTCGGCCACCTGCTCGCCTCCCCGCCGGACCTCGCCCCGTTCGTCTTCCCCGTCCTGCTGGCGGCGACCGCGATACTCCTCCGGCGGGCGCTCCGGGCGGTGCCGCTCGACGTGCTGGTCGCGTCGGAGCGCCGCGAGGCGGTCGTGACCCGGCTCGCGACGGTCGAGCGCGCCGCGGGTGTCACCATCGGCACGAGCCTCGTCCTGCTGGTCGGGTTCCTCGCAGCCACCGCCGCTGGGGGCTCGTTCGACCTCGACGGACTGCGTGCGGGGCTCCCCGAGGGCCTCGCCGGCCCGACCGTGACGCTCGTCACGGCGACGGCGCTCCGGGCGCTCCTCCTGCTCGTGGCCGCCGTGTCGCTGCTCGTGGCGACCGCCATCCGGCTGTTCGGGTTCGCCCGCCGGGCCAGCCCGCAGTCGGTCGCCCAGCGCCTGGCCCCCGCGCTCGGCGGGATGCTCGCGGCCGGCGTCATCGCCGCGCTGCTCACCACGTCCGGCGTCGCCGGGTCGCTCCAGGAGCGGCTCGCCGCAGTCGTCGGGCCGGGCCTGTTCGGCCTCGTCTCCGGGTTCAGCCCGTTCGCCCTGGGTGTCGCCGTCGCCGGCCTCGCGCTGGTCGTGGCCGGCGCCGCGCTCCGGACGCTCGGGTTCGTCGTCCTCCTCCTCGGGACGCGCCGCGCGGTCGGCCCGGCGCTCGCGGGACTGGCGACCTTCCTGCTCGCCGCGGTCGCGCTGCTGGTCGGGGCCGGGGGGCTCGCGTTCGGCGCCGCCGCGCTCGCCATCGTCGCGTGGGACCTCGGCGAGTACGGCCGCGGCCTCGGCGAGGAACTCGTCGCCGACGCGCCGACCACCCGCGCGGAGGTGACCCACGCGGTCGGGAGCCTCGGCGTGGGCCTCGTCGCCGTCGCCGCCGCCCTGGCGGTCGGCGCACTGCTGGCGGGGGCCGCCGCGCTCCCGTCCTCGGTCGGCCTGCTCGCGCTCGTCCTCGCGACGGGCGCGTCGGTGCTGCTGCTCACCGCGCTGTGAGGGGACCGCGGAGGAAGGGGACCGCAGCGGAGTGGGCCCGCCGCCTCAGAGGTCGTCCATCGCGGGCACGGGCACCCGGTCGAGGACGTCCGTGACGACCGTCCGTTTCTCGATATCCCGGACCTGAGCCTCCCCCGTGAGGACGAGCCGGTGGGTCAGCACCGGGTAGACGACGTTGCGGACGTCGTCGGGCGCGACGAACGAGCGACCCTCAAGCACGGCTCGTGCCCGCGCCGCCTCGAACAGGCGCTGGACGCCACGCGGCGAGACGCCCACCTCGACCCGGCTGTCCTGGCGGGTCTCGCGGCCCAGGTCGACGACGTACTCCCGGATGTCGTCGTGGGTCTCGACCGTCTCGGGCACGGCCTGCAGCTCGATGACGGTCTCCCGGTCGGTGACACCGTCGGCGCTGGGGGCCTGGGTCGTCCGGCCCGCGCGCCGGTCGATGAGCTCCAGTTCGCCGTCGCGGTCGGGGTAGCCCATCGAGGTCTTGACCGTGAACCGGTCGACCTGCGCCTCCGGCAGCCGGAAGGTCCCCTCCTGTTCGACGGGGTTCTGCGTCGCGATGACGAAGAACGGCTCGGGCAGGTCCCGGGTGTCGCCGTCGACCGACACCTGGCCCTCCTCCATCGCCTCCAGCAGCGCGGCCTGGGTCTTCGGCGGTGCCCGGTTGATCTCGTCGGCCAGCACCACGTTCGCGAACACGGGCCCCTCGGAGAACTCGAACTCCCCCTCGTGCTCGTTGTAGACGTGCGTGCCCGTGATGTCGGACGGGAGCAGGTCCGGCGTGAACTGGATGCGGTTGAACTCCAGCCCGAGCGCGGTCGCCAGCGTCCGCGCGGTCAGCGTCTTCCCCGTCCCCGGCACGTCCTCCAGCAGCACGTGTCCGTCGGCGAGAACCCCCGTCAGCACGGTCTCGAAGAACGACCGCTCCCCGATGACCGTTCCCGTCACCTCCCCCAGCACAGCCTCGCACTGCGCAGCCGCGTCGTCGATATCCATGGTCGGTACTGCTCCGGGTGTCGGATATACGTTCCGAGCACCGCGCCCGGATGTGGTCCATCACCGCTCCGTGGGTCGTGTTGGGAGACACCGAGCGGGTCGATAGGGGTAGCGGCTGGTTGTAGCGATTGGTTCGGGATGTTCTATGACCGCAAGGAACGGGTAGGAAGCCCCTGGGTGCTTGACCCGGCCCCGGCGACGAAAGGACCGCAGGCCGACCGGAGGGAGGCCGAGGACCGTGGTTCGAGAGAGCGGCGCTCTCTCGTCATCCTGAAAACCTCTGATTTTCAGAGACAGCGAGCCGCGGCCGGTCAAGCGCGCGGGGGCTTTCAACAGCCCCCCATCGTCGCTGTTGCTCTTCCTACCGCCACCACACCAATCGCAACAGACGCACCACCACTCTAGCGTCGAGTCCCGGCCGAACACCACGGCCTCGAGAGGAGAGGGCTTTTAATCGTCCCCGCAACGCTGGCATCACCCCTATGGGGGAACCTCTCGTCCACGATGGTATGACCGACGAGTCCGAGGACGACCAATTCGGGGCCGACGGCTGGCACCACAAGGCCGGACCGCGGGTCGAGAGCGACGGGGGGGTCGCGCGGCCGCAGGCCGAACTCGGCCGGGGGACGGAGCTGCCGCCGACCGAGGGAACCGCCGCCGACGGCCCCGATGCCGCCGCCGACACCGACGCGGGGCTCCTGAGCCCGAACGGCCGCTCGCTGCTCGCCTACGTGGGGAGCGTCGTGGGGGTGTTCGTGGCCGCGGGCGTCGGCCTGGGGCTGGGGTCGAACTTCATCCTCGGCTTCCTCATCGAGCAGTTCGTCGAGCCCGGGGCGAGCCCGACCGACAACACGCTCGTCAGCATCATGCTGCTGCACAACGTCATCACCCCGTTCCTGGTGGGACCGCTGATGGCGGTCGGCGCCGGCGCGCTCATCGGCCGTGCGCTGCCGGACCGGCCGGTCACCGCGACCGCCGTCGGCGGCACCGCCTCGCTGGTCGGGTTCTACCTGATGACGGGACTGACGCTGTTCCTCACCATCAACGTCATCGCGCAGTACTCCACCGGCGGTGGCGGCGGTGGCGGCGCGCTCGACCAGGCGGCGCTCGCGAGCCAGATCGTCGAGAGCGGCATCCCGGCCGCCCTCGTCGGCGCGGCGGGTGCCTACATCGGCTCGTACATCTCCGACTGACGCGGCTCCCGTTCACCCGGTCGGTCGTGCGTCGAGCAGTGGGTCCGGACGCGGCGGGCGCTTCCGCCCGGGTCTCGATTCGCCCCGCAGGGGAGACCATAAACGGGGGCGAATAGTTCGCCCCAACGGCCCCCCGCCTCGCGCCACTCGTATCTCACAATGAGCCAGTCGATTCTCTCCGGAGTCGTCGACGACCTGGACACCGCCGTCATCGTTCACGACCCGGAGACTGGGGCGGTCCTCGACGCGAACCCGGCGGTCGAGAACCTGTACGGCTATCGCCCGGAGGAACTGACCCAGCTGTCGGTCGAGGAGTTCAGCTCCGAGTCCGACCAGTACACACAGGAGCGGGCCGAACGGGCCATCGCCGCCACGGCGGACGGCGACGAGCAGGAGTTCGAGTGGCAGATCAAGACCAGCTGTGGCGAACTCCGGTGGGCCAACGTGCGGCTCCACAGCGTGACCGTCGATGGGGAGGAGTACGTCCTGGCCGAACTGGACGACATCACGGAGTCGAAGACCCGCTCACGGCGACTCCGACTGCTCTACCGGCTCATCCGCCACAACCTCCGCAACGACATGACGGTCATCATCGGGCACGCCGACTCCCTCCAGCAGGAGGTCACCGACGAGCAGTACCGGGAACGGTTGACGACGATCAAGGAGACCGCGGCGGAGGTGGGCGAGATGACCGATTCGGTCAGGGACATCTTCCAGATCGCGTCCAGCGAGGAGTCCGACGCCACCCCGACGAACGTTCCGGACCTCCTCGAGGACATCATCGACGAGGTCGAAGCCAACTATCCGGAGGCGACGGTCCGGCTCAGCGTCGCGACCCCCGCCGTCATCGCCGCGGACGGCGGGCTGAGAGCCGCGCTGTACAACGCCGTCGAGAACGCCGTCGAACACAGTCGACAGGCCGCGCCCGTCGTCGAGGTGCGCATCGACACCACCACGGCCGACCGGACGGTGACCGTCGAGGTGGTCGACCACGGTCCGACCATCCCACAGATGGAACTGGACGCGCTCGACCTGCACAGCCAGGGGACCGGAACCGAGCACGGGACCGGCGTCGGACTGTTCGTCATGAAGTGGTGTACGGAGTCGCTGGGGGGCGACCTCGACGTCCGCTCCGCCGAGACGGGCGGCAACCTCGTCGAGTTCACCTTCCCCATGTACGAGGGAGACCCGGAGGCCGGTGCCCAGGCGACCGTATAGGTGTCCACGTCGGAATGGGTGGCGGACCCGCGCGGCCGGCGGGTTTTTCCATAGGCCGCTCCTACCGATACCCGATGGAGGAGTCCCCGTTCACCATCGACCCGCACGTCCACTCGGAGGGCTCCTACGACGGTCGCGAACCGGTGGAGTTGCTCCTCGAACACGCGGCCGATATCGACCTCGATGCCATCGTCGTCACCGACCACGACACCATCGAGGAGTCGCTGCGTGCGGCCCGCATGGCGCCGGCGTACGGCCTCGTCGGTGTCCCCGGCGTGGAGGTGTCGACGGCCGACGGCCACCTGCTCGCCATCGGCGTCGAGGAGTGCCCGCGACCCGGCCAACCGCTCCCCGAGACGGTGGATCGGGTGCGCGAACTGGGCGGCGTCGCCGTCGTCCCCCACCCGTTCCAGCGCACACGCCACGGCGTCCCGCGCCGCCGCCTCGCCGGCGTCGACGTGGACGGCATCGAGACCTACAACGCCTGGCTGTTCACGGGCTACCGGAACCGCCGCGCGGCGGCGTTCGCCCGTCGCTACGACCACGCCGACCTCGCGGGCAGCGACGCCCACCGCGTCGAGACCGTCGGCCGCGCGTTCACCGCGCTGGACCTGCCGACCGACGGGAGCGTCACGGCCGACGACGTGGTGGCGGCCATCCGCCGTGGCGACACGGCGGTCCACGGCCGTCGGGCGCCGCTCCACCGCTGCGCCGGCCACTACGTCAAGGGCGCCGCCCGGAAGTCCGGCTACGCGGCCCGGCGCGCACCCGGCGTCGCCACCTCGGTCGCGTCGGCGCTCCTGCCCTTCTAGCGGCGGCCCGCGCATCCGGCACCGACACGGAATAATATGGATAGCAGTATGGCAGCAATCTTCTCGCGAAGTTTAAGCTTCGAAATGTCGTACAACTGCTCTGTAAGGTGAATACGATGGTAAATCGACGCTACCCCTTCGACGAGATGGACAGCATGATGAACCGGATGTTCCGCAACATGTTCGACGAGTTCGGCGGCGGCCTCGGCCGCGACTACGACGGCGAGGGCCGGATGGGGCGACGCGACATCCACCTGAGCATCGAGGACGCCGACGGCGGCTACGTCGTCGTCGCCGACCTCCCGGGCTTCGAGAAGGAGGAGATCGACCTCCACTTCGACGACGGCTACCTCACCATCGAGGCCGAGCACGAGGTGAGCGAGGGCGACGACGCGATGCACTACACCCGCTCGCGCAGCGCGTTCGAGCGCGTCCGCCTCCCCGAGGGCGATATCGTCGTCGAGGACATCGCGGCCGAGTACCACAACGGCGTCCTCGAGATCCACGTCCCGATGGCCGAGGCGATGGACGACGACGACGAGGGCCACCGGATCGACATCGACTGACCCGGAACGGGACAGCGGCCCGTTCTTCGGACGCATCACCCCCGCCCCCGAGTGACCACTCCCGCCGTCGCGGTGCTGGAGGGGCCACGAAGTGCCCGGCGGCGGGATGCATCACGAACGAACGTCCACATTGATTATCCCCGCGACGTTCTGTCAGGGCAACAGGCATGTCAGCCAACACCGAACCGCCGTGGCTCCAGGCCGAGCGGGACTACACCGACGAGGTCATCGGGGAGAACACGATCCCGCAGCTGTTCGCCGAGAGCGCGGGTCGGCACGCGACCCGGGATGCGCAGTGGTACAAGGGGGGGATCTACCAGCGCTCGCTCGCCGACGGCATCGTGCCGGCGGCGCCGAAGGGCCAGTACGCCGCGCTGACCTACGACGAGATGCTGAACATCGTCCAGCGGGTCGGGACCGGGCTCCGCGAGATCGGGATGGACACGGGCGACCGGGTCGGCATCTTCGCCGACACGCGGATGGAGTGGGCCCAGAGCGACCTCGCCGTCCTCTCGGCGGGCGGCGTCGTCACGACCGTCTACACCGAATCGAGCCCGCGGCAGGTCCGGTACCTGCTCGACGACCCGGACGCCGACGGTGTCGTCGTCGAGAACGAGGAGCTGCTTGAGCGAGTCCTCGAGGTCGAGGACGACCTCGACCTGGAGTTCATCGTCGTCATCGACGAACTGGAGGACGAGGAGTACGCGGGGCGGATGGACGTGTTCACGCTGGCGGACGTCTACCGGCGCGGCGACGAGGCCTTCGACCCCGAGCAGTGGGACGAGTGGCTCCACAGCCGCGACCCCGAGGACCTCGCGAGCCTCATCTACACCTCCGGGACGACCGGGCAGCCGAAGGGGGTCCAGCTGAGCCACGCCAACTTCCGGGCCAACATCAACGGCGTCCGCAAGCGGTTCGGGCCCCGGGACGACAAGCCCGCGGACGTGCCGACGCTGGACGAGACCGCGCGCTCGCTGTCCTTCCTCCCGCTGGCGCACGTCTTCGAGCGGACGGCGGGCAACTTCGTGATGTTCGCCTCCGGCGGGACCGTCGCCTACGCCGAGTCGACCGACACCATCGCCGAGGACATCCAGCTCGTCGAGCCGACGACGGCGACGAGCGTCCCGCGGGTGTACGAGCGCATCTTCGACCAGATGCGCGCCCAGGCCACCGAGTCCGACACCAAGGAGCGCATCTTCGAGTGGGCCATCGAGGTCGGGCGCGAACACGCCCGCACGGAGCGCCCCGCACTCGGACTCCGGGTCAAGTACGCCATCGCGAACAAACTCGTCTTCTCGCAGGTCAAAGAGCAGATGGGCGGCAACATCGACTTCTTCATCTCCGGCGGCGGCTCGCTCTCGAAGCGGCTCGCCGAGCTGTTCGAGGGGATGGGCCTGCCCATCCTGGAGGGGTACGGCCTCACGGAGACCGCGCCGGTCGTCTCGACGAACCCGCCGGAGGACCCGCGTCCCGGTACGCTGGGCCCGGCGCTCGTGAACGTCGACCTCAAACTCGATAGCTCCGTCATCACGACCGAGCAGGCCCAGAAGGCTCGCCCGGACAGCCAGATCGGCGAACTGCTGGTGAAGGGCCCCAACGTGACCGAGGGCTACTGGCAGAAGCCCGAGGCGACGATGGACGCCTTCACGAAGGACGGCTGGTTCCGGACCGGCGACATCATCGAGCGAACGAACGACGGCTACCTGGTCTACCACGACCGGCTCAAGCAGTTGCTCGTGCTCGACACCGGGAAGAACGTGGCGCCGGGGCCCATCGAGGACGCGTTCGCCACCTCCGACCGCATCCAGCAGGTGATGGTGATGGGCGACAACGAGAAGTTCGTCTCCGCGCTGGTCGTGCCGGACTTCGAGGCCATCCGCCGCTGGGCCGACCGCGAGGGCATCGACATCCCGGACACGAACGAGGGCATCTGCGACGACCCGCAGGTCCGCCAGTACGTGCAGGAGGAGGTCGAGCGCGTCAACCAGGAGTTCGAGAAGTACGAGCGCATCAAGGAGTTCCGGATGGTCCCCGTCGAGTGGACCCCGGAGAACGACCTCCTGACGCCGTCGATGAAGGTCAAGCGCCGGAACGTGCTGGACCGCTTCTCCGGGCAGTACGACGCCATCTACGGCGAGGAGGAGGCCCGCGCCGCAGCCGCCGACGACTGACTACGCCGCGTCGCTCTCGTCACCGCTGCCGGTCCGGTCTCGCTTCCGGTCGCCGCTCCCGCCCTCGGCACCCCCCGCGTCGCCGTCGTTCGCGATGGCCGCGACCTCGTCCAGCCCGTCGACGACGTGGGTCGGCGCCACGCCCTCGGGCACCGCGGGGCAGTGCTCGCGCCGGACGAAGGCCGAGTCCAGCCCCGCCCGCTCGGCCGCCACCACGTCGCTCGCGCTGTCGCCGACGTAGAGCGCCGACGCGGCGTCGAGATCGGCCAGCGCCCGGTCGAGATAGTGCGTGTTCGGCTTCTTCAGGTCGAGGCTCTCGACGGTCATCGGGCGACCGTAGTGGGTGTCGAACCAGCCGCCGAGGTCGAAGTGGTCCAGCACGAACGCGACGGTGCTGTGGTGGTTGTTGCTGACGACACCGCGCGGGCCGTCGACCCTGCCCACGGCGTCGACATCGTCGTACGTCGTCCGGTCGCCGGCCCGGAAGGCATCGACCTGAGAGTCCTCGTCGAACCGCTCGCGCGCGGCCCAGAGCGCCGCCGGGTCCAGGTCGTAGGCCGCCGCAATGTCACGGAGGCGCTCGACGGTCACGCCGTGTCGGAGGGCGTCGACGTGGGCCGGGTCGACGTCGGGGACGCCGACGGACTCGAAGGCCGCCTCGATGGCGGCCGCCTGCGTCGTCGGAGCCGGCGGCTCGACCAGTACACCGTCGTTGTCGAAGAGGACCGCATCGTACGGGGACACGCCCGGAACTACCGGGAAGCGGGTGTTGAGCGTTACGGACGTCAGTCCTCGCCGTCGGCGCCGACCTGGGCCGGGTCCGTCTCCGGCCGGCTGTCCGATTCGCCGGACGAGTCCGGGACGTCGGCGCTGTCGGCGCTGTCTGCGGGGGCGGAAGCCGCCTCGGTGGGGGCGGTCGTCGAGTCACCGTGTCCGGGCCGCCCCGTGGCGGAGTCCCCCGCCGAGAGCTGCTCGGCCAGTTCCTCGAGCCGGCGGGTCTGCTCCCGGTTGACCGTGACGATGATGTCCGAGAGGACCCCGAACATGATCAGCTGGACCCCGAGGATGATGCCCGACGCGGCCACCACGGCCAGCGCCTCGTGGGACACCCCGTTGACGACGAAGTCGTAGCCGACGTACGCCGCCACGGCCAGCCCGACGAGGCCGCTCACGCCCCCGACGCTCCCGAAGTAGAACAGGGGGTTGTTCGTCTTCGCCAGTTTGTACAGCGTGAGGAAGATGTTGGCCCCGTCCCGGACCGGATGGAGGTTCGTCTCGGAATCGTCGGGGCGCGCGCCGTAGGTGATGGGGACGACCTCGGTGGCGGTCCCGTGTTTCACGCACTCGACGCTGAGCTCCGTCTCGATACCGAACCCGTCCGAGCGGAGGGCGTACCGCTCGACGGACTCCAGCGTGAACGCCCGGTAGCCGCTGAGGATGTCCTGCAGGTCGCGCCCATGGATGACGGAGAACGCCCGGTTGACGATGCGGTTGCCGACCTGGTTGAGCCGGGACATCGCACCCTCCTCCATGTCGGCGAACCGGTCGCCGATGACGTGCTCGGCGCGCCCTTCGAAGATGGGTTCGAGCATCGCTCCGGCGTCCTCCGGTCGATAGGTCCAGTCGGCATCGGCCATCAGCACGACCGGCGCGTCGACGTGCGTCAGGCCCTCGCGGACGGCCTGGCCCTTGCCGATGCCGCTCTGCTGGACGACGCGTGCCCCGTGTTCGCGGGCGATCTCCCGGGTCCCGTCGGTGGAGTGTCCGTCGACGACGAGGACGTTCTCGAACCCCTCGTCGCGGAAGCCCTGGACGACGCTCCCGACGGTCTCTGCCTCGTCGAGCGTCGGCAACAGCACGCAGACGTCCTCGCGGTCCATGCACCTCCCGGTCGTCGGCGCGGGCGCAAAAGCGCTCCGGCCCGCGATGCTTCTCCGCGTGACGCCACACGAGGAGCCAGTGCGGGACCTACTCCTCGCGCTGCTCGCTCAGGTGCTCCCAGACCTCCGCACAGCCACAGCCGTCCTCGACCGCCGACAGGTGCGCCCGGTCCTCGTCTTCGGTGTCGATCATTTACTCATCTCGTGAGTAACTACGATGACCACATAAGGTTTGGGGAGGCACCCGTCCCACATCACCGGCGCGTTTACGGTCGTCCGGGGTGAGCGGCCGCTATGGCCGACCGGGACGGAACGGACGTCTTCGACGCGCTCGACCTGACGGAGTACGAGGAGACGGCGCTCTCGAACCTGCTCCGGCTCGGGCGGACGACCGCGCCGAACCTCGCGGAGGCCACCGGCATCCCGAAGGCGCGCATCTACGGCGTGCTGGACGCACTCGCCGACCAGGGGTTCGTGAAGGTCATCCCGGGGCGCCCGAAGGAGTACCAGTCACGCGCGCCCGCCGAGATCGTCGACCGGGCGAAGGAGAACCGGCGGCAGGCCTACGAATCGGCGGCGAAGGAGCTGGAGGCCGGACGCGAGGCGTTCCTCGCGGAGTTCGGCCCCCAGTTCGACTCCGCCACCGAGGACGTGCGCCCGGCCGAGGAGCTGTTCCACGTCGTCGACGTCGGCGAGCCCAGCGAGTCCGAGACGCGCCGGCTCTACCACGAGGCCGAGCGCGAGGTGCGGGTTCTCACGAAGTCCTGGGAGTACCTCGACAGCGTCGCGCCGGCGCTGGCCGACGCGCTCGACAGGGGCCTCGGCGTCCGGGTGCTGTTCCTCCACCCCGACCGCCTGAGTGGCGAGAACCGCCGCATCCAGGCAGGTATCGTCGACCGCCTGCACGAGGAGTTCCCCGGCGTCGACTTCCGCTTCGCGACGGGGACGCTTCCGTGGCGCGGGACCCTCACCGACCCACCGACCGACGCGGGCGGCAGGGGCGACGAACCGGGCGGGGAGGCCATCTTCCTCGTCGAGGAGCCCGACGTACCGAACCATATGCGGCAGGCCGCCATCACGGAGAACGAGTCGTTCGTGGCCGGGCTGAAGCGGTTCTTCGACCTCGTGTGGGAGCACGAGTCGGTACCGAGCCGCGGCGAGTGACGGCCACCCGAAGGACAGGAGTGAACTACCCGCCTGACCGACCGAGCGTATGACCGACGAGAACGACGCCGGGACGCCACGGTCCCGGGAGGGACCGCTCGACGGGCTCCGAGTGGTGGACTTCTCCGGGATGGTCGCCGGCGGCTTCGCGACGATGACGCTCGCGGATTTCGGCGCCGACGTGGTCGCCGTCGAACACCCCGAATCGGGCGACCCCATCCGTGACTGGGGGCCGTTCGACCCCGAGTCGGGGATTTCGCTGTGGTGGAAGGCACTCGCCCGTGGGAAGCGCTGCGTGACCTGTGACCTCTCGACGCCCGAGGGCCACGCGCTCGCGCTCGACCTCGTGGAAACCGCCGACGTGGTCGTCGAGAACTTCCGGCCGGGGACGATGGAGCGCTGGAACCTCTCGCACGACGACCTCCGCGAGGTCAACCCCGGCGTCGTGATGGTCCGGATCTCCGGGTACGGACAGACCGGGCCGCGGGCCGAGCAGCCGGGCTTCGGAACGGTCGCGGAGGCCATCTCCGGGTTCGCCCACGTCAACGGGTTCCCCGACCGTGAGCCACTGCTGCCGCCGATTCCGCTGGCCGACATGGCCGCCGGCCACTACGCCGTGCAGGCTGCGATGTTCGCGCTGTTCGAGCGCGAGATCGGCCCGGACGGTGATGGGAGCGGCGAGGGACAGGTCGTCGACGTCTCACTGTACGAGTCCCTGTTCCGGATGTTCCCGGGCGACGTGGAGGCCCACGACCGGCTCGGGCAGGTCCGCGAGCGCCGGGGCAACCACCACAGCAACGCCGCCCCGCGGAACGTCTACGAGGCGGCGGACGGCTACGTCGCGCTGTCGGCCTCGGCCCAGTCCATCTTCGAGAACCTCGCCGAGACCGTCGGGCACCCGGAGCTGCTGGACGACGAGCGGTTCGCCACCAACGACGCCCGGGTCGAGCACGCCGACGAACTCGACGAGTACATCGCCCCGTACATCGCCGAACGGACCGTCGAGGAGGCCATCGACGACCTCGGCGCCGGCGATGCGGTCGTCGCACCGGTATACGACGTGAGCGACGTTTTCGAGGACGAGCAGTACGCCGCACGCGACACCCTCGTCGAGGTGGACGACGAGGACGTGGGGGAGATAGCGACCCACGGCGTGGTTCCACGGCTGACGCGGACGCCCGGGGGGGTAGAGCACCTCGGACCACGTCGAGGCCAGCACAACGAGGCCGTCTACGGTGAGGAGCTGGGGCTGGACGGGGAGACAATCGACGACCTCCGGGAGCAGGGAGTCATCTGAGGGGCCCGCGACGGCCCCAGGAGCTGGCTGACAGGCGGCACGACGTCGCCCCGCGAGCCCCCGAGATGGCCCGTCGGTGTCGGGTCGACAGCACTCCGGACCGTGTGCCGCACTGGCGGAACCGGTCGGGACGTGGCGTTCGCCCCGCCCGGGCCGGCGGCCCGGAGAGAGCTCGTCAGGTCACGCGGGGGCTGGTCCCGTCTTCGTACTTGAAGGTCAGTCCCAGTCGTCGCCCAGCAGTTCCGTCAGCAGGTCCCTGTCGAGCGTGTCCTCCGGGAGTCTCGCGGCCCACCGGACCGCCTCGATGTCCTCGTCGGCGAGTCCCGGGTCGTCGGCCAGCGTGGTCGTCTCTGCCGTCCCGCGATGGATGGCGAACCGGAAGGAGCGCTCCTCGTCGCCGTGTCGGAGGACGTTCCGGACGACCGCCAGTCGCGCCCCAGGTGTCACGTCCAGCCCGGTCTCCTCGCGCAGCTCCCGGACCAGTGCCTCGTCGTGGCGCTCGCCGGCCTCGACCTCCCCACCCGGCAGCGCCCACAGCCCATCCTCCCGGACGAGCAGGACCCGTCCATCGTGCTCGACGAGCGCGCCGACGCCCCACTCCAGGCCGCCCTCGCCGTCGATGCGGTCACGGGCCTGCACGAAGGCCTCCGCGTCGAGCGACTGGACGCGCTCGCGGCGGTACTCGTCGCCTTCCCGCCAGGTACGCACCTGGGCCACCGTATCGAGGAGGGTGTCCTGACCGTCCGCCTCGTCGTCGCCCTCGGCCGGGCGGTCGTCGCCGGTCACGGTCCTCAGGGCAGGTCGACGTCCACGCCGGCCCGCTGGCTCGCTGCCTTCACCGTGTTGTACAGCAGCATCGCGCGCGTCATCGGCCCGACGCCGCCGGGAACGGGAGTGATGGCGCTCGCCTTCTCCTTCGCGCTCTCGTACTCCACGTCGCCCAGCGTCTCGCCGTCGACCTGGTTGTAGCCGACGTCGATGACGGTGACGCCCTCGGAGAGCATCGAGCCGTCGACCAGTTCGGGGACGCCGGCGGCGGCGACGACGATGTCGGCCTGCCGGGTCTTCGCAGCGAGGTCCCGCGTCCGAGAGTGACACAGCGTCACCGTCGCGTTGCCGTCGTCGGCCTTGCGGGCGAGCAGGTTCGCCAGCGGCTTGCCGACGATGTTCGAGCGGCCGACGACGACGGCGTCGGCGCCCTCGGTCTCCACGCCCGCATGCTCCAGCAGCTTCTGCACCCCGTGTGGCGTGCAGGGGCGGAACCGCGGGTCCCCCCGCACCAGCCGGCCGACGTTCTCCGGGTGGAAGCCGTCCACGTCCTTGCCCGGGTCGATGCGGCGCACCACCTCGCTGTAGTCCACGTGGGCGGCGACCGGGTGCTGGACGAGGATGCCGCTCACCTCGTCGTCGGCGTTCAGATCCGAAACCGTGTCGTACAGTTCCCCGGCCGGGGCGTCCGTGTCAACCTCGACGTGGAACGACCGGATGCCGACCTCCTCGCAGTCGCGCTGCTTCATCGAGACGTACGTCTCGCTGGCTGGGTCGTCGCTCATCAGGACCGTCGCGAGCCCCGGGCGCGCCCCGGCATCGGCGAGCCGTTCGATGGCGTCCGTGAGCCCATCCCGGATATCGGCGGCGACGGCGTTCCCGTCGATGACCTCGGTCATGGGAGAACCGCGGCGGCGGCCGGTATTCAAAGCCGCGATGCACGCGCCGGGTATCCCGGACGCGCCACGCCCGAATCCCCGGGACAGGTGCTCGCACGGGTCGCTCGCTGCTTTATGTGCTCGGTGCGCGATGGAGCGGGTATGAGCAACGCTCCCACGGGACTCCTCCCGGTATTCGTCTTCGTCGCGGCGGTGGGGCTCTCGTGGCCCGTCGCCATCGCGACGTTCGTGCTGTCGCTTCGCGTCCGTCCGTTCGGTCGCGCGCTCCGCTACGTCGCGGTCGGGGTCGGGGCCATCGCGGTCGCCGTCGCGCTCGGTATCGCCGGTATCGCCGGGGTGGAGGTCGGTGGCCTCGTCCTCCTGTCGCTGGCCATCGCGGCTGGGCTGTTTGGCGCGGTCCCTCTCGTCGTCTCCCGTGCCGTGCTCGTCCGGAGCGGCGTCGGGACCAGCCGCGCGCTCCGACTCTCCGTCGCCGCGTGGCCGTTCGCCCTGCTCGCCGCGTTCGGGGTCTTCCTCGCTCCCGGTGGCGTGGCGCGCTACAACGTCACCTTCCTGACCGGGCCGGCGCTGTACGCCGCCGTCGCCGCCATCGCCGCGCTGGTACTGTTCGGACCCGCGGTGCTGGGCCTGTTGGCCGCCCGACTCGGCATCGGCGCGAACGGCCAGGCCGGCAGAACGGCTCGGTGAACGCTTTCTGCCCTCGAATCCGGACTCGTCCCGCTGGCGAGCGCGACCCGCAACCGTTTCAAGCCGTCCGCCGAACCCTCGCCCGATGACCGAGGCGGACCTCACCGACGAGGAGCGCGAACGACTGGGCGACGTGGTCGCGCTCCAGCCCACGAAGAACGCCGAACTCGCGGACCGCTGGGGGCTGGAGGGCGGCAGCGAGGTCCACTCGTACCTCGAGAACCACCTGAAGGAGTACTACTTCCGCGACGAGAACAGCCTCATCCGCGCGACGGAGGAAGCCGCCGAGATCTCGGGTGTCGACCCCGGCATCAGCGAGAACGACGACGGGAGCCGCGTCGTCCGCGTCCCGGACCTGCAGTACCACGTCCTCCGCGTCCTCGCGGACCACGACGAGGAGCCACAGAGTGTCGTCGGCGTCCTGCAGGCCGTGCGCGGCCTCGGCGAGGGGCTCGACCCCGACAACGACGGCATCCGGGAGGCGCTCCGCTCGCTCGCCAACAAGGGCGTCGTCGAGACGGTCAAGCTGACCGTTCCCACGTACCGGCTCGCGACGCCGCGCGAGGAGCTCGAGGTCGAGCGACTGGACGACTGAGGCGACAGATCGGGTGACCGGACGGCCGACCGCCGACACTGACCGGTTCTCATTCCGCGGGAACCAGCCGTACAGCCAGTACCGCTGCCGTCCTCTCCCACGTATGGGACTCGAATCAGTGATGACGACGGACGTGGTGACGGTCGACCTCGACGACACCGTGCTGGAGGTGGCCGCGGTGTTCCGCGAGCGCGATGTCGGAAGCGCCGTGGTGCTGAACGCCGCCGACGAGGTCTGTGGCATCGTGACCGACCGGGACCTCGTGGTCTTCGGCCAGGAGTTCGTGGAGACGCTGGAGCGGACGGTCGTGAATCAGATCCTCTCGCCCGTCGTGTTCACCGCCACCCCGGACACCGACACGCACGAGCTCGCGCGGATGATGCGCGACGAGGGCGTCCGTCGCGTCCCCGTCCTCGAGGAGGGGGAGCTGCGCGGCATCGTGACGCTCGACGACCTCGTCGTCCAGCTGGCCGAGGACCTGGACAACCTCGCGGCCCTCATCAGGGCCGAGCCGCCGAACCGGGTGATCGTGGACTGACCGCAGCCGGCGGTGCAGCCGCCACGGCTGTCAGTCGAACACCAGACATAATCGAAAAACTCGCCTATTTCTCACCAAACCGCGAAACAAGACGGTATTTCGGCCATTACTCGCGAAATCGTGCGCGCTGTCGCTCCAGTAGCCGCGTCGCCCCCTTCCCGGGGCCGCCGTCGATGGGCCACCCGTGCGAGCGCCACGCCGGCGGCTCGGGCTCGAAGGACGGGCACGAGCCCGAGCACTCGCGGGCGGTGACACAGCGGCCCTTCGCCGCGCACGCTGGCAGCGGCGCCGCTGCATCGGCCAGCCGGAAGTGTCGACAGTCCGTTCGGACGTGGTCGGCGTAGCCGCGCCAGCCGCGCTCGTAGGCCCGCTCGGCGATTTCGCGGCGCTTGCTTGCCTTCCACGACGGGTCGACGTACTCGAACCGCGCGGCCGACTGGTCGTGGTCGCCGCCGGCCGGCCGTTCGAGGATGCGCGTGCCGGGCGCGTCGACCGCGAGCGACCGCGGCTGCCAGATCGGCTCGACCTCGAGCCCCGCCGGCCCGTCGCCCTCGCGGACGGCGAGGATACCGGCCTCGACGGGCAGGCGCTCCAGCAGCGCCGGCTCGACGCCTCGGCCGTCCTCGTCGCCCGTGGCCCGTGTCGCCACCCACACCTCGTCCGCGAGGCCGAGCGCCACGTCGCGCTCGAGCTGGTCGCCCAGGGCCCGCGCGGCACTCGCATCCAGGTCGGGCTTGTTCTCGATGGCGACGACGCGCTCGACCCATTCCGGGTAGCGCCACTCCCGCCGGAGTTCGATACGGTTGCCGCGCTTGCGTCTCTCGACGAGGTCGCGCTCTGCCGCCTCGTGCACGGCCTCGCGGACGTACTGCCACGGGTATCCCGGGGCGGGCAGCGCCTCCCGGTACCAGGCCCAGTCGGCCGGCGCGTGCCGGACGACGTGCAGCAGGTCCGAATCCAGCGCCCGCTCGCCGAACACCGCCCGCGCCTCCAGGGCCGCCCGGTCGCACTCCAGGACGAGCGTGTCCCACCGGCGGTTCCGAACGCCGAGCTGGCGGGCGACGAGGACCGCCCGGTCGGCGGGGGGGTCACCACCGGGTGGCCACCGTGTCTCGGCCCACCGACAGACCCGCAGCTCGAAGGGGAACTCGCGGTCCGGGAGCGGCCACCCGCCGACTTCGCCGTCGGTCACGACCGGGTGGATGGGGGCAGGTGGCTAAACGGTTCCGTCGGTACGCGCGCCGGGAGCGGACCACCCGACGGCGACAGGCCTTTCGCGCTCCCGGGCACGAGCCGTGTCATGGACTGGGACAGCGACCGTCGCCGCTTCCTCCGGGCGGCCGGCGCGACGGGGCTCGCGGCCGGGCTCGCGGGCTGTACCTCCTTCTCGGACCCGCCGGGTGCCGGATCGATCACGGGGCGACCGCCCTCCGTCACGTACGACATCGGGGACTACCGGGTGCTGTGGGACGACCCCGACGAATCGGGGGACGGCACCCCCGCACTCCGGGTCACTCATCCCGGGACCGGGACGACGCTCCTCCGGTCCATCCGGGGCGAGAACGTCCTCGCGGCGGCGCGGGCGACGCTCGACGTGACAGAGCGCCGCGGCACGTTCGAACTGGACGAGACGACGGAGACCGCGTTCGTCGACCAGCGCGTTCGGGCCGTGACGCCCGGCACGGCGGCCGTCGGCGACCCGTTCCCGTCCGGCGTTGAGACGGTGACGCTCTCGGGGCTGCTGACGGCCGACGACGGCGAACCAGTCGACTACGAACTCGCGTTCGCCGCGCTCCCGGACGGCCACTGTGGCCTCTCGGCCAGCGTCGGCGGCGAGGCCGATCGCCTGCGCCTGCGCTACCGGACGCCCGCGGACGAGCGCGTCTACGGCTTCGGCGAGCAGTTCAGCCACGTCGACCTGAAGGGCCACGAGGTCCCCATCGTGACCCAGGAGCAGGGCATCGGCCGCGGACGACCCATCGTCACACAGGTCGTCAACGCGGCGGCGCCGGGCGCGGGGGGTGGACCGTTCTCGACGTACGCGCCGATGCCCTACGCGCTCTCCGACGCCGGCTACGGGCTCTGCCTGGAGAACGCATCCTACAGCGTGTTCGACCTGCGGCGCCGACGAGAGGCCTCCGCGCGGGTGTACGCCGACAGGCTCCGTGCGCGGCTGTTCCCCGCGCCCACGCTCGCCGCAGGCGTCGAACGGTTCACCGCGTACGCGGGTCGGATGCCGCCGCTCCCGGAGTGGCTGAACCGCGGGGCGGTCGTCGACCTCCAGGGCGGCACCGAGAAGGTGCGCGAGGTGTGGGCCGAACTCCGGGCCCGGGACACGCCGTTGGCCGGCGTCTGGCTGCAGGACTGGGTCGGCGCCCGCGAGACGAGCTTCGGGTCGCAGCTCTGGTGGAACTGGGAGCTGGACGAGGCCACCTACCCGGGCTGGGACGACCTCGTCGCCGACCTCCACGACGCGGGGGTGGGCGTCCTCGGCTACGTGAACCCGTATCTCGCCGACGTGAGCGGGAAGTCCGGCGTCGACCGGAACCTGTTCCGCGAGGCTCGGGAGGCCGACTACCTCGTCACCGAATCCGGGAGCGACGAGCCGTACATGCTCACCATCACCGACTTCGACGTGGGCATCCTCGACCTCTCGAACGACGACGCCCGGGCGTGGTTCCGCGCGGTCATGCGCGAGAACGTCCTCGACAAGGGATTCGACGGCTGGATGGCCGACTTCGGCGAGGGGCTCCCGTTCGAGGCCGACCTCGACGACGCCGAGGCCGACAGCTACCACAACCACTACCCCGTCGAGTGGGCCGCGCTCAACCGACAGGTCGTCGAGGCCGCGAGCGAGGACGGCTCCGGCGGTGACCGCCGCCTCGGCCGGCCGACGTTCTTCACGCGTGCCGGCTTCACGCGCTCGCCGGGCGAGAGCACGCTGTTCTGGACGGGCGACCAGCTCGTCTCCTGGGACGACCACGACGGGCTCGGGACCGTCGTCCCGGCGCTGCTCTCCTCGGGACTCTCGGGCGTCTCGCTCAACCACCCCGACGCCGGCGGCTACACCAGCATCGTCCGCTCGGGCGTCGGCGTCAGTCGCTCGCGCGAGGAACTGCTCCGGTGGCTCGAGCTGTCGGCGTTCACACCGGTCTACCGGACCCACGAGGGGAACCAGCCCGGCGAGAACGCCCAGATCTACGACGACGATGGCACGTACGACGCGTTCGCACGGTTCGCGAAGGTGTACGCTGCGCTCGCGTCGTACCGTGAGGAGTTGATGCAGGTCGCCGCGAACCGGGGCCTGCCGCTGGTGCGTCCGCTCGCGATGCACTACCCCGGGGACGACATCGCGGCGGGCCGGGACGACCAGTTCCTGCTGGGGCGGGACGTGCTGGTCGCGCCCGTCACCGAGCGGAACGTGCGCGACCCGTTCGTCTACCTCCCGGACGGCGAGTGGCGCCACCTCTGGTCGGGTGAGGTCCGGCAGGGTCGCGGCTGGCGGCGTGTACTCGCCCGGCTCGGCGAGCCGCCCGTCTTCCTCCGGGTCGGGAGCGACATCGCCGCAGCGCTCCCCGACCGACTCCGGTCGCTGGACGTGCTGGAGTGAACGACGGTCAGGCCTCCCCGTCCCGCCCCCCGCCGTCGGCCTCGGCCGCACCCTCCGCGGCTTCGGCACCCGTTTCGGGAGTCCCCTCGTCGGCGTCCTCGTCCCCCTCCAGCGTCTCGTCGAGGAAGTCGTGGGCCTCCCGGAGGATGTCGCGGGGCCCGTCCTGGGTGATGGTGTTGATGGCCTGCTCGTAGTCGCGCCACTGCAGGTCGCGGTGCTCCTTCGACAGTTCGGCGGACGCCTCGAACGACTTCGCGATGAACAGGTGGACCGTCTTGTGGATGGTGTTCCCGTTCGCCTCGAAGACGTAGTCGTAGTCCTCGCGGAAGCCATCGATGAGCCGGAAATCCTCGATTCCGGCCTCCTCTTTCACCTCGCGGATCGCCGTCTGCTGTAACTCCTCCTCACCCTCGATACCGCCCTTGGGGAACTCCCAGTCCCCCGGACGGGACTTGAGCAGGAGGTACTCGCGACGGCCACGGGTGTCACGAAAGAGGATGGCTCCCGCGCTCGTGGCCTCTATCATTGGAGACGAGTATACGACCATGCGTTAAATCGGTGTCGGACGCTAGACCTGTTCGATTCCGGACCCGGATCGGCGCTGGACCGTCCCTGGCCCGCCGCGACGGCGCCCCTCCCGACCGCCCTCCATCGCTGGGATCGCACCGCTCTCCACCACCTCGGCACCGGGCTCTTTACTGTCACCGCCCGACAAGGTGGCGGGCATGGAGTTCTGCGACGAGTGCGGCTCGATGATGCACACGGCGGACGGTACCTGGGTGTGCCGCTCCTGTGGCCACGAGCAGTCCCGCGACGCGTCGAGCGAAGCGGGGGTCGCGACCAGCCAGGAGCAGCAGGACGACGGGACACCGGCCGTGGTCGACGCGACCGACGGGACGGGCGAGGCGGTGCGGGAACCCTGCCCGGCAGACGGCTGCGACAGCGACCGGGCCCACTACGAGATGCTCCCGAAGCCGGGTGGGTCGTACGAGGTTCGACTGTTCACCTGCGTCGAGTGTGGCCACAAGTGGCGCGAATCCTGACTGCGCCCTGGCCGACCCCCCAGGGGGGCAGTTTCCGCCGGAAAAGCGAGATACTTACAGACACCGATAGAGAACCCGTAGCCAGTCAGATGAAATTCTGCGACGAATGCGGTTCGATGATGCACTCCGGGAAGGACGAGGCTACCTGGGTGTGCCGCTCCTGTGGGCACGAGGAGGGCCGTGGCGACGACGACAGCGAGACGATGACCACCACCGAGGGACAGAGCGACGACGGGCCGGTCGACATGTCGGAGGTCGACGACGAGGAGATCGGCCCGACGACGACGGTCATCTGCCCGGAGTGTGGCCACGACCGGGCCCGCTACGAGATGAAGCAGATCCGCGCGGCCGACGAGTCCGAGACGCGCTTTTTCACCTGCACGGAGTGCGGCCAGAAGTGGCGCGAGGACGACCACTGACCCAGCGGCCCGGTGCCCGCGCGCTCGGGCAACACGTTTTAGCCGCTGGACGGTCCACGGTCGGGTAGCCATGGGCAGCACGCGTCACCCGCGCCGACCCCGCAGCGTCCGCCAGCCCGCGGTCCGTGCGGCGCCGTGCTGCTGTTGTTGACTCTCCTCGTCTCCCCCGTCGGCCGACCTCGTCGGCCGGGGCATCGCCGTGTATCAACCGTCGACCGCACACCCACGACCCACACCACATGTTCGACCACATCCGCGAGGACATCCGTACCGCCCGCGAGACCGACCCCGCCGCAACCAGCGCTGCCCAGGTCCTGCTCTACCCCGGCCTGCACGCCGTCTGGGGCCACCGGCTGGCCCACGCACTCCACGAACGGGGCCACTCGTTCGCCGCCCGGCTCCTCTCCCAGTTCGTCCGCCTGTTCACCGGCGTCGAGATCCACCCTGCGGCCGACATCGGGCGCCGGTTCTTCATCGACCACGGGATGGGCGTCGTCGTCGGCGAGACGGCCGAGGTCGGCGACGACGTGGCCTGCTACCACGGCGTGACGCTGGGTGGCGACTCCCCACGACGGGAGAAACGCCACCCCACCGTCGAGGACGGCGTCACACTCGGCGCGAACGCGACGCTCATCGGCGACATCACGGTCGGAGAGGGGGCGACGGTCGGCGCGGGCGCGGTCGTCACGAAGGACGTTCCCGCGAGCGCGACCGTCGCGGGCAACCCGGCCCGGCGTATCGACTCCGGCGACGGGACGGAACCCCCAGCCGAGACGGCCGACGACGCTGTCGACGGCGAACTGTCGGTCTGTGGCCCCGACTGCCCGGCCGCAGAGCCGGCCGACTGAACCACCGGCGCCGGAGCCCGCCGTTCACAGGCAGTCCGACGTGGATGGCCGACTCCCGAGGTCGGGGAGGCAGCCAACACTCGCTGCCACCGGCCACGTCACGATGAGAGTCCGCCGCCGATCTGTACGTGGGGCCCCTCGGGCGATCTACATACAGAACATGAACGGGTACATCAGCGCGACCCGGTCCCCGTCCTCGAGTTCGGTGTCGAAGCCGTCGAGATGCTCGTTGAAGGTGCCGTTGACGACGACACGGACGTAGGGGCGCGTCTGCTCGCCCTCCGGGTTCTTCGCCCAGTCGCCCGGGAGCTCCTCGATGTCGACCCAGCCCGCGGTGCTGGCACCGTCCTCCGTCTCCGCGACGAGCATCTCCTTCAGCGCCGGGTGGTCGTCGAACAGGGCATCGAGGAACTCACGGAGCGTGTCACCCTCGAAGGTGTAGTCGAAGCGGTGCTCGCCGAGTTCGCGCCGGACGTGACCGGTTGCCTTCACGTCGACCGTCGTGGTCGCGGCCCGCTCACCTTTCGCATCGGTGGTCGTGCTCATAGCGGGAGGTCCGACAGCCCGCTCCGAGTAGCTGACCCCGAACATATTCGGGCGACATGGGAGCTGGAGCGACGGCTCCGGGTTCGCAGACGGAACGGAGGTACGGAACGAGGAGCGGCCGGCTCCGGGCCCCTCAGCAGGTCAGCGGCTCGACGAGCTCGACGCGGTCGCCGTCGTCCAGCTCCGCGTCCGCGCCGCCGCGGTACTCGTTGAACGTCCCGTCGATCATCACACGGACGAACGGACGCTTGCCCTCGGCCATGTCGTCCTGGAGGTCGGTCCAGCCGGCGTCGTCCTCGCGCCGGGTCTCGCCGATGAGGCGGTCGGCCAGCTCCGGGCGCGCTCCCAGGAGCGCGCCGACGAACTCACGGAGCGTATCGCCCGTGAAGGTGAACTCGAACCGCGGGTCGTCGAACTCGCGCCGGAACCGCCCGCAGGCACGGACCGACACGGTGGTCGTCGTCGCTGCCTCGGCCCCCTCGGGCGCCGTCTCCCGCGCTTCGCTCGCGGGTGGGCCGCCGCTCAGGCCTGTGGCGTCAGAGGTCATACCGAACAGTTGCGAGTACTCCACCATCAAGCTGCTCCCGGTTCTCACCGGGTGGAGATAAGTGGGCTCGACGGCCGGAACGGCGCGATAACCCCATCCATCCACGTTGCGGGAACTCGCGAGCCGGGCACCCCAGCCCCCCACGGGCCAGCGCGGCGACCGACTGGTTCCCCGAGGGTGGTCCCTCGGGAGACGCACGTCTCGGCCGGGCTGTCACGCGCGCTCTCGAGACGCTCCGAGCCGATGAACGCCGCGACGCTTCCGTCGGCGTCCCGCCGAGCGTGCGTACCCCGCCGGCTTCGTGGAGATTTTAAGCAGGGGGCGTCGACTCACCGGGTATGGCGCGGAACCTGCGCTCGGAGCCCGATCCCCGCCTCGAAGAGGTACTCACGGCGCTCGACGACGCCGACTGCCGGGCGATCATCCGGGCGCTCGACGAGCCACTATCGGCCGGTGAGGTATCCGAGCGGTGCGACATCCCCTCCTCGACGGCCTACCGGAAGCTGGATCTGCTGACCGAGGCCGACCTGCTCCGGGAGGCGACGGAGGTCCGGCCGGACGGCCACCACACCACGCTGTACGACGTCGACTTCAGCCGTGTCGTCATCGCGCTCGAGGAGGACCGCACCCTCGATGTTGGAATCGACCGGGCGAAGCGCACGGCCGACGAACAGCTGGCGGCGATGTGGGAAGAGGTGCGCAAGGAGACCTGACCATGGTACACCCATTCGGAATCACGGCGGCGAAGACGGCGACCCTCATCCTCGGGGGACTGATCACGTACTTGACAACGAAGGCGTATCGACGGACCGGGGCCCCCTCGCTCCGGGCGCTCGCGATCGGCTTCGGCATCATCACCCTTGGAGGCGCCGTCGCGGGCGTCGGTGACCTCACCGGGGCCATAGACCTCCGGACGAGCGTCCTCGTCCAGAGCGTCGTGACGGCCATCGGCTTCGCCGTCATCACGTACTCGCTGTATCAGGAGTAGATGGACCGGGGACCGATTCCCAGCCGTTGAGAGCCGGCGTGCCATCATTTACCGGACCGATTCGATAGCTCCGGTATGTTCCCGAGTGAATCCCTGCTCGCGTCCACGAAGCTGGCGACGCTGGTGCTCGGCAGCGTCATCGCGGTGCTCGCCCAGCGGGCCTATCGCCGGACCGGCAACCGTTCGCTCCGGGCCCTCGCCCTGGGGTTCGGGCTGCTGGCCTCCGGCGGGGTCGTCGCGGGCCTGCTGCACACCCTGCTGGACCTGTCGCTCCTCGAGATCCAGACCGTCCAGAGCCTGTTCACCGCGGCTGCGCTGGCCGTCATCGTCCGCTCGCTGTTGATCGACGACCACCCCGGGGGTCGCGAGATGGGCCACGGCAGAGGCTCCACGGACGGCCGGAACTGACCGGCGTCAGCCGTCGGTCGGCACGTTCGGGTCCCCGTCCTCGTGGTGGTGCCAGAGATAGAGCGCCGCGTACGACCGGAACGGCCGCCAGGGCTCGGCACGCTGGCGCATCTCCGCGCGCGACAGGTCGCCGCACAGCGACTCCATCGCGCGCCGGATACCCAGGTCCTCGACCGGGAACACGTCCTCGCGGCCGAGGACGAACATCGCGAACATCTTGCCCGTCCAGTCGCCGACGCCGCGGATGTCGGTCAGATCGGCCACGACGGCCGCGTCGTCCATCGCGGCGAAGCGGTCGCCGTCGAGTCGCCCCTCCTGTGCGGCCCGGGCCGCGCTCCGCACGTAGTCGATCTTCTGGCCGGAGAGGCCCACGTCGCGGAGGGCGGCCTCGTCGGCCGCGAGCATCCCCGCGGGCGTCACATCGAACCGGTCGAACAGCCGCTCCCGGATCGCTGCGGCGGAGGCCGAGGAGAGCTGCTGGTTGACCAGCGAGACGACCAGCCGCTCGAACGGGTCGCCCGCAGGGTCGAGTTCGAGCGGGCCGTACCCCTCGACGAGCGGCGCGAGCACCTCGTCGCGGGCGAGGTGGGTGTGGGGGTCCTGCGGCTCGTCGGGTGCCGTATCGTCACCGTCGGCGTCTGGGGCCATCGACACCGACTGCGGGGCCGGGGCGGATATGCCTCTCGCTCGTGGCGGACAGGCGGCACGGCCGCGCCCTCGCGAGCGAGGGCTCGTCGAGGCGCACTCGACCCAGTCCCGAACCGTGTGCCGCGCTGGCGGAACCGATCGGGGCGTGGCATCCACCCCGGTCGGGTCGGCGGTCCGGGAGCGACTCGTCAGCGCATGGGGACGCTGGTCCCGGTATCCGTCTTCAGATCTCGCCCACCGGGAGCCATCCGCATTATCGTTGAGAAAATCAAATTACCGCATTGAACCCTATTCTTTGATTATACAGATTCTATTCGCACCTTTTCACCGAAACAGAGCCACTATCAGCTACTCTTCCGCGTTCTCCTCCTCCTCCTCGACGTCCTCGCCGGAGCGGAGGTCGCTGTCCGCACGGCGGCGGACGTCGACGCGGTAGTGCTCGAGGATGTCGCGCCCGAGCAGCATCGGGTAGTCCATGTGCGAGCGGTCCTCGACGGACGCAGCGACGGTGTGCTGGGTTCCGCCGACCCCGACGACCACGTCCACGACCGGCCGGGACTTGCCGGACTTCAGGCTGCCCGATTTGATTTTCACGATGTCCTTGATGGGACCGGTCCCGACGTCGGCCGCCAGCCGGGCGTCGATACTGGTCCGTGTGGCACCGGTGTCGGATTTGGCCATGATGGACTTCCGGCCGCTGGTCCCGACCACGTCGACCTCCTCGATGTAGCCGATGACGGCGGGTTCGCTCGGCTCGTCCGTCTCGACGCGCGGGGCACAGGACGGCCGGGAGTCGTCGAGCGTCGTCGCCAGCCGCTGGACCGTCTCGTCCTCGACCATCACGTCCGCACAGTCGAGCGCGAGCTGGGCGATATACGGCGCGGGCGAGCGGCCCGTCGCCTCGAACAGGCCCTTGAACCCGGCCGTCGGGTTCACCTCGAGGATGTACCAGCCGTTCTCGCCCTCCACGAGGTCGACGCCGGCGTAGTCCAGCCCCACCACGTCGGTCGCACGGGTCGCGATGTCGACCACCTCGTCGGTGAGCGCGTCGCCGGCATCCTCGACGTTGCCCCCGAGCGCGACGTTCGTCCGCCAGTCGTCCTCGGGTGCGTGCCGCCGCATCGCCCCGACCACCTCGCCGCCGACCACGTACACCCGGAGGTCGGTGTGGTTCTCGGGGTCGCGTTCGAGGAACTGCTGGAGGAACGCCTGGCGGGTCCCGACCTTCGGATTGAGCGAGTCCTCCTCGCCCAGTTTCCAGGTTCCGCCGCCGTGGGTCCCGATGGCGGTCTTGTAGACGAACTCCGGGCCGAACCGATCACGGCCCTTCTCCAGCCGGTCCTTCGAGAGCGCCATCATCGCGTCCGGCACGGGGAGCCCAGCGTCCGAGAGGGCCACCCCACTGGCGAACTTGTGGAGGGCCGTCAGCGTTGCCGGCGGCCGGTTGAGTGTCGGCGCGAGCCGTTCGACGGTCGTGGCGAGGCCCAGCAGCTCCGCAGGGTGTTCCTCCTTCGAGAGCAGCAGCCGGTTCACGACCACGTCCACGTCCGGTTCCAGCCGGGGGACGCCGTCCTCGATCTCGACCGCGAGGTTCTCGGCCCGGAGCCACTCCGTCCCGTAGCCCATGTCGTCGACCGCGTTCAGGATGGCCTTCGTCTCCTTCGAGTTGTGGAGACTCAGGACACCGACCGTCGTCTCGCCGGCGTCGTCGCCGGGCGGGGTTCCCGTACTCATATCTAGTCGTCCGAGGGTCACCTCCTAATCCTGACGGTGCGACGGGCCTCCGGAGTGGTGTGACATACCAGCGGTTCTCAGGCGTCGGTCACCGGGACTCCGACCGAGAGGTCCTCCAGCAGGACCGTCCCGGGCGTCCGGACGGAGCCGTGTGCCGGGAACATGTCGGAGACCGCGGTGAGTGTGAGGTAGAGCTGCTCACGTGGACCGATATCGGCCGCGACGCCCGGCAGTTCGACCGTCCGGTCGGCGCCCATCACGGGCTCGACCTCGTGGATCGGCATGACGTTGTTCTGGAGGACCTGTGCGGTCGCGGGGCTCTCGCCCACCGAGAGCCCGACGAACAGGCGCTGGTCGACGCCGAGCGACGTTACCGTCGCCGACAGGTCCGGGACGCCGGCGACCGTCAGGGGGCCGTCCGCGAGCGGCAGGTGGACGGGTGCGCCGGCGCCGGTGGTCGATGCGACGGTGTCCGTGTTGGCGATCCCGAGGCCGCCCGCCCCGTCACCGTACACCGAGAGGTCGACCTCGCCGAACCGCGTGCGGTCGTCGAGGCGCTCGACGGCGACCCGGCGCTCCCCGGATGCGGTCTGGAGGCTGTAGGCCGACCCGACGAGCGAGCGGGCGTCCGCGTCACCGTCGCGGATGCCCTTGAAGAACTTCAGCCGGGCCTCGTCGTAGAACCCGGGCCCGGACACGACGCCGCCGAAGCTCGTATCGCCGGCGGGGACGGCGTTGGGCAGCGCGTGGCCGCCGTTGTAGCCGACCACGGCGCTCCGGGCGCGGGCGCCGTCGGTGAGCGCGCGCTCGAAGTTCTTCCACGCCTGGTTGAGGTTGAACAGGTTGTCCGAGAGCCCCTGACCGAAGAGGACGGGGACGTCGAGCCGGACGCCGTCGGCGACGAAGCCGGCGGCCCCGTTGTCGGAGAGCCGGCGTTCGAGGTCGGGTTCGCCGGGCTGTTCGCCGTTGGGCCACTGCCCGGTCGTCGCCCCGTACGCCAGCCCCTCGTGGATGTGCTGGGGCACCATCGACGCGCCGGCCGCGTACAGCGCCAGCACCCACGTCGAGCGGACCACGTTCTCGGGCGCGAGCGACCCCGTGAGGTCGTACCAGGTGATCTGGGGCGCGAGCGCGTCGAACCGCGTGAACCCACGCTCGGCCGTCTCGGTGAGCGCCCCGACGAGCTGGTAGCCGCCGCCGTAGCTCCGCCCCATCGCGAAGACGGTCGGGTTCTCCTTCTTCGGGATGGGGAGCCCCTTCGGTTCGCTCCGGGCGACCCACTCCAGGTCCGCGACGTGATCCAGCACCGCGATGACGTCCTGGCCCTCGCGGTCGGGCTCCTGGATGTGGGCCTGCCCACCGGACTCGCCGTGGCCGCGCTGGTCGAAGCTCAGGACACCGAAACCGGCGTCGAGTTCCGTCCGGAAGGCCCCCTCACCGGAGGTCCGGGACCCGCTCCAGCCGTGCGAGTGGAGGATCATCGGAACCGGGTCGTCGGCCGACGCGCCGGCGGGCCGGTACACCGTCGCCGCGATGTCGACCGGCTGGGTCGAGTCGTCGCTCCGGATGGTCACGTCCTCCCGCGTGTGGTCGGGCGCCGCCGCCCCGGTTCCCGTCCCGAGTCCGAGCGCGGCCCCGCTAGCCGCCGTCAGCTGGAGGTAGCGCCGTCGTGTCACGTCGTCGGTCGTCCGCTGTGGGTCGTTCCGCAGGGTGTGGTCGGTCATTCTGGGTGGTGTTGCGGCCGTGCCGGGACCTCGCCGTACGCGGCGGCACGGTCGGTCGTACACGGAGCGCGAGTCCCGACCACCCTGGCCGTTGCGCCGGGCAAGCGGGGCCAGTTAAGCCAGTCCCTCGCCCGGAGGGATCCGGCGCCGGCGGGACGGTGAGTCGGGGGCTTTTGTAGTTGCGTCCCCCCCGTCAGGACATGACTGACGACGACGCCGTGGACGAGGAGGGGCTTGCGGCCCTCCCGGGACCCGAGGCCGAGCCCGAGCCGTTCACCTACGACGGCGGCCGGGTCGATCCGGGCGAGACCCAGAACGTCCGCTACGGCGTCAGCGAGACCTACCTCGGCGAACCGATCCGCGTCCCGGTCACCATCGTCAACGGTGCGCGTGCGGGCCCCACGATGTTCCTCTCGGCGGCCGCGCACGGCGACGAGCTGAACGGCATCGAGGTGGTCCGGGAGGTCGCCCACGAGTGGGACCACACGGGCCTCGCGGGGACGCTGGTCTGCCTGCCCGTGCTGAACGTGCCGGGGTTCATTGCCCAGCAGCGCTACCTCCCCATCTACGACCGGGACCTCAACCGCTCGTTCCCGGGCGACCCCGAGGGCACCTCCGCGAAGCGCATCGCCCACCGTATCCACCGGAACTTCCTCGAACCCTGCGACCTCGGGCTGGACTTCCACACCTCGACGCGGGGCCGGACCAACACGCTCCACGTCCGCGCGAACATGGAGCACCAGCGGACGGCACGCGTCGCCAACGCCTTCGCATCGAACGTCATCATCGCGGGCGAGGGGCCCTCGGGGTCGCTCCGGCGCGAGGCGACCGAGGCCGGCGTCCCGACCATCACCGTCGAGATGGGCGAGGCCCACCGCTTCCAGCGCGACCTCATCGACCGCGCGCTGGCGGGGACGCTGTCGGTGATGGCGGAGTTCGGCCTCCGCGAGGAGCAGGCCGTCGCCTGGCCTGGCTGGCGGACCGTCGTCGACGGCTCGGCCGAGAAGACCTGGCTCCGCGCGGACGCTGGCGGCCTCGTCGAGATGCACCACAATCGGGGCTCGCTCGTCTACGGGGGCGACACCGTCTGCACCATCACGAACCCGTTCAAGACGGACTCGACGGTGGTGGAGGCGCCGTTCACGGGACTACTGGTCGGCGTGCTGGAGAACCCGCTGGTCTACCCGGGCAACCCGCTCTGCCACCTCGTCCAGCTGGACGAGCGGACCCAGCGCGCGCTGGAGCGAGAGGGCGAGCGCACGTCGGACGCCCGGTCCTGAGCACGCTCGCGCCCCCGGCCGTGAACCACCTCGACCGCGCCAGGGCGGATCGGCGGTCGCATGGCGTCAGTCGTAGCTGTCGAACTCGTACTCCTCCTCCTCCTCGTCGCTCAGGAACCGCGTCTTCACCAGGTACGCGACGACGGCGAGGAAGACCAGTCCGACGAGCGCCGCGACGACGGCCCCCGTCGAGCCACTGCCCGACTCCGGCTGGACGTTCTCCTCGGCGGCCTCGAACGCGACGTCCTCGTCGGCGTCGCGCGCGTCACCCTTCGTGAAGGAGGCGTCCTGCACGTGGACCTCGAGGAACGTGATGTCGACCATGGCCGGGATTCATCGGGCTGGGGTTTAGCGGTTGTGGGGCGGTGCCAGCTCGGGAACGAACGGACACCCCACCGGACCGGCGTCCGTGGATGCCGCAGACTCGGTCGACCGCCCGGCGTGCGGGGGTCGGGGACGGCGCCGCCGGTCCGGGTGTCGGTGCGTTTATGCGGTCGGCCCGCGCGTTCACTGGTATGCCGGGGCGACCGCTCGACGTGCTCGAGGAGACGCTCGGAGACGAAGTGACGGTCCACCTGAAGGGTGGCGAGGTGTACGAGGGCGTCCTCGACGGGTACGACCAGCACATGAACCTCGTCCTCGGGGGCGAGAACACAACGATTATCCGCGGCGATAACGTCGTCTCGATTCAACCGTAACCATGACTGGAGCCGGCACGCCCTCTCAGGGGAAGAAGAACAAGACGACCCACGTGAAGTGTCGCCGCTGCGGCGAGAAGTCCTACCACAAGCAGAAAAAGCAGTGCGCGTCCTGTGGCTTCGGCAAGTCGGCGAAGCGACGGGACTACGCGTGGCAGGACAAGGCGGGCGACCACTGAACGCGGAGTCCGGAACCGTACGTCGACCAGGGAACGGCCCGAACCGCGACGCGACCCGTTCTGCTCGCGGACACCACCACCGCCAGCGTCGGCTCCGCCCCCGTATCACTCGACCGTCGTAGACCGGTGACGGCCGTGTCACCTGAGACGGCCCAGTTGCGAATCTTTTTGCCGGTCCGGTCGCTCCCTGCGCACAATGACAGGCCGGGATGCGGACCTGGGCGGCCCGACGGAGAAGTGCGGCGTCGTCGGGGTGTCCCTGGACGAGCGGGCCGCCGCGCGCCCGCTCTACTACGCGCTGTACGCGCTCCAGCATCGGGGACAGGAGTCCGCCGGAATCGTCACACACGACGGCTTCCAGCAGCACTCGCACGTGGAGATGGGCCTCGTCGGTGACGCCTTCGACGAGGGCGACCTCGACCAGCTGAACGGGCCGGTGGGCATCGGGCACGTCCGCTACCCCACCGCGGGCAGTGTGAACGCCTGCTGTGCGCAGCCGTTCTCCGTCTCGTTCAAGTCGGGCTCGCTGGGCCTGAGCCACAACGGCAACCTCGTCAACGCGGGCGAGATCCGCGACGAACTCGCCGGACTGGGCCACGCGTTCACCTCCGACGGGGACACGGAGGTCATCGCGCACGACCTCGCGCGCAACCTGCTGGAGGAGGACCTCGTCCGCGCGGTCAAGCGGACGATGTCCCGCATCCACGGCTCCTACTCGCTGACGATCATGCACGACGACACGGTGCTGGGCGTGCGCGACCCCGAGGGCAACCGGCCGCTCTGCATCGGCGAGACCGACGACGGCTACATCCTCGCCTCCGAGTCGGCGGCCATCGACGTGCTGGACGGGGAGCTGGTGCGCGACGTGAAGCCGGGCGAACTCGTCATCCTCCAGCCCGACGGCGAGGGGTTCGACGCCTACCAGCTGTTCGACCGCGACAACACCGCACACTGCTTCTTCGAGCACGTCTACTTCGCGCGACCGGACTCGGTCATCGACGGGAGCCTCGTCTACGACGTGCGCCGCGACCTCGGGCGCGCGCTCTGGGCCGAGAGCGGCGTCGACACGGACGTCGTCATGCCGGTCCCCGACTCCGGACGCGCGTTCGCCTCGGGCTACGCCGAGGCCGCACAGGAGGAGGACGCGAGCGTCGAGTTCGCGGAGGGGCTGATGAAGAACCGCTACGTCGGCCGCACGTTCATCATGCCCACGCAGGACGCCCGCGAGCGCGCCGTGCGCCTGAAGCTCAATCCGATAAAGGACGTCGTCGAGGACCGCACGGTCACCATCATCGACGACTCCATCGTCCGGGGGACCACCTCCACCCAGCTGGTCCAGCTGATGCGCGACGTGGGCGCCGAGGAGGTCCACGTCCGCATCGGCGCACCGCCCATCGTCGCCCCGTGCTACATGGGTATCGACATGGCCTCGCGCGAGGAACTCATCGCGGGCGACAGGACGGTCCCCGAGATCGGCGAGGAGATCGCCGCCGATTCGCTGGAGTACCTCTCCATCGACGCCGTGGCCGACGCGCTGGACCAGTCCCGCGCGGACCTCTGCCTGGGCTGTGTCACCGGCGAGTACCCCTACGACATCGAGGGAGAGACGACAGACCGCGACGTCGAGCGCCCGGTCATCGGCGGCGAACCCGCGGCGGCCGACGACTGACGCCTCGCCGAGCCCGTTCCCCCACCGGCACCATCACACCTGCTCGTCCGCGCCCGTCAGCCGCCGGTACTCGTACCGCAGCGGGTCGACGAGCGTCGGCAGCAGGACGAAGGCGGTGCCGAGCGCCACGAGTCCCAGCCAGAGCGGCCGGGTTCCGTCGGTCACACCCCGGGGCAGGAGCGCGAAGGTCCCGAGGAGGAGGACCGCCACGACGACGAGTTCGCCGAGCCCGCGGACGACGACGCGTGGTTCCTCGCGGAACTGGTCGCGGAGTTCCGCGAGTTCGGCGCCGAGGTTCATACCGCCGACTGGGGCGGCACGGTTCTTAGCTTCCGGGGAGGAGCCACCATCCCAGCCCGAGGTCAGTACACCACGTACAACATCGCGAAGACCGCGACGCCGAGCGAGAACGAGACCAGCCACAGCGACGCCGCGACGCGGCCCACGCGGGGGTGGAGCGAGCCGTACACCTCGCTCGGCGGGCGGGTCGCGGCCACGAGCAGCACGTAGTACAGCAGCGGCACGCAGACGATGGCGAGCAGGATGTGGATGCCCAGCACCGGGAGGTAGACGAACCGCTCGACGGCCGCCGGGCCGGGGAACGGCGTCGGGCCCAGCAGCGCGACCCGGTAGAGGTACAGTACGAGGAAGGTCGCGAACAGGCCGAAGCTCGCCACCATCAGGCGGGCGTGGCGGGTCACGTTCCCCCGGCGGATCGCGCGCCAGCCGGCGCTGATGGTCCCGATGGCGACGAGACTGATGACGGCGTTGACGGGCGGGATAGCCCCCAGCACGCTGTCGGGCGCACGCGGCAGCAGCCCCTCGGGCACGACACCGAGAGCGGCCGAGAACACGAGCGCCAGCGACACGATCGTCAGGACCGCCGTCGCCTCCCGCACACGGTCCCGGAGGAGCGGAATCGCCGCCCCACTGCCGGGCTCGGAGGTCGTCATGCACCCCCCTACGGCCCGGGGGCTTATCGATTCCGTGCGTTGTGTGACAACACTTATCATAGCACGGCAGCAACCACCACGTACGACAGATGACGTACACTGACCCGCACCACGCCGACGACCCCATCTACGAGTGTATGGATTGCGGCGACCGGCCGTCGGACGTGGACGGCCGGCTGTGCCCGAAGTGCGGGGGGTACCTGACGAACCTCGGCATCGCCCGCGACCGGTAACCCGACGGCGACCACGCTCCTTCGCGGTGGGGAGTGTCGACTCCGGACTCCCGGTCCGGAGCGTCTCCTCTCGGAGCTCGACGGACAGAGCGACAGCGTTCGGCCGTCCACCCTGGTCGGCGCGGCTGTCGCTATCTGTGTAGCGTTCGGTAGGATTTGCGTGGGTGCCGTCCCAAAGGGATGGCACCCGCACTGACGTTGCGCCGTGTGGCGCGATGCAGTGCGTGGGACCGGATTTGAACTTCCGTCGTTCCGCTCGCTTCGCTCACTCCACGACGACCCTCG
Organism: Haloglomus litoreum; assembly: GCF_029338515.1. GTDB lineage: Archaea > Halobacteriota > Halobacteria > Halobacteriales > Haloarculaceae > Haloglomus > Haloglomus litoreum. The sequence continues at coordinate 1,520,191 of NZ_CP119988.1, read as the reverse complement.
CGCCCTGGCGGGCGCTCGGCGGCGGACCCCTACGGGACAATGCCCTCATCTCGCGTCGCCTGTTCGGCTTGGGGCCGGGCGCTGGAGCTATCGCTGTCGGAGTAGCGTTCGGTAGGATTTGCGTGGGTGCCGTCCCAAAGGGATGGCACCCGCACTGACGTTGCGCCGTGTGGCGCGATGCAGTGCGTGGGACCGGATTTGAACCGGCGGACCCCTACGGGACAGCGCCCTCAACGCTGCGCCGTTGGCCTGGCTTGGCTACCCACGCACGTTCTGGTGCCGAAGCCAATCGGACGGACGAGAGATTTGCTGATATGGTTTTCGTTCCACGCGCGGGGCGGGGGAGCGTGCCACGGTCCCGGTTCGGGGACGAGTCACCCGGAGAATCGGGCCGAACGCGAATTTGAAGTGTCTGGGTCGGCTCTGTGTCGCCATGGCGAAGTACTCGACCGGGGGACGCAGCGGGGGCGCCAGCGACAGTTGCGAGCTGTGTGGCGCCGAGGACCGCGACCTCCGGACCGCGACCGTGGCGGGCGCGAAGCTGGATGTCTGTGGCGAGTGCGCCCGCCACGCCGAGGACGACGACGGCCGGGGCGAGGAGGACGAGGAGCGCGAGCGCCGGCGTCGGGCCGCTCATAACACCGCGAAGGTGAACGACGCCCGGAAGGGCAACCCCGAGCACTGGGAGAAGGGCGGCACCGACTACGACGACGACCCGCTCCCGTACCTCGTCCGCGACTACGGCGACCGGCTCGAGGACGCCCGCCAGGAGGCCGGGCTCCAGACCGACGAGCTCGCGGGCGAACTCGGCGTCGACGAGGCCGACGTGCTGGCCGTCGAACAGGGCCGCGCGACCCGCGCGGGCGTCGGCGGCTCGCTCATCACCGCGCTCGAGGAGCGACTCAACGTCCAGCTCGCCGAGGACACCTGAGACCCCCTTTCTCCCCCGTCGTCCGCCGTGCCGCCCGCTCCGCCCGTGAGCCGGTGGTTCGATGCCGGGGGCCACGTCACCGGACCGATGGCTTATGGCCCCGCCGTCGTTCGTGGCAGCTATGACCGAGGACTCGGTGTCGTCGCCGCTGGAGGCGGCCGCGGGGGGCGACATGGAGCGTGCGACCGGGGCCTTCGCCGCGCTGCGCAACGAGACGCGGCTGGCGATCCTGCTGGCGCTCTGGGAGGCCCACGACTCGATGCACCCGGAGGAGGGCATCGCCTTCTCGGAGCTGCGCGAGCGGGTCGGCACGCGCGACTCCGGCCAGTTCAACTACCACCTCGAACAGCTCGTCGGGCAGTTCGTCCGCAAGGTCGAGGACGGCTACGTCCTCCGGCGCGCGGGGCAGAAGCTCGTCCGCACCGTCATCGCGGGGGCGGGCATCGAGGAGCCGACACTGGAGCGGACGCCCATGGACGTGCCCTGCCCCGCGTGCGGCGGCGAGACGGCCGTCCTGTACGAGGACGAGTGGCTCTACCACGTCTGCACGGAGTGCGACGGCGTGTTCGCCGGCGACGGTGAGCAGCCGGACGGCTACCTGACGGGGGCCGCGCTCGACCCGGCGGGATTCGTCGACCGGACCCCCGAGGAGCTGTGGGCGGCAGCCCTGAACCGCGGGCACCAGGACGTGAAGACGATGCTGGAGGGGGTCTGCGACGAGTGCTCCGGCCCGGTGTCGACGGGGCTCACCGTCTGCGAGGACCACGACGAGGAGGGAGTCTGTGGGAACTGCGGTCGCGCGCCGGCCGCGCTCGTCATCCTGTCCTGCTCCGTCTGCAAGAACTACCACGCCATCACGCCGCGAACGCTGGTCATGCACCACCCCGCCGTCATCTCCTTCTTCTACGAGCGCGGCGTCGAGATCGAGTACAGCCTGGGCGACGTGGAGCGAACGCGACGGTGGGAACGGCTGCGGAACCGGAACGAGGACACCATCGTCTCGACGGACCCGCCACGCGTCGAGGTGACCGTCCGCCACGAGGGGGACGAACTGCGCCTGACCCTGGACGAGCACGCCGCGGTCGTGACCGTCGAGGGGGGCTGAAACGGGGCGTCACCGACGGAGATTTGTCCGTCGCCGTCCTGTCCTTCCCCGACCATGACCGACGCACGCGGTTCGCTCCGGCGCGCGTTCATCGAGTCGGACGCCTCGCCCGACGGCAAGTGGTGGGTCGACGTGCCCGCCGGCCTCTCGCTGGGCGAGGAGGGCGACCACGTCACAGTCGACGCGGTCTGTCTCACCGACCGCGAGCAGGAACTGCCGGAGGTGTACACGGCCCACGCGGGGACGGAGTACGTCAACCCCGAAGCCGACGAGGCGGTCGGGGTGACGAAGGCCGACCTGTTCGAGACCCTGCGCGGGAAGGACACCTTCGCCGAGGAGACCGTGACGCTGGTCGCCTTCGACCCCGGCGCGGCGCGCGTGGGGACCGTCGGCGACCTGCTGGCCGCGCGCGAGCTCATCGAGGCCGACTGGCCCGGCTGGACCGTCGCGGACCTCGTCTACGTGAGCGACACCGACCGGGCGCACGTCACGCGAGCGGCGAAAGAGTTGGACGTGCGGGTCGTGCGCGTGGCGTAGCACCGGCAGGCGGCGGCGCAGGCCGCCCCACACAATCCACACGCGTTTTCACCCCCACCCGCGAAGCCCGCGTATGGACGAGGACCTTCGCGAGCGGGTCGAGCGCGAGGCCGAGACGGCCGCGCTGTTCAACGCGCTCAAGCACGGCAGCGACGCGCAGGTGGGCGCCATCATGGGCCCGATGATGGGCGAGAACCCGTCTTTCCGCGAGCACGGCGACGAGATTCCCGGCATCGTCGCGCCCGTCTGCGAGCGCGTCAACGGGCTCTCCGAGGCCGAGAAACGCGAGCGCCTCGCGGAACTCGACCCCGACGCCGTGGCGGAACTCGAAGCGGAGGACGAGGCGGACGACCAGGTGCTCCCGGACCTCCCCAACGTCGAGGCGTACGACGAGGTCCGGATGCGCCTCGCCCCGAACCCGAACGGGCCCTGGCACCTCGGCAACGCCCGGATGCCCGCCGTCATCGGGACGTACAAGCAGATGTACGACGGCTGGATGCTCTGCCGGTTCGACGACACGGACCCGGAGACGAAGCGGCCCGACCTGGACGCGTACGACGGCATCCTCGACGCCATCGACTACCTCGGCTTCGAACCCGACGAGGTGGTCCGCGCGAGCGACCGGGTGGAGACCTACTACGAGCACGCCCGCGACCTCATCGACGAGGGCGGCGCCTACGCCTGCTCGTGCCCGCAGGGGGAGTTCTCGGACCTGAAGAACAGCGGCGAGGCCTGCCCGCACCGCGACCAGGACCCCGAGACCACCCACGAGGAGTTCGACGCGATGGTCGCCGGCGAGTACGACTCCGGCGAGAAGGTGCTGCGCGTGCGGACCGACATCGAGCACAAGAACCCCGCGCTGCGGGACTGGGTCGCCTTCCGGATGGTCGACACCCCACACCCCCGCGAGGCGGCCGCCGACTACCGCTGCTGGCCGATGCTGGACTTCCAGTCGGCCATCGACGACCACCTGTTCGGCGTCACCCACATCATCCGCGGCATCGACCTGCAGGACTCCGCAAAGCGGCAGGGCTTCCTCTACGACTACTTCGGCTGGGAGTACCCCGAGGTCACCCACTGGGGCCGCATCGAGGTCGACGAGTACGACGTGCCCCTCTCGACCTCGAGCATCAAGCAGCTCATCGCCGACGGCGAGCTCGACGGCTGGGACGACCCGCGCGCGCCGACGCTGGCGTCGCTCCAGCGCCGGGGGATCCGCGGCGACGCCGTCGTCGAGGCGATGACGGAACTCGGCGTGTCGACCTCCAGCGCGGACCTGGCGATGTCCTCGGTGTACTCGGCCAACCGTGGCCGCGTCGACGACGAGACCGACCGCGCGTTCCTGGTGCGGGACGGCGAGCGCCTGCCGGTCGAGGGCGGCCCCGACGCGGGACATCCACCCATCCACCCCGAGCACGAGGACCGTGGTGACCGTGACGTGCCGCTCGGCGACGCGGTCCTGCTGGAACCGGACGACGTGCCCGCCGACGGCGAGCGCGTCTGGCTGAAGGGCTGGGGCCCGGTCCGCAACGAGGGCGGCACGCTCGCGTTCACCGACGAGAGCATCGACATCGTCCGGGACGAGGGTGTGGACGTGGTCCACTGGGTCGACGCCGACGAGAACCTGCCCGTCACGATGCGGACGATGGAGGGTGACATCGAGGGGCACGCCGAACCCGGCGTTCGTGACTACGAGGTGGACGACCTGCTCCAGTTCGAGCGCGTCGGCTTCTGCCGACTGGATGCGCTCGAGGACGGCGAGACGTCGGTCGTGTACTTCACGCACAGATGAGAGCTGACGGATAGCGGCACCCAGACCGCCACAGACAGCAAGATTCGATTATATCTCATCAAGACACGGTCTATCCACGATAGGTTCAGAATTATTTATATATTCGAGATGGAGCCCGCCTATTCGTGTGCGGCATCCCACTCGTCAGGTTTCTTGTAGTTCGAGCAGACGTTGCACTGGACCCGGCCCATCGAGTCCATCGCGTTGTCGAACGTCTCGCAGTTGCTGCAGAAGTAGCCCCAGCGGTTCTCGCGGGCGGGCGAGGCGTACGCCACGAGGAACGGTCCCTTCTGGCCGCGCTCGGCCTCGTCGAGCGCGACGTACAGCGTCCCGTCCGGCCCCTCGCGTTCCTCCAGCCGGTCGTCGGGCGCCGGGTCGAGGTCGGCAGTCGCGTCGGCGTCGGCGTCAGCGTCGGTCATACCCCGGGATAGCGGACTCGGCGGCTAAAGCCTTCCCACGCCGAGCCCCGGCCACGAGCCGAAGCCGTCAAACCCGCAGGGTGACTCCGTTCGACCGACGAGACGACGATGACAGGTCCCCGGCTGCTCCACTACTCCGACGTCGAGAACGCCTACGACACGCCCGAGCGCATCGGCCGACTGGCGGGCACCCTCCGCGAGCGCCACGACGCCGACCCCGACAGCGCGCTGGTCTGCGGGACCGGTGACAACCTCGCGCCGGGCGTGCTCGCGCTGACCACCCGGGGTGCGCAGGCGCTCGACTTCTTCGAGCGGGTCGGGACCGACGTGGAGACGTTCGGGAACCACGACTTCGACTTCGGCCCGGAGCGCACCCGCGAACTCGTGGCCGAGTCACCGCAGCAGTGGGTGACCGCCAACGTCGAGGCGGCCGGCGCACGCTTCGCCGCCGACCACACCGTCGCGTGGACCGTCCGGGAGGCCGGGGGCGCCGGCGTCGGGTTCGTCGGCGTCACGAGCGCGCTCACCGCGTCGATCAACCCGAAGGCGAAGGACCTGGGTTTCACCGAGCCCGTCCTCGCCGCGCGCGAGGCCATCGCCGAGCTGCGCGACGCGCACGACCCCGAGTACGTCGTCGCGCTGTCCCATCTCGGCCGGGGCGACGAGCGCCTCGCCGCCGAGACCGACGTCGATGTCGTCCTCGGGGGGCACCTCCACGCCGAGACCGTCGAGCGGTTCGACGGGACGATACTGACGCGGCCGGGGGTCAACGGTGCGGTCTGTTTCGAGGTGTTCCCCGAGACGGGCGAGGTCCGGCGCCATGCCGTCGAGGATGGCCCGCTGGACGCTGCCCTCGCGGAGAACCTCCGCGGACGGATGGCCGACGCCGGGCTGGACGAGGTGGTCGCGCACGTCGACGAGCCGGTCGAGCGGACCGAGACCGCCTGCTTCCACGGGGAGTCCCGCATCGGCAACTTCGTCGCCGACGCCTACCTGTGGGCCGGGAACCGCGCCGTCGAGGGGGGCGTGGACCTGGCGCTCCAGAACAGCGGCGGCGTCCGCTCGGGCCCCCCGCTCGACGGTGACGTGACCGTCGGTGACCTCGTGAGCGTCATCCCGTTCGACGAGCCCGCGGTCGTGGTCGAACTCGACGGCGCGGCGCTCCGGGCGGTCCTCGCCGAATCCGGCGGGTCCGACGTGGGGTTCGGCGCCCCGGACTGGTGGCACGGCCACGTCGCGGGGGCCCACCTCGTCTACGACTACGCCGGGCACGACCTCGTCTCGGCGACGGTCGGCGGCGAGCCCATCGAGGACGACCGGACCTACCGACTGGTGACCGCGGCCTACCTGCTCCACACCGCCGACGAGTTCCCCACCCTGACCGGGCTGGAGCGGATCGCGACACTGGACACGCAGTACCGCCTGCTCGTGGACTACGCCCGCGAACGCGGCATCGACCCCGCGGTCGAGGGGCGTGTCGAGCGCCGGGGGCTGTGAGCGTGACCGACAACCCTCCCGACCGCGCGGCGAACGGAAAGGTTGACCCGGTGCCCGGCCGCACCATCGCCCGATGACGCTCGTCGTGGTGCCGGTCCGCTATCCGCTGACGGCCCACTCGAAGGCGACCCTCCAGCGTGCGCTGGAGGTCGCCGAGGAACACGACGCCGAACTGACCGTCCTCCACGTCAACCTCTATCAGGACGGTGGGCGGGTGGGTCGGATGGAACTCAAACGCGCCGTCGAGCGCGAGTTCGGCGCGCTCCCGGACGCGCGGTTCGTCGTCCGGGCCGGCTTCCTCGTCGAGGAGACCATCCTCGAGGAGGTCGCCGCCGAGCGGGCGGACTTCGTCGTCATCGGCCAGAAGCAGGCCGGGCGCTGGCGGCGGATGCTCCGGAGCCTCGTCGACGACCCGGACATCGAGACCTACCTCCGCGAGAAGCTGGACTGCACCGTCGTCACCGCGACCGCCGCGAGCTGAACCTACTCCTCGCCCTCCTCCCCGGTCCCGTCCCCGACCGAGCCGCCGGCATCCGAGCCGTCGGGCTCCCGCTGTGGGTGGCTCGGCGGCGGCTCGGCTGCCGGGTCGTGCTCGACCGCCGCGGGCTCGATGTCGGGCGGCGCGCCGTTCCCCTCGGCGTCGACCGAGCGGGTCGCGACCCGCATCTCGCCGCTCGTCTCGTCGAAGACCAGATGCGAGTGCGGGTAGGCGATCTCCACGTCGGCGTCCGCGAGGCGCTCCCAGACCGCCGTCTGGACGTTCGAGCGGAGCGTCAGCAGCTTGTACGGCTCCGTCGCCCAGTAGCGCAGTCGCAGGTTCACCCCGTGGTCGGCGAAGTTCTCGATGTAGCAGGTCGGCGCCGCCGGATAGCGCGCACTCCCGATTCGGATGTCCGGCCCACCCTCGATTACCTTCTCGGTCTTGCGCGCGGCCTCCTCGATGAGCGCCCGGGCCTCGGCGATGTCGGACTCGTAGGTGACCTGGACGTCCAGGGAGAGCCGGGTCCGGGAGTCCTCGGCGGAGTAGTTGACCACGTCACGCTCCCTGATGGAGCCGTTCGGGATGATGAGGAACGTATTGTCCAGCGTGAACACCTTGGTATACCGGAGCGTGATGTCCTCGACGAAGGCGTAGACGTCGCGGTCGGGGAGGTAGATCATGTCCCCGATCTCGTAGGGTTGCTCCGAGAGGACGAACAGCCCGTTGACGACGCTCCCGATGATGGGCGCGAGGACGAACCCGGCCACCGCGGAGAACACCGTGACCGACAGCGCCAGGTCGCCGATGGGGACCTGGAGGATACGCAGGGCGATGAGGATACCGAGCAGGACGACCGCCCCCTGGATGCTCCGCAACACCGTCCGGGTGAGCGAGGGTCGGCGGAACCGGCGCGCGATGCGCCGGCCCAGCAGGCGCTTGACCAGCGTCGACCCGTAGTAGAAGACCGCCAGCGCGACCAGCGCCCCGATGAGTCGGGCGAGCGGCTCCGGGAACCAGGGCGGGAGCAGTTGCAGGCCGTCCTGGATGGCCTGGTTGCCAGCCTGTAACACCCCCCAGCCGCCGGTCATGGACACGACGACATGGGGGCCGGGCAAGAGGGTTTCGACGAGAGCGTGGCGGCAGGGAGGCCTGCCGGACGAGGACGCGGCCTTCGAGCGACGGCAACGACCCCACACGGCACCGATGCGGTTGTCCCTGGCGTCGCCCGACGACCGTAGTCCTATACGTCGGGGTGCCGTAATCGGCTCATGAGCACGCAGTCGCGCGTGGGACCGCCGACGCTCCCCCGCGACCGCCTCGCGGACGCGGGCTGGTCGCTCGTCGAGGACGAGGTCGAGACCCTGTTCAGCCTGTCGACGGCGCGGGTGGAGGGCCACATGCAGGTGTTCGAGGACACCGCACTCCGTACTGCGGTCCGCGACGCGACCGGCATCGATCATATGTGGCGGTTCTTCTTCGCGACGCGGGTGTCGTTCACGCCGTCGCTGGCGCCCGGTATCGCGCCACTCATCAAGTCGCGTGTCACCAGCGAGGCCCGGTCCTCGTTCGCCGACGACCTCCTCGCACGGGGGTTCGACCAGGTCGCGAAGGGGGAACCGAAACGAGCACGGGTCCGCTCGGGGGCGCGGGCGGAGTTCACCCCGTTCAAGGCTCGCTACCGGCTCGACGACCGCACGCTGGAGATGGAGGGGTTCCTCGCGGTCTGGCTCGACGACGGGTTCGTCATCGCCGGCGGGGCCTACCCGGCCGGACTCGACGGGACGCTCGACGAGGCCCTCGGGGTCGAGACCGACGCCGACAGCTACCGGAAGGAACTGCTCGACCTCATCCGGTCCGTCGAGGGCTGAGCACCCACCCGGTGCCGTCTCGCGACCCGCTCAGAGACCGAGCCACGCCAGAAGGAGCCCGCGCGGCGAGACCGCGACGTGGTCGTAGCCGAGATGCTTCAGCGGCCCCTCCGCGCCGGCGCCGAACGTGGCGACCTCGCGCGTGTCGACCCGGGCGACCGCCGTCAGATCGGCCGCCGCGAGCGTCGCCGGGAGCGAGCCGCCGGCACCCGGGCCGCTCCCGCCGGTGCTCCCGGAGGCAGAGCGGAGCAGGTCGACCGCCACCCCGAGCGAGGGGAAGTCGACGAGGACGCGGTCGGTGTACGCCGTCACCTGCAGTTCGTGGCCGTCGATGCGCACGGTGAGGTCGGCGCTGACGTCGAGGCCGAGCGGCGTCTCCGCGACGCGCCGGATGGCCCCCACCAGCGTCGCCGCGTCCCCCGCGTCACTCACGTTCCCGTGTCGAGACCCGGAGCGTCCCGTCGATGCGCCAGTGGGCGTGCTCGGCGTCCGGGCCGGTCCGGTTGGGGACGGCAATCTCCATCTCGTCGAACTCGTAGGTGATCTCGGCCCCCCGGCCGGTCAGGCGGTCGTAGATACTGATCGCCAGCTCCGGCCACGTCGTCGTCTCGTCCGCCTCGGGTACGGCCTCGCTCATGCCACGGGGTAGGGTCGTCGCGGACTTATAGCCCGTGGCACGGACGAGACGCGTCCGTGCCGAGGGAGACACACCCGGAGGGTCAGTCGCCCGTGCCGGGCGCGTCGGGCGCCCGCGCGACGGTCAGGAACCCCGTGTGGCCGACGGGCGCCGTGTCCGGCCGCGAGCCACGCTCGCCGAAGGTGAACTCCCGCTGGATGGTCTCGTGGGTCGTCACGTCCTCCAGGCCGGCCGCCTCGGCGGCGAGTGCGGCCTCGCGGGCACCCTCCACGAACGGGACGTACATCGCGAGGTAGCCGCCCGGGACGAGCAGTTCGTCCGCCCGAGCCGCGACCGCGGGCGCGTCGGCCGTGTCCAGCGTGACGACGTCGAAGCCGCGGTCGGGAGCCGGCCCGGCTGGGGTCGCGCCGTCGGCCCCGTCCGAGCCCCCGACGAGCGCGTCGAGGTCGTCGGTCACGTCGCCGGTCCGGACCTCGACGGCGTCGGCGACGCCGGCCATCGCCATGTTCCCGCGTGCGACGTCCGCGAACTCGGGGTCCTGCTCGTAGGTGAGGACCTCGGCGCCGGCGCGGGCGAGGTAGGCCGCGAGGACACCCGTTCCGGTGCCGGCGTCGAGGACGCGGTCGCCGGCACCGGCGCCCGTCTCGCCCATGACCAGCCCGATATCACGGGGCACCATCGGCGCGCCCGTCCGCTCGAAGTGGTGGAACAGGTCCGGCCCGCGCAGCCGCCGGACGACGAACGCCGTGTCGAGATGCGTCGTGACGGTGTCGCCCGGCTGGACATCCCCGGGAACGCGAAGGATCCCGAGATCGGTCTCCATCCGCTCGCCCGGCCGGAGCAGGTACTCGCGGTTCTCGCGCACGAGCAGAACGGGTGCCCGTTCGGCACCGGTGGCGTCGACCTCGCTCCCGTCACTCGCCTCCGGGTCGGCCGCTGGCGCGTCCTCGCTCCCGTCGTGGTCGGTCACTCCAGCATCTCGACGGCGGCCGCCAGGTCACCGTCGGTCGCCTCGAGCGCCTCGCGGGCGTCGTCCTCGCTCGCGCCCGTCCGCGCGGCGACGATCTCCACGTCCGAGTCCGGGATGGCGGCGCCCCCGGCGTCGTCAGCGCTCTCGTCGGCGCTGTCGGCCTCGCCCTCGACGGCACCCGCGGTGCCGCCCTCGCCGCGCGGGCGGGATTCGGGCGAGCCGACGACCTGGTAGGTGGCCTGCCCCTGGGCGTCCATCTTCTGGACCTGGGCGTCGGTGAACACGAGGTCCTCGTCGGGGGTCCTGATGATGACCTCCTCGGCGTCGAGTTCCTCGAGGTCGATCCCCATCTGCTCCATCATCTGCTTCATCTTGCGGGGGTTGAGCCCGCCGCCTCCTCCGAACATACCTGTGTGGAGCAGCCCTGCCGTCAAAAACGTACTGTCGTCGACGCGTCCCCCTCGTCGACGTCCGTCACCGGCGCGTCTCTCCCATCGGCGCCCGCCGTCGGTCGCTCGGCCCGTCCGCAGTCGTCGGCAGCTGAGCCCTCACGCCGCCGCCATCGCCACGCCCGCTGCCCACCACAGCAGGGGCGCGCGGTCGACGGTCGTGCGGACCGCAAGCAGATGCATCCCGCCCCCGGTCCCCTGGCGCGGAGCAGCCCACTGTAACCACCGTGACACCGGCACGGGGCAGTTGCCTCTGACCCCATCGATGGGTACGGTGGCGTAGGATAATGCCGTTTCGAGAGTTTTCACGTCGTGATAACGGCCCCCGTGGAGGTAGCTTCGCGGAACGGGATCCGCGCTCCGGGGGCGCCGAGTGCCGTAGACCCGACGTAACAGTGGGGCGGGACAGGTGACCGCTGACGACCGCGGGCCGCTCAGTAGAACTCGCGGACGAGGTCCATCGCGTCCTCGGGGGCACCGTCCGGGATGTCGGCCATCGACTCGGAGAGGCCCTCCCGCTCCTCGAAGCCGACGGAGCTCTCGTCCTGGTAGATGACGCCCTGGTACTCCTTGTCCGCGTCGAGGATCTTCTCCTTGGCGTCGTCGTAGTCGGTGGGGTCGTGGTCGGTCTCGTCGAGATCGACGATGGTGTCGCGGAAGTAGTCGTACGTGTCGACGTCGTTGAACGTCACGCACGGGCTGTAGACGTTGACGAAGCCGAAGCCGTCGTGCTCGATGGCCTGCTGGACGATCTCCGTGTGGCGCTGGGAGTCCGAGGAGAACGACTGCGCGATGAACGTGCCACCGGCAGACAGCGCGAGCGCGAGCGGGTTGACCGGCTGCTGCTTCGTCCCCTCGGGCGACGTGGAGGTCTCGAAGTCCTCGCGCGAGGTCGGCGAGAACTGCCCCTTCGTCAGGCCGTAGATGCGGTTGTCCATGACGATGTACGTCATGTCGACGTTCCGGCGGACGGCGTGGACGAAGTGGCCGGCCCCGATGGAGTAACCGTCACCGTCGCCGCCGGCGACCATCACCTCCAGGTTGGGATTGGCCATCTTCACGCCGGTCCCGACCGGGAGCGCGCGCCCGTGCACGCCGTGCAGCGCGTACGAGTGCATGTACGTCCCGATCTTGCCGGAGCAGCCGATGCCGGCGACGACGAACGTGTTGTCCGGGTCGTTGCCGGTGTTGGCCAGGGCCTTCATCATCCCGTTCATGGTGCCGAAGTCGCCGCAACCGGGGCACCACGTGGGCTGTGCGTCGGACTTGAAATCGGTGAACCTGATATCGGAGCTCATTCTGCCTCCACCTCGGCGGGCTCGCCCGCCAGTTCCTCCTTCACTCTCTCTGCGAGTTCGTCGGCCTTGAACCGCACGCCGGTGTACTTGTTGATGCGCTTGACCCGCTCCAGGGCGTCGTGCTCGAGCACGTCCGCCCACTGGCCGGTCGCGTTACACTCCACGACGATGACCTCGTCGGCCTCGCGGATGTCCTCGGCGAGGTTCTCGCGCGGGAAGATGTAGGGACACGAGAGGAAGCGCACGTCGACGCCCTCCTCCTCCAGGAAGTCCAGCGCCTCCAGCATCGCGCCCTCGTTCGACCCCCAGGAGATGACGAGGTTGTCCGAGTCGGGATCGCCGAACTCGCGGGGCGACCAGTCCTCGCGCTCGCGGGCCGTCTCGACTTTCCGGTTGCGCTTGTCGACCTGCTCGACGCGGACCTGCTCGTCCTCCGTCCGGCGGCCGAGGCCGTCGTGCTCGAGGCCGGTCGTCATGTGCGCGCCACCCTCCACGCCGGGGAAGGTGCGCGGGGAGACACCGTCGTCGGTCGCGGCGTGGGGCGTGAACTGCCCCTTCTCGTTGGTCCACTCCTCGATACCGTCCTCGTCGACGACGCGCCCGCGCTCGATCTCGACGGCGTCCATGTCGAACTGCTCGGGCTCGTAGGTCTGCTCGGTCACCGCCATCGCCAGGTCGCTGACGAGGTAGACCGGCGTCTGGTACTTCTCGGCGAGGTTGAACGCCTCGATGGTCTTGTGGAAGCACTCCGCGACCGTCGTCGGCGCCACCACGAACCGCGGGATCTCCCCGTGGCCGCCGTACAGCGTCATGTTGAGGTCACCCTGCTCCTGCTTCGTGGGCATCCCCGTCGAGGGGCCCGAGCGCATCACGTCGCAGATGACCAGGGGCGTCTCCGTCTGCGCGATGAGGCCGAACGTCTCGGTCATCAGGTCGATACCCGGGCCGGACGTGGCGGTCATCGACCGGGCGCCCGCGCGGGCCGCGCCGAGCGCCATGTTGATGGCCGACAGCTCGTCCTCGGCCTGCACCACCTTCCCGCCGTACTGGTCGATGCGGCCGGTCAGGTACTCCATCACGTCCGTCGCGGGCGTGATGGGGTAGCCCGAGTAGAACCGGCAGCCGGCGGCGATGGCTCCCATCCCGATCGCCTCGTCGCCGTTCAGCAGGACGTAGTCGCTGTCGGTCGTCTCCAGTTCGTAGCCGGTGTCGAGGCCGTACTCGTCGGCGACGTAGTCCTGGCCGAGACGAGCGGCCTGCTTGTTCGTGTCGACGATGGCCGAGCCCTTGTCGCCGAACCGCTTCTCCAGGGACTCGTCGAGGTTCTCGATGGGGAAGTCCGCCACCTCGCAGGCCGCGCCGAGCGCGACGATGTTCCGCACGATGGCGCCGCCGGCCTCCTCCGCGAGCCGCTTGAGGGGTACGTCCAGCCCGGTCATCTCGCCGGGCGCCTCGAAGTCCTTCATCATCGTGCGCTCGCCGTCGTAGATGATGACCGAGTCGTCGTGGAGCTCGTCCATGTTCTCCTCGACGGTCCGCTCGGTGAGCGCGATGAGGATGTCGAGCCGGTCGACGACGCTCTCGACACGGTCGACCGACGTCCGGACCTTGTACGCGGTGTACCCGCCCCGGATCCGGGACGCGAAGTCCTTCGAGGTGAAGACGTGTCGACCCGCCCGGGAGAGTGCCTGTGCGAAGATCTTCCCGGTGGAGTCGATCCCATCGCCGGCTTCGCCGCCGATGGCCCAGTTCAGGTCGTCTGGCATAACTAGGAGCGCTTTCCCGTGGACGGACGTTAAGCCTTCTGAATATTGCCGTAACCACCGCATCTCGGCCGGTCGGCCCGCAACCGCGCTGGAGCGTCGGGTCCGGGCCGACCCGGCCCGCACCCCGGGGGTCCTCGACCCGCCGGGGCTTCCGGGCGGCCGCACTCTCGGGAGCGTCCGCACGGAGCCGGAAGCGAAAGGTGGTTGCCGGTCGCTCACCGACCACCGACATGGACGCAACCGACCTCCGCGTCGTCGCCGTGCGCGAGTGCGGGCCGGACACCGTCGCCATCGAGTTCGAGACACCCGCCGGCTTCGACGCCCAGCCGGGACAGTTCGTGAAGCTCACCGCCACGGTCGAGGACGAACCCGTGTCACGGTTCTACACCGTCTCGTCGCCCGACGTCGAGGGGACGTTCGAGATCACGGTCGGCTACGACCCCGAGGAGGGCGGCCCGTTCAGCGAGTACCTCCTCGCGCTCCAGGCCGACGACCGTGTCGAGACGGCGGGCCCGTTCGGGAGCGATTTCTACGAGGGCGAGGCACGCGCGGTCGTGCTCGCCGGCGGGCCGGGCATCGGCCCGGCAGTCGGTATCGCCGAGCGCGCGCTCGCGGAGGGCAACGAGGCCGCGGTCGTCTACCGCGACGAGGCGCCGGTCCACGAGGAGCGACTCGCCGCGCTCGCGGCGGCCGGAGCGGAGGTCTACGTTCTCGGTGCCGACGAGCCGCTCACGGACGCCGTAGCGGCCGTCGTCACGGAGACGGCGGGCGAACAGCTGTTCGTCTACGGCTTCGAGTCGTTCCTCGACGCGGCCACCGCCGCGCTCACCGCGGCCGGCGCCGAACCGGACGCCGCCAAGGTCGAGAACTTCGGGTGACTCGGGGCTCGAGTGCGAGCCGCTGGCGCGGTGTAGTACCCCGCTCGCCCGCCCTACCGAGTTATAAAATACCCCACTATACCACCAACGTCTTTATGCGGTTCCTGTACAGGAACGTGAGTAGAAACGAGCGTCGCGCATGACAGGACACAACGACAGCCAGTCGGGGACGCCCGACGACACTGGGGACGACGAAGACGGGGGTGAGTTCGAGTTCGGCACCCCGGACTCGGACGCCCCACCGGACAGCACGGGGGCGACGACCGAGCACGATGGACTCGCGGGTGACGGTGGTGAGCCGGTGCGTGGTGGCGCCGGCGCCACCGGGTTCGACTTCGGCGCCTGGATGGAGAACGTCGACCCGCGCGAGAACGTGGGTGGCGGCGAGGGCGACGACGGCACGCCCGACCCGTTCTACAGCCCGTCGGAGCTGCCGGCCAGCGTCGGTCTCGGCGGCGACGGGCCGCGCGTGGTCACCTTCGAGCGTGACCGTGCCGAGCTCCCGTCCGGACCGAAGGCGATCCCGCTGCTGATCGTCGGCATCATCGGCGCCATCATCGTTGAGGCCGTGAGCCGTATCGTCAGCGTCATCCCGGGCGTGTCGCGCTCGGGGGGCGCGACGACCGGCACGAACACGACGGCCTCGCGCGCGGAGGCGTCCGGGGCGTTCGAGTTCGAGAACGGCGGGTTCGACTTCGACAGCTGGCTCGGCGCGGAGTCGCTCGACGCCGAGACGACGGCCGCGACCGAGACCGCGACGGGTACCGCGACCGGCGCCGCGGCCGCGACCGGCAGCTTCCAGTTCGAGAACGGCGGGTTCGACTTCGACGGCTGGCTCGCGGCCGGTGACAGCGAGTTCACTGCGCCCGAACCCGAGCCGGCACCGGCCGCCGAGGCCGAGCCCGCCGGTGCGACCGCGACGGCCGGCGCCACGGGCGGCATGACGGCCGAGGCAGCCGATAACGCCGCCGCCAGCGGTCCGACCGCATCGGACCCCGGCTTCGGCGAGCCCTCGCCGGCCGCCGGGACCGGCGACGAGACGCCGCCCATCAAGCTGGCCGCGTTCGCCCTGTTCGCCGCCAGCGCCGTGGCGGTCGCGTTCACCATCCTGAGCGCCGGGGGCGTCGTCGACCCCGGCCAGGCCGGTGTCGAGGCGAACCCCGGTCCGGCCGGGGGTGGCGGTGCTGCCAACGCGACGACCGCGACGCCGACCGCGACGGCCACCGCGACACAGTCACCCACGCCGACCGCGACGCAGTCACCCACGCCGACCGCGACACAGTCACCCACGCCGACACCAACAGCGTCACCCACGCCGACGGCGACTCCGACGCCCACCCCGACGGCGACTCCGACGCCCACCCCGACGGCGACTCCGACGCCCACCCCGACGCCGACCGCGTCGCCCACCCCGACGCCGACGGCGACGCCCGAACCCACCGCGACGCCCACGCAGACGCCCGTCGGCGGTGGCATGATCGGCGGCGGTGGCGGTGACGGTGGCGGTAGCGACGACGGCGGTGGCGGCCTGCTCGGCTGAGCCGTAGTCGCTCCCGACGTTCCTCTGCCCGTTCTTCTCCGTTCGACACGTTCCACGGAGCCACGGCTGTCCGGGCCGGTCG
Organism: Haloglomus litoreum; assembly: GCF_029338515.1. GTDB lineage: Archaea > Halobacteriota > Halobacteria > Halobacteriales > Haloarculaceae > Haloglomus > Haloglomus litoreum. Next base: position 1,503,941 of record NZ_CP119988.1, on the reverse strand, counting down.
CGCGCTCGTCGCCATCCGACGGCCGCCGTGAGAAGAGGGAGTCGCCCTACTGCAGTCCGAGGTCGGCGCTCATCGAGTTGCCGGCGCGTGGGACGCCCTTCACCGTGTAGGTCTCGCCGTTGACGAAGGCCGCAGCGGGCGAGGCGAGGAACTGGACCACGTCCGCGATGTCCTCGGTGTGCCCGATGCGGCGGTCCACCTGCTCGCGGGGCGGCATGTCGGACTCGTCGATGCCGAGCGTGTCGGCGACGCCGGGCGTCTGGATGAGGCCGGGCGCGACGCAGTTGACGCGGATGCCGTGGTCGGCCCACTCGACCGAGAGCGTCTCCGTGAGCCGGATGATGGCCGCCTTCGCCGCGGAGTAGTGGCTCTCGTTGGGTGCGGCGTGCTGGCCGTTCACGCTGGACATGTTGATGACCGTGCCGCCCGGGTCATCACCCCCGCGCATCGCGTTGCCCGCGACCTGCGTACAGTGGAACGTCCCCGTGAGGTTGAGGTCGACGATGGCCTCCCAGCCGTTCGGCGAGATGTCGTCGAAGGCGGCCACGAACTCGCCGCCCGCGTTGTTGACGAGGATGTCGACACCGCCGAGTTCCTCGACGGTCGCCCCGACGAACGCCTCGACATCGTCCCGGTCGCGGACGTTGCACTCGACGGCCAGACAGTCGCCCGCGTCGGGGTCCTCGTTGATACCCTCGGCGACCGGGTCGATCCGCTCCTGTGAACGCGAGCAGATGGCCACGTCGGCCCCGCCGGTCGCGAGCGTCTCCGCGACGGTGCGGCCGATGCCCTGACTCGCACCGGTGACGATGGCGCGCTTGCCCTCGACGCCGAACTCCGCTTGGTGGAGTGACATGGCGCACCGGGCGGCCGGCGGGAGGAAGTGTCTACCGGAAGGGGCGACCTACTCGTTCCTCTCCTCGTCGTCCGCGTCGGCGTCCCGCTCGCGTCGGCGACGACGGCTCCCGAACCCGAACAGGCTCCCCAGCTGGTCGAGTTCGTCGATGGCCGTCTCGGAGACCGTCGACTCGCGGACCCGGCGCGCGAGTTCCTCCTCCACGTCCGGCACCTCGGCGCCCGTCGCGGTCTCGATGGGCTCGCGGATGAACTCCTCCTCGGCCGCGTCGACGAGTTCGGCGGCGTCCTCGTTCAGCTCCAGCACGTCCGCGATGAGCGTCGGGTCGAGGCCGGCACCCGTGACCGAGAGGCCGTCACCGACGTTCACGCGCTCGAGTTCCACCTCCATCTCCGGCCCGTCCTCGGCCGTGTCGGAGCCGGCCGGAGCCCCGTCGGTCGCGGCGGCGCCACGGCGCCGCAGGGACACGAACGCCACGGTGGCGAGGATGAGGAGCTCCACGAACCGGCGCCACCGGGGGCTGGTGTCTCGCATACTGCTCGGCGTGAGGGGTCGCAGGGAGAAAAGTCCGGCCGTTCAGGCGCCGCCGTCGTCGGTCCGCTGCTGGTACTCCTCGCGTGCGGCCTTCAGTCCCGCGACGAGGATGTAGACGGCGTCGACGATGTCGATCTCGTCGAAGCGGCCCTGGACGTCCGTGTCGACCGGGAGCGCGTCCGACGCGTCGGCGGCGAGGTCCGCATCCGACTCGGCCACGGTGTCGGTAGCGAACGCGTCATCGTCCGTCTCCTCGTCCCCGCCGCCGCGGAGCGCGCGCACCAGCAGCACGACGCCAAGCACCAGCACGGCGCCGATAGCCAGCTTCTTCCCGCCGATACCGCCCGCCTCCTCGGAGTCGCTCGTCATGGTTCACCGTTCACCCCCACGCAACTTAAACGGTGCCGGGTCGGCGAGCCCCGGCAGGTCGGGGCCAGCGCCGCGAGCCGGCACGGGTCTGGTGGGGGGCCACGAGCCGACGCGAGTCGGGGCCGAGAGGGGCCGGCCTGGCCGCACCCGCCGTCCGCGTCCGGGTCGTTCCACGGGATTTTAACCCGTAACCGCCGTCGTGCCGGGCAATGAGTGCCGCAGGCGCCCCCGGTCGCTGGTTCCTCCTGACCGGCAACCGGCGGGCGGTCACGCTGCTGCTGCTCGGGGTGGTGTACGTGGCGCTGGTGCCGATGGCGCTGGTCTTCCTCGGTGCCGAGCAGCTGCTCGCGGCGCGGGGGACCATCGCCGGCCTGCTGAACACGCTGCTCTCGGGTGTCATCCTGCTGGTCTCAATCGTCGTCTCCGTCACGTCACTGTTCGTCTCGCAGGAGCTGAGCCCCGTGGGTCGCCAGCGCGAGCGGGTCGAGCGTGCCCGCGAGTTCCGCGAGGAGACCGAGGCGGTCCTCGACCGGGAGGTGTCGCCCGCGCGGCCGACGGCGTTCCTCCGGGCGGTCACGCAGGGCATCCTCGAGCGGACACAGGACCTGCAGGACGCGGTCGACGGGATGGCTCCCGGCCACCCCGGCCTGGACGAGGGGACGAAGGGCGAGCCCGCCGCGGAGATCGACGCCTTCCGCGAGCGCGTCGCCGGCGACGTCGAGGCGGTCAACCGACAGCTCAACGACGGCGCCGGCACCTTCGGCATCCTGCTGGCCGGGCTGGAGTACGACTACGCCGGGCAGCTGTACGCGCTCCGCCGGTTCCGCTCGCGTCATGGCACCGAACTGACCGAGGAGGTGGAGACGGCGCTTGAGGAGGTGGTGGCGGCGCTGGAGTTCTTCGTCACCGCACGCGAGTACTTCAAATCGCTCTACTTCGAACGGGAGTTCGCCACCCTCTCGCGGGACCTCCTGTTCGTCTCGCTGCCCGCCCTGGTCCTCGTGTCGTACGCCATCCTCGCCATCGACGCGGAGCTCGTCGGCGGCACGGCCATCGGCGTCTCGCGGCTCCTCCTGCTCGCTGGTGGGGCCTACACCCTCGGGCTCGCCCCGTTCGCGGTCCTCACGGCCTACGTCGTCCGCGTATCGACAATCGCGACCCGCACCCTCTCGGCCGGACCGTTCGTCCTCGGCGACGATGACCCGGACGACCTCGTGGAGTGAGGGGACAGCCATCCCATCCCGCCCGGCCCCTCTGGACGCTCCGGAATGGGTGTCCTTCGGCGGGTATGGACGGCGAAAGTGCCTTCATACCCGGGTGTGAGGTGGGGATATGCGCCAGGCGACGTTCGTCATCAGCGCCGGACGCGGTGGGCTCCACCCCGCGGACGCCGCCATCGCCGCCGAGCCCGGCATCCAGCGCCTCTCCATCCGGCAGATCGATATCCTCGACGACGGCACCGGCATCGTCCTCTACACGTCGCGTGGCGACCTCGAGCGCGGGAAGCAACTGCTGCAGGAGCGCGACGACATCTACGCCGTCGACTACGTCGGCGAGACGAACGGCGTCACCCTCGTGCACTTCGAGCCCAACGACGTCGTCCGGGACCTGATGGCGGTCGGCCGGAGCCAGGCCATCGCGCTCGACCTCCCCATCGAGTGCCTGCCGGACGGCGGCGTCCGGGTCACGGTCATCGGCAACGACGCCGCCATCAGCCAGGCCGTCGACGATATGCCCGAGTCGCTCGCGCTCTCGCTGGAGTCGATGGGGCCCTACGACCCGGACCGCTCGGACCCGTTCGCCTCGCTCACCGAGCGCCAGCAGGAGATCCTCCTGACGGCGCTGGAGCTGGGCTACTTCGAGACGCCCCGCGAGACGAACCAGGAGGAGATCGCCGACACGCTGGACGTATCGACCGCGACCGTCGGCGAGCACCTGCGCCGCATCCAGGCGAAGCTGATCCCGTCGGTCGTCCCCCGCGCGCTCTGGGAGTAGGGCGCCTCGTCCGACTGGACCGTTTAGGGCGCTTCGTCAGCCACCGTTCGCAGTGTAGCCATCGGTCCGTCCGCGGTGTCCGCTCCGTCGTCGCGGAGTACCTGGGGGATGCGAGCGGAACCGGCTCTCGACATCTCGCCGCTCAGCCCTCGGTAGGGACGTCCTCGTCGACGCCCGACTCGGTGCCGTCCTCGTCGAGCACGGCCTCCTGCAGTCGGAGCCGGCTCACGCAGACCAGCCCCAGCAGCACCGGGATGGCGACGGTCATCGCGGACTCGGCCACCGCAGGGATGCCGGGGACGAGATCGGCGTTCTCCAGCACCTGCGCGCCGAGCACGGAGGCGACCGTGGCGCCGATCTGCCCCAGCGAGAGGATGACACCGGCCATCGTCCCGACGTGGGCGTTGTCCACGTCGGCCAGCGAGCCGGGGAGGAGGTAGAACATGGCGTTGAGGCCGCCACCGAACAGGCCGGCGACGACCATCCCGAGGACGAACACGGGGAGCGAGGGGGCGAACCCGGTGAGGAGGATGCCCGTCGCGAGCCCGACGACGCCGACCCGGAGGATGGGGCCGCGGCCGAAGCGGTCCGAGAGGACCGGCAGCGTGAGCGCGCCCAGCGTCGCGAGGAACAGTGGCGTCCCGAGGACGAGTTCGGGCACGTCGTACGGCATCGCGTCGGCGAACTCCGGGAGGACCGAGAGCGACCCGATGATGGCCCAGAACGAGACGATGGACAGCAGGACGACCCACGGCGTCGAGGGCGAGCGGGCGACGGCGCCCAGCGACTCACGGAGCGGGACGCCGCTGTCGGTCTGGAACGGAACCCCTGTCTCCGGGTCGACGGGGCGCTCGGCGTCACGGGGCGAGCGGACGGTCAGGAGCCACACCAGTCCCGCGAGGACCGTCAGCCCGCCGTAGAGGACGAAGACGTACTGCCAGGAGCCGACGGCGCCGAGGACGATGCCCGCCGACAGCGAGAACGCCAGCCCGGAGGCCAGCGTGTTCCCCGACATCAGGATGCCCTGCCCGAGCCCCAGCTGTTCGGGCGGGAACCACTCCGTCACGATCTTGATGAGGTTCGGGTTGACCAGCCCCATCCCGACCGTCGCGACGACGCTGAGGACGATCTGCCCGGTCAGCGTCGGGACGAGCGCGCGGACGACGGTCGCGACGCCCGCGAACACGGCGCCGACCCCCACGACGTACCGGAGCGGGTACTTATCACCCAGCGTGCCGCCCGGCAACTGTGTCAGCATCATCCCGAAGCTGAAGGCGGCGTAGACGACCACCACGGCACCCCACTCCGTCCCCAGCGTGGGCGCCATCGCCTGCTTCAGCGGTGGCACGGCCTGCCAGATGAGCGCGATGCAGGTGGCGTGGACCAGGAACGCGACCCCGAGAACGCCCCACCGGTACGATTCGGGCCGCAGGCTCGGCCGCGTGGAGAATGCCATGGTCTCACACGCTAGCACGCCCCCCTAACTCTTTCCCCGGCCAACACGCTCGGTTTAAGTGCTTCTACCGACCGAGGGCCGGCAACCCACGCCCCGTTCATACTACGAGGCCACGGACAGGCCTGCCCTTCCGGAGAGAAACCGACCACACCAGTACCTATTTGCCGCCGCGCGAGGTAGCCCTTCACACGAACCGGTGCAACTTTGAACTCGCGGACAGTTGCCCAACGTATCCACCATGGAGATCACCATCGACGACGAGACCGACGAGGAGATCGCACAGGCCATCGCGACGGCCGTCTCCGAGCATCTGGGGGTGCCCGTCGAGCTGAAGGACCGCGGCGGCGGCGACCTGGCGGCGGCCGGCGAGAACTGGGACGAGGAGGCGGCCGTCGTCACGGAGCGTGAGGAACGCATCCGCGAGGAGATCGAGGGCATCATGTCCGGCGGCCCGGAGCGCGGCTTCGACAAGATCGACGAGCTGGGGAAGGTGTTCGTCCGGGACCGCCTGGACATGATCTTCGACCGCATCGAGTACGAGGACGGCACCTTCGCGCGCCACGCCGACGACGACGACCTGCCGGCGGACGGCCTCCTCACCGGCATCGGGACCATCGACGGCCGGAAGGTCGCCTTCACGGCCAACGACTACACCGTGAAGGCGGGCTCGCTGGGCCAGATGGGCGTCGAGAAGGTCATCCGCATCCAGGAGCGCGCGATGGACCTGGACATCCCGATGCTCCGCCTCGTCGACTCGACGGGCGCCCGGCTCAACGCCGACGAACGCGAACCCGGGGATACCCACATGGATCGCTACCGGGGCGGGAAGATGTTCTACAACCAGTGCATCATGTCCGGGCAGATTCCCCAGATAGGCGTCCTCTACGGCCCGGACGTCGCCGGCTCCGCCTACACGCCGGTCTTCTGTGACTACCTCATCATGGTCGAGGATATCTCCGGGATGGCCATCGCCTCGCCGCGCATCGTCCGCGCGATGACCGGCGAGAACGTCTCCGGGATGCAGGAACTCGGTGGCCCCCACCTCCACGCCCAGCACTCCGGCTCCTGCGACATCGTCGTCCCTGACGAGGCGACCGCCGCCGAGCGGGTCAAGGACGTGCTGGGCCTCATCCCGCAGAACTACGCCGAGCAGCCGCCCCGTGTCCCGGCCCAACCGCCGAAGAAGAACCCGAAAGGGCTCGACCAGGTCATCCCGGACGAACCGAACAAGGCCTACGACGTCCACGACGTCATCGACCGCGTCGTCGACCGGGACTCCTTCCTCGAACTCAAGCCCGACTTCCGGCCCGAACTCGTGACGGGCCTCGGCCGCATCGACGGCCGCACGGTCGGCATCGTCGCCAACCAGCCCAACCACGTCTCCGGCGCCATCTTCCCCGACTCGGCCGACAAGGGCGCGGGCTTCGTCTGGACCTGCGACGCCTACAACATCCCGCTGGTCTACCTCTGTGACACGCCCGGCTTCATGATCGGCTCGGCCGTCGAGAAGGAGGGCGTCCTCCGCAAGGGCCGGAAGTTCATCTACGCCACCTCCAACGCGCAGGTACCGAAGTTCTGCGTCATCACGCGCAAGGCGTACGGCGCGGGCATCTACGCCATGGCCGGCCCCTCCTTCGGCCCGGACGCCACGCTCGCACTCCCGTCGGCCGAGATCTCCGTGATGGGCCCCGACGCCGCCGTCAACGCCCTGTTCGCCGACACCATCGAGGACATGGAGGGTGACGCCAAGGACGCCTTCATCGAGTCCGCGAAGCAGGAGTTCGACAAGTACATCGACATCCGGGCGCAGGCCGGGAAGATGCAGGTCGACGAACTGCTCCCCGCCGGCGACCTCCGCAAGCAACTGGAGCGCCGCCTCGACACCTACTGCGGCAACAAGACGCGCGGGGAACGGCCGCGCCACCACGGGACCGTTTTCTTCTAACGCACCGTTTTTCGGTTCGGGTTCGGTGGCGGAGCCGCCGAACCGCTCACCGAAAAAATCTGCTCCAAAAAAAAGCCGGCACTCGGGCGCTTCGCGCCCTCGTGCCGGTGAAACGCGCTCGCTTCGCTCGCGCGTATGCAGGGACGGAAGTCTGTGCCACGAACGCGACCTCTGTTGCCCGTGCCACGAGCGAGGTCCCCATTGCCTGTGTCACGAGTGCGACCTCTGCTGCCCGTTTCACGGGCCTATTTCGGCGACTCGGTCTGGACCTTATCCACAAGCTACCAAAGTCCTATAGGAATTTTATATTTGCTTTCCGAATTTTATGAATATGCTAGCAGTACAGACAGAATCTCGGAGATAGAACTACTCCGGTGAGCGAAGGGCCTCCACCAGCACGGCCCACGCCAGGCCGGCGAGGCCGACATCCCGCGCCAGCACGTCGCCGAAGCGCCCCGCAGTGGCCCAGACGACGGTGAGGTAGCCGACCGTCGCGGTGAGCGAGAGGGCGGCGACCGCGGCGGCGAAGGCGGTGTAGCGGTCGACGATGATGGCGAGGCCGAAGGCGAGTTCGAGCCAGCCGTTCACCAGCATGAACTCGACCGGGGTGAGGACGAGGAAGGGCGCGAGCCAGTCGACGACGTAGTAGGCCCAGGCGCCCGGGGCGAGCAGCTTGTGGACGCCCGCGAGCAGGATCATCAGTCCGAGTCCGACTCGGGCGATGGTCGCGGTCGGCGGTGCCGTCCCGGCCAGCGCCGCCGCTCGCTCGACGAGGGCGCCGAGCGGACGGGCACGTCCGTCCATACCGGGAGCAAGGGGCCCGTGGGAAAGACTCCGGCGGTCGGCTACCGGACGCCGCCGCGGTGCTCGACAGCCGCACGGAGGTCCCGGACCTCGGCCAGCACCGCGGTCCACTGCTCCAGGGTCCCCGGTATCGGGTCGCGGGCCTGCTCGACCCGCCGGTCGACCAGCGCGCGGACCTCCCGGGGCGTCTCGATGCGGAAGAACGTCACCGACGGCCCGCCCGCGGACTCGAAGGTGACGGTCCCGTAGCCGAAGACCGAGCCGGTGACGCTCTGGCTGTAGGCCGAGTTCTGGACGCGTTCGAGCCCGACACGGCGGACCGTCACGGAGAGGACACCCGAGCGGGCGTACACCGCGGCGTCCGAGACCGCGAAGCGCGTGCGCCGGAGTTCGACCACGCGGTAGGCGGGCACCGCAAGCCCGAGCGGAACCAGGAGGGCCACGACCGCCCGCGCGAGGAGCGACGCCTCCGGCGGGAGGAAGAGCACGCCCCCGACGCCGACAGCAACGAGTACCAGCCCGCCGACGACGGCGCCGACGGCGGCCGACAGCCGCGGGGAGCCCTCCCAGAGCACGTCCTCGTCGGCGTGCAACAGCAGGTCGTCGGTCATGTGTCGCGGTCCGCGGCCGGGTCGTCCGCCCGGGCGCTGGCGCTTCCCCCGTCACCGCCCTCGACGGCGGTCCGGATGGCCCGCAGCTCGTCGAGGATGTCGTCGAGGACGGCCGCCTTGTCGCGGTCCTCGCCGGTGTCCCGATCCGTGCGGATGCGCTCGTTGATGCGGCGCTGGAGCGCCTGCGGGTCCGCGACGTTGGTGAACGAGAGTTCGACCCCGGTCCCGCCGGCGGTGCTCACGTCGACGGTCCCGTAGCCGAAGTAGGAGCCGAAGAACGACTGGCGGTAGGAGGTGTCCTGCACCTTGTCGAACTCGATGCGCTGGACGTTCCGCGAGAGGACCCCGGTCTTGCGGTAGAGCGCGGTCGTCGTCACGAGGTAGTTCGTGTTCCGGTGCGAGAGGTACGCGCCGACGAGGATGGGGATGCCGACCAGCAGCAGCGAGAGCGGGATGCCGACGATGAACGCCGGCACCAGCGACATCTCGTGGGGCGTGTCGGCCCAGACGACCGTCTCGTCCGCGTCGAGCGTCAGCCAGTCGAACTCGTCGCTGTCGGGCGCGCCCCCGTCGGGCGCCGTGGAGGGCTCCATGGTCGCGGCTCGGCGGCGTGCCGAATAACCGTTGTGTCACCCGGACGGCCGCGAGTCGGGACTCACTCCTCCGCGTGCTCCCGTTTCAGCGACAGCGCCGTCCGGTCGAACTCGCAGACCAGCACGTCCTCGCCCTCGTCGTTCTCCCGGTTGACCGCGAAGATCTCGACGTGCATCGTGACGATACCCCGCTCCCCGTCGCTGGTCTCGCGCTTGTCCGTCACCGTCGACTGCGCACGGATGGTGTCGCCGTGGAACGTCGGGTTCGGGTGCTCGACCTCGTCGTACGAGAGGTTGGCGACGATGGTCCCGTCGGTCGTGTCCGGGATCGTGAGGCCGACGCCAAGTGACATCGTGTAGAGTCCGTTGACGAGGCGCTCGCCGAACGCCGTGTCCGCGGCGAACTCGGCGTCGAGGTGGAGCGGCTGCTGGTTCATCGTCATGTCGCAGAACTGCTGGTTGTCGCTCTCGCTGATGGTGCGGCGCTTCCCGTGCTCGATGGTCTCGCCGACCTCGAACTCCTCGTAATACAGGCCCGTCATGCGCGCGGCCTCTCGGCGGAGGGGCTTGAAACGGGTGGGTCCCGGAGCCCCCGGCGGCGCACGCCGACCCGCAACGCACAACCCCGGGGCGGTCCGAGCGCCGGTGTGGACACGAGCGACCGGACCATCGCGACCGAGCGGGTCGAGCGCCTGCGCGACCTCGCTCGCGAGGCCGCCCGCGCGGACCGGCAGGACCGCGCGAAGCGGTACGTCCGACTCGCCCGGCGGGTCGCCGAGCGCCACCGGCTCACCCTCCCCGTCCGGTTCCGGCGGTTCACCTGCGACCGCTGTGATGCCTACCTGATTCCGGGGCGGAACGCACGGGTCCGGACCCGGGACGGCCACGTCGTCGTCACCTGCGACTGCGGCGAGCACGCGCGGTACCCGTACGACTGACCCCCGGTGTGTCCCCCCGTCCCGTCCTGCACTCTCCCCGTCCCGTCCGCGCCGTGGCGCTGGGGCCGCGGGCCGCCGTTCCGGACCGGCCAGGTGTGTAGCTTTTAAACCGGACCGGTCCGAATGCCAGCGCACATGACGGACGACCTGAAACAGCGTGCCCACGACCTGGACGTGACGGTCTGGGTGGGGAAGGCCGGGCTGGACCCGGTGGTCGAGGAGTTGCGCGACCAGCTCGAGGGCGAGGAGCTGGTGAAGGTCAAGTTCCTGCGGTCGGCCCGTGGCGGGACGACGACCGAGGAGCTGGCCGAGGAGCTCGCGGACCGTGCGGGGGCGACGCTGTTCCGCACCCGTGGTCACACCGGGGTGTTCCGGCGGTGACCCTCCCGCTCGTCCCCGCGCAGACCGACCCCGCCACCGACGCCACCGGGTTCGTCCAGAGCTTCATCGAAACGCTCGGGCTGGGTCCCTCGCTGGCGGCGCCCATCGCACAGGCCGTCGTCTTCATCGTCGTCTTCATCGCCATCTATCTGCTCGGGCGCGTCCTCGTCACGCCGCTGTTCAGCCGGTTCCTCGACCGGCGCGACCTCGACGAGCACGCCAAGCGCCCGCTCAAGAAGGTGGTCGGTGGCGTCATCGTCTTCGTCGCCATCGGCATCGCCTTCGGCCTGGCCGGCTTCGGGAGCATCCTCCAGTCCCTGGCCACCGTCGCCGCGGCTGCGACGCTGGCCATCGGCTTCGCGATGCAGGACGTCATCGCGAACTTCGTCGCCGGCGTCTTCATCTACACGGACAAGCCGTTCCGTATCGGCGACTGGATCGAGTGGGACGACCACTCCGGCATCGTCGAGGACATCTCGCTGCGTGTCACCCGGGTGCGGACCTTCGACAACGAACTCCTCACCGTGCCCAACTCCAACCTGACCGACGGCGTCATCAAGAACCCCGTCGCGAAGGACAAGCTCCGGATGAAGTTCGTCTTCGGCATCGGCTACGAGGACGACATCGAGGAGGCCACGGAGATCATCCTCGACGAGGCCGAGAACCACGACGACATCCTCGACGACCCCGAGCCCTCCGTGCGGCTGACCGAGCTCGCGGACTCGTACGTCGGGCTGCAGAGCCGCTTCTGGATCTCGAACCCCTCGCGCGCTGACTTCGTCCGCACCCGCGGGGAGTACGTTACCGACGTGAAACGGCGCTTCGACGAGAACGACATCAACATCCCCTACCCGCAGGTCGACCTCTCGGGCGGCATCGAGATGGAGGGCCCCGCGCTGGAGGCGATGGCGAAGGGCGACGACTGACGGGCTCGGTTCCACCCCCCGGATGGCCTCGCGGCGCGCTCCACGCGCCGCTGCGGGAGCCGGTCGTCGCAGGAACGTATCGAAGAGCCCTGCCGGCCCTCGCTACGCCCGGCGGAAGAGGACACTCGCCGCTCGGCAAAAGTCACATCCGGGAGCGCAGGGGAACAACGGCATGGATGGTTCCGGAGCCAACGCTCGAGAGCGTCCTGCGCGACCTGGCGATGCGGATCGGTGCCGCAGTCGTCGTCGTCGGGATCTTCTTCGGCCTCGGATACATGAACCGTACCGACTTCCTCGGCCTTTCGGACCTCCTCGGGAACCAGCTGGTGTTCTTCGGCTGCGCCTTCCTGCTGGTCGGGGTCGCCGCCCTCGGATGGGTGCTGCTCCAGCGCTCCAGAGCGTGACGACGGGGAGCTATCGACCGCCACGGTTCGAAGGCCGGGCACGGCCGACTCGCACCCCGCGTTCGGGACGACCGAGGAGAGCAGTCACTCGCTGCTGACTCCGGCAGCGATTCCGAGCCGCCGCTCGCGGTCCCGGGCCCCGCAACTAGCGTCCGTCTTTTTCACGCACTCGCCCGGTACCTCCGTACATGGCCACCGACACGCAGGAGGGCTACGAGACCGTCACCGTCGACCGCGAGGGGTACGTCGGCCGCATCACGCTCGACCGACCCGAGGCGATGAACACGTTCAGCACCGACCTCGCGACCGAACTGGACGCCGCACTCCACGACCTCGACGATGCGGACGACGTGCGCGCCGTCGTCGTCGACGGCGCCGGGGACGCCTTCTCCGCGGGCATCGACCTCTCGGAGTACGACCCCGACGCGAGCGAGGACGCCCACGAGACGTGGGTCGCGCGGATGGAGGAGCCGTTCCACACCATCCACGGGATGGCGACGCCGGTCGTCGCGGCGGCCCACGGCCACGCCGCGGCCAACGGCATCGGCCTCGTCGCCGCGTGCGATCTCGCCGTCGCGGCCGAGGGGACGATGCTCGGCGCGACGGCGCCGAAGGCGGGGCTGTTCTGCATGGGCCCGGCCGTGCCGCTGCTGGAATGCCTCCCGAAGAAGCGCGCGACCGAGCTACTGCTGACGGGCGAGCTGATCGACGCCGAGACGGCCGCCGAGTGGGGCCTGCTCAACCGGGTCGCGCCGGGGGGCGAGCACGTCGAGGCGGCGATGGAGCTGGCGGAGACGATGGCCGCGAAGAGCCCCGAGGCGCTCCGGCGGGGCAAGCAGGCCGTGAGCGAGTTCGCAGGGATGCCCTACGGTGACGCGCTGGACCGCTCGAACGAGGCGTTCGCCGGGCTCTGTGCCACCGACGACGCCCGCGAGGGCATCGCGGCGTTCCTCGACGGGGAGCCCCTGGCCGCCGACGAGTGGCCGCAGGGATGAGCACTCCCCCCGCTATCGTGCCCACTGTATCTACCAGCGCGCCGTGATACTGCGGAATCGACCGTTCTCCCGGAGCCGCCTATCGTCCCCCGTCGAACCCTCGGTCGGTGATCGAGGCCCCAGCAGTGCTGTTGCATCCAGAACCTGTACCGTGCACGAGGCTCCGGCGGTTGCGTCGCTTCACTGGTGTGGTCCGAGTAGCCCAGGGGGTCGTCCTCGAGGGTCAAGAGTTATGCGGGCGACGCGACAACCGACCGGACAGGAACGATGAACGGCTGCTTCTAGCTGGACCTTCTGATCCGCTGCTCTCGAGAGGACCATCCCATCGAGAGCGACCCCTGCAGACCCCATCCTGCCGTACCGAACAGGTACGTATCCGGCGTCCCCTCGCCCGTGCGGATGGATACGCATCGAACTCAGCCACACACGCAGCCGCTACGATGATGACCGCACCAGACAGAACGATTCCGACCGAGACGATCGAACAGATGGTTCACACCATCGAACCGAACTGGACGCTCCGCGACCACGAACTGGCCGACGGAGGCTACCTCGCCGTGTACCAGCTCTCGGTCGACACCGACGGTGGAACACGGCGGGTCGTCCTCAAGGCCAGTCCAGACGGGGACGGGCACGGTATCGACACCGAGGCTCGATTGCTCCGGATCCTGAACGCCCACACGTCGATCCCGGTCCCCGAAGTCTACGGAGCCGTCGATACACACGACCGCCTCCCTGCACCGTTCTACGTCATGGAGCACGTCCCTGGACGCGCCGTCGAACGAACGGAGATGAACACCGTCTCGCCCGAGACGCTCGAGACGGTCGCCCGGAGTTCCGGCCGCTACCTCGCCGAACTGCACGGGCTGGACGCCGTCGAAAGCTACGGGTTCCTCACGCGGAACCCGGAGACCACACTTCGGGGCGAGCGGCCGCCGGCTAGCTTCGACCAGGTCGTCGTCGCCGAACCGGAGTCCTCGTGGCCCGTACAGGTTCGGAACTGGGCAGACGACGCCTTGCGGAAGGGGCGCGACAGCCGGTTCGAGGACCTCGTGCCCGAACTTCGGCCGGTACTCCACGAGCAGCTCGACGTGCTGGACGGGACGTTCGAACCGGTGCTCTGTCACGTCGACAACTCGCTGGAGAACGTGCTCCACGACCCGGAAACAGGAGCGGTCACCGCGATGCTGGACTGGGCGTTCACCCTCGCTGCGACGCCAGCGTACGACCTCGTGTTGATCGAGGAGAGTCTGAACGGTGGGCAGTGGCAGTTCGTCCCGTCGGCACCGGACAACTCGGAGCTGATCCGGAACGCACTGCTCGACGGGTACTCGCACGCCGGGTCGGCCGACGTCCTCGAACAGCTCGAGGCGACCCGGGAGCTCTACGAGCTCCTCTCGCGCTGTCGGTCGATGCATCTGCTACAGATGTGGCCGACGGTCAAGGACGCCTCACCGGAGGAGGTCGAAGGCGCTGCTGCTGCGATCCGGGCGGACCTCGAATCGTACCTCTGAGCGTCCCGGAACCCCGTCTTTCACGGCGTCGAACCGCTCCCGCCCTGCTGTCGAACGGCGGTGAGAACCGTGAGTTCGCCGTGCATTCCCGCAGGGGTCCGGTTCGTGATCTCGTAACCCCGGGCCTCGAGTATCGGTGCGACGTCCCCCGGGGGCACCCCGAGTGGCTCGTGTGTTTCGACGATGACCACTCGCGGGCGGCAGTTCATCCCCTCGAGGACCGCCACCTCGCTCCCCTCGCAGTCGAGTTCCAGGACGTCACACGAGGGAAGGGCGGACGGAGCCACTCGCTCACCATCGCCCGGGCCGAACACGGACTCGGCCTGTTCGGAGATGGGGCCGACAGCGGCGTGTTCGAGTGTCACGTGATTGGCGACACGGTTCACCCGGACCGTCCGTCGAAGCGTCTCCAGCATCTCGGAGTTCGCCTCGAACGTCGTGACGGACCCGTCGGACCGTGTCATCCGTGCACCGACAACGGTCGTGATACCCCTCCCACCGCCGACCACGACGACGTCGTCACCGCGACGCACCTCCCGGCGTAACTCGCCACTCGTCCCCGCCTCGAACTCCGACCGATAGTCGCGTCCTTCCTCGGGCGCGGTGGTCGGAACGGCGACACCGTTGTAGACGACGGTTCGTGGGTCGCTGTCGTCCTCGTTCGGCGGCATCTCCTCGTACCTCTCGGCACGCGTTCAAATGTCTGTGGGCGGTAGCGTGTCACCGGACAACTCGGGACGGGGAGCAGCTCCCCTCGCTCGGGTACAGGACCGACAGGCGAGCGGCCGGACGACCTACAGCACCGTCCCGTGCTTCTTGTCGGGCAGGTCCTTCTCGATGCCCTCGTAGAACTCGAAGCGCCGCTCCAGTTGCTCGCGGAGCTGGCTCGGCGGGATGACCTCGTCGATGACCACGTCGCTGGCCATCTTCCGGACGTCGATCTCCTCGCGGAACTCCTCGCGGAGTTCGGCCTCGCGCTGGGCCCGCTCCTCGGGGTCGTCGATGGCGTCGAGCTTGTTGGCGTAGACGGCGTTGATGGCGGCTTCGGGCCCCATGATCGCGATCTCCCCCGACGGGAGTGCGATGGTCGACTCGGGGTCGTAGGCCGGGCCGCTCATCGCGTAGATACCCGCCCCGTACGCCTTGCGCACGACGACGCACTGCTTCGGGACCGTCGCCGAGGAGGTGGCGTAGATCATCTTCTTGCCCTGTTCGAGGATGCCCTCCTTCTCGACCTGCGAGCCGGCCATGAACCCCGGCGTGTCCGCCAGGTACAGCAGCGGGATGTTGTAGGCGTCGCACTTCCAGATGAACTGTGCCGCCTTCTCGGCGGCGTCCGGGAAGATGGCGCCGGCCCGTTCGTTCGGCTGGTTGGCGACGATGCCGACCGGCCGCCCGTCGATGCGGGCGAAGGCCGTGACGATCTCGGCGCCGTACTCGGGCTGCAACTCGAACAGCGAGTTCCGGTCGACGATGCGGTCGGTCACGTCCCGGATGTCGTACGCCCGGTTCGGGTCCTCGGGGACCACCTCGTCGATGCCCTTCGGCGCGTACTTCGGCGGCTTCGCGTCGGCCCGGGGCGGCTGCTCGTCGCTGTTGTCCGGCAGGTACGTGACGAGCTGGCTCACGAGCTGGCGTGCGTGCTCCTCGTCTTCGGCGATGAGGTCGGCCGACGAGGAGTACTTCGCGTGGATCTCGGCGCCACCCAGTTCCTGCAGGTCGATGTCCTCGCCAGTCACCATCTTGACCATCCGCGGCGAGGCGATGGCCATCGCGCTCATCCCCCGCACCATGATGGTGAAGTCGGCGAAGACGGGCGTGTACGCGGCGCCAGCGATACACGGGCCGTAGAGCACACAGATCTGTGGCACCCGGCCGGACAGCATCGAGTGGTTGTAGTAGTACTTCCCGATGCCCTCGCGATTGGCGAAGAACCCGGACTGCTGGTCGATGCGCCCGCCGGAGGAGTCCATCAGGTACAGCACCGGGCGCCCGGTCTTGAGTGCGCGCTGTTGCATCCGGAGGAACTTCTCGACGCCCTTCTCGGCCATCGACCCCGCCTTCACGGTGAAGTCGTTCGCCATGAAATGCAGGTCCCGACCCTCGAAGGTGGCCGCGCCAGTGAGGAGGCCATCGGCCGGCAGGGTGTCGTCGGCGTCGAACTCCGCGAACGTCCCGTCCTCGAACTGGAGTTCGCTGTCCTCGCCAGCCTCCTCGCCGAACCAGAGGTCCAGCCGGTCCCGGACGAACAGCTTGCCCTGCTCGGGGAGCCGCTCCTTGTACTTCTCCTTCCCGCCCGAGTGGATCTCCTCGATCTGTTCGAGCAACTCGCGCTCGCGGTCGGTCGGCCCCTTCCCGTCGTCGATGGGTTCGGTCACCTCGTGGGTCGCCGCGGGCTCCTCGGCGTCCCCGACGTACACCTCGACCGTGTCGCTCCCGGAATGGCGCGAGAAGGCGTCCGCGATGGCCGCCGCCTCCTCCGCGCTCGCCTCTCCGGAGATGCGAATCTTCATGCGTCGGTGCTCCCGCGGCCCGGAGAAAGGGTTTTCCCTCCGGCGGGAACTGACCGGGCGTTGAGGGTTCACCCGCCCGACGGCGAGCGCGCACGCGCGGCCCGCCGGGTCAGTCCAGCGCCCGTTCGAGCCGCTCGATGTACCCGGCCGAGCCCACGTGGACCGGAACCCGCTGGTGGAGTTCATCGGCCTCGACGTCGAGCAGCGACCGCTCCCCGTTCGAGGAGGCCCCACCGGCCGCCTCGATGACGTAGGCGATGGGTGCCCCCTCGAAGACGAGCCGGAGCTTCCCCTTCGGCGCGGACTCCAGCGCCGGGTAGGCGAAGACGCCGCCGTACGTGACGACCTGGTTCACGTCGGCGATCATCGCGCCGCCGTACCGGAGTTTCAGTTCGTCCTCGACCGCGTCGACGTACGCGGCGAAGTCCTCGGTCCAGTCCGGGACGCGCCCGCCGAACCCGTAGACGACGGGGTCGTCCGGGATGGTGAGGTCGACCGCGTCCGGTTCGAGTTCGCCGTCCGTGACCACGTACTCGCTGGCGTGGCCGTCGACGGCGAGCGCCATCGTCGTGATGGGACCGTACAGCACGTAGCCCGCCGCGACGAGGTGGTCGCCGGCCGCGGGGAGGGCGGCGTCGTAGACGCCGAAGATCGTCCCCATCGCGTTGTTGGACTTGAGGTTCGACGAGCCGTCCAGCGGGTCGCACGCGACGTGGTAGCCCTCGTCGTCGGCGAGGCTCAGCTCCTCGCGCTCCTCGCTGGCGTACCCCCCGACGCCATCGATGGCGAGCAGGCGGTCCTCCAGCAGTTCGTCCGCGTAGAGGTCGGCGGCGAGCTGGCGCTCGCCGCTCGGGTTCTCGTCGGCCTCCGGGTCGTACATCCGGCGGCCGGCGAGGCCGCCACGCACCTCGGGGGCGGTCTCGGCGATCGCCTCGACGACCCGCGTGACGGTCGGGCCAGCGCGGGCGAGCGCGTGGGGCGTGTCCTGGTCCGACATCGACGCTTACTCCGCGGCCGCCAGCGCCTCGTCCACCGACGACTCCTCAAAGATGACCTGTTCGAGGGCGTCGAGGATGCGGTGGGGGTTCTCGCGCTGCCAGACGTTGCGCCCGACCGCGAGCCCCTTCCCGCCGGCGTCGATGACCGACTTGACGGATTCGAGGAAGTCACGGTCGGAGGTCTTCGAACCCCCGGACATGACGACCTTCGTCGGGCCGGCCATCCGGACGGCGTCCTCCATGGCGTCCTGCGAGCCGGGGTACTTGACCTTCGCCACGTCGGCGCCGAGTTCCAGCGCCAGGCGCGAGGCGTACGCGATGGTGCCCGGCTTCGTGTCGTTCTTCAGACCCTGGCCGCGCGGGTACGACCACATGACCGTCGGCAGCTCGTACTCCCGGGCGCGCTCCTGGGCGTCACGGAACTCCTCGGCCATCTCGATCTCGTGGTTGGAGCCGCCGTACAGGGTGAAGCCGACCGACGAGGCGCCGACCTCGTAGGCGTAGTCGACCGAGCAGTTGACGGCCGAATCCGGCTCGCCCATCCAGAGGTTCGACGTCCCGTTGAGCTTCATCAGCAGGTCGACGTCGTCCTCGTAGGAGGGGTAGAACGCCTCCGCGATACCCTTCTGGACCGCGATTGACGTGACAGCGTCGTGGGTCGCCGCCTCGAAGGTCCGCGCCGGGTCCGCGCTCCCGGGGACGCCCTCGAAGTCGACCGGCCCGTGCTCGAGGCCGTGGTCGTACGCGAGGATGAGCACCTTGCCGTCCCGGCAGAGCGGCGAGTCGTCGATGTCGATCATACATGCCACGTTGCGTGAGTCCGCGGCAAGAATTTACCGAACGGACCGATGGGAGAGTCGTGGTATCGTCTGACGAGGGTTCTTGACCGTGGCGGCCCAGACCCCGACCATGCGGGACATCGTCGAGGAGGTGCTGTCGAGGGGGGACCAGAGGACACCACCGGGGGAGGTCCAGGACGTCCGGGTCGCGGTCGTCGGGGTCGGACGGCGCGGTGTGGGACGACTGAGCGGCATCGGCCGCCGACTCCGGGACGAGGCCTTCTCGGGGCAGGTCCCGACCGACATCGACGCGGTGGGAGTGGACCTGCCGGGCGAGGAGACGAGCGTCGAGGACTGGACGCCGACGGCGTGGCACGTGGTGGAGTCGCTGGAGCGGCCCGACCGCGACGGTCGTCCGCACCTCACACCGGCAGCCACGGACCGTCTCCGTCGGTTCGCCGGGGACGAACTCGACCGATACGACGTGCTCGTGGAGGCCGCCGACGGGACGGACCCGGCGGCCGTCTCGGTCGCGTCGGACCTGGCCGCTGCGTTCCGCGGTGGGATCGCCAGCCCCGTCATATGCGTGCCGACGGTCGCGCCCGAGAATCCACCGGCCCCGCTACTCGGGGCCGAGTCGGGCTGGCTCCCGGACACCCGTGACCGGTTCGGCCCGGACGCCGTCGTCCCCGTCGAACACGGCCGGGCGACGGAGGTGGTTGCGGGGGAGGCGTGCGACCGCGGCCCGCTTGCGACCGGCGGCGAGGACCCCGTCGAGCGGGTCGCCGAGGACGTGACCGCCGCACTGGCCGGGGCGCTGGGCACCCGCACCCAGTTCGAGAGCCTCGCGGACGACCTCCATCACCTCCGCGGACGGGTCATCGCTCACGTCGGTCGCGACGACGAGGGGCCGCGAATCGACGCCGATGCGCTGGCGGGAGACGCACTCGCGACGCCGGTGTCCGACGAGCCGCCGGAGTGGCGGCCGGGCGGCCCGTGGCTCGCACACCTCCGGACGCCGGACCCGGACGACGACGACATCGACGCGGCCGTCGAGGCCGCCGGCGCGGCGCTGGACGACGCAGCCGACATCGACGGCGGCGACCGACCGGCGACGCTCCGCAGCTACCGGCTCACCGAGCGGGGCCCGCACGGGCTGTTCCTGTTCCGGGTCGAGGCGCCCGAGGAGCCCGAGGGGGAACCGCTCCCACACATCGACTGGAACGGGACCGACCGGGCCGACGTCGACCTGGGGCGGGAGTCACTGGAGGACCCGGACGAGGGGGAGACCGCGAACGGAGCGGCCGACGAGGCCGGCTCCGGCCTCGACGTCGTCCGGTGAGCCCGCCGGCGCCGACCGGCGTCCGGGGGTGTCGCTTCCCACCCCAAGACGGTTACCGGGCCCGGCGGTAGGTCGGGATATGCGACTCGGCGTCATCTCCGATATCCACGCCAACCTCGTCGCCCTGGAGGCCGTTCTGGCGGATATGCCGCCCGTCGACCGACTCGTCTGTGCGGGCGACGTCATCGGCTACAACCCGTGGCCCGCCGAGTGCGTCGAGCTGGTGCGCGAGCGGTGTTCCGCGACGGTCCGGGGGAACCACGACCGGAACGCCGACACGCCGAACCGGTACTCGATGAACGAGATGGCCCACGAGGGGCTCAAACTCGCCGCCGAGGAGCTGAGCGACGCCCAGCGGGAGTGGCTCCGAAGCCTCCCCCGGACGTACGACCTGGCGGAGGGCCGCGTGCTGATGGTCCACGACCACCCCGAACACGTCGACCAGTACGTCCGGCCCCACTCGTTCCCGAAGATGCGCCGGTACCTCGACGACTACGACGCCTGTATCCTCGGGCACACGCACGTCCAGCACGAGGCCACGGTGGACGGCCGGCTGGTCCTCAATCCGGGGAGCGTCGGCCAGCCCAGGGACGGCGACCCGCGGGCCGCGTACGCGGTCATCGACACCGCACCGGAGCCGATGGCGGCCCACCTCCACCGCGTGGAGTACGACATCGACGCGGTGCAGTCGGCGTGCCGGGAGGCCGGCCTGCCGGCCCGGACCGCCGACCGCCTCGAACAGGGGAAGTAGCCTCGACGACGGCAGGCACCCCTCCCCAGCGACGGGCGGCCACCGGGCTACCGGCAGCGCCCGATCACGACCGGCCCAGCGACCGACCCCGGTACACCCTTCAACCCGCCACCACCTACACGGACGCAATGAGCACCGAGGTCGAGAGCGGCGGTGGTCCCGACACCGACCCGGCCGACATCTCGAAGCGGGAGGCGTGGGTGATGGCGGCCCGGCCCCAGACACTCCCTGCCGGCGCAGCCCCGGTCATCGTCGGCACGGGCCTCGCGCTGCGGCTGGGCGAGTTCGCCGCCCTCCCCGCCCTCGGCGCGCTCGTGGGGGCGCTGCTCCTGCAGATCGGCACCAACTTCGCGAACGACTACTACGACGCCGTCAAGGGCGCCGACACCGACGAGCGCGAGGGATTCACCCGTGTCACCGCCGGGGGGCTCATCCCCGCCGAGCAGGTCAGGCGCGCCATGTACGCCACGTTCGGCCTCGCCATCCTCCTCGGAACCTACCTCGTGTGGGTGGGCGGCCCCGTCATCGTCCTCGTCGGGCTCTCGTCGGTCGCGGCCGGCATCCTCTACACCGGCGGGCCGTACCCCTACGGCTACCGCGGGCTGGGTGAGCTGTTCGTCTTCGTCTACTTCGGACTCGTGGCCGTGACGGGCACCTACTACGTGCAGGCCGTCGCGAGCGTCTCGGGCATCCCACCCTTCGACGCGCCGCTCGCGGTCGTGCCGCTCGCTGCGGTGGTCGCCGCACTCCCGGCCGCCGGCCTCTCCTCGGCCATCCTCGTCGTGAACAACGTCCGCGACCGCGAGACGGACGCGAAGGCGGGCAAGCGGACGCTCGCCGTGCTGCTTGGCTATCGCTTCTCCCGCGTCGAGTTCCTCGCATTGGTCGGGATGGCCTACGTCGTGCCGGTGGTGTTCGCCGCCACGGGCTGGGGGCCCTGGGCGCTGCTGCCGCTGCTGACGCTCCCCCTGGCCGCCCCCCTCGTCGCGACCCTGCTGGAGCGGACGGACGGCGCGGCGCTGAACCCGGCCCTGGAGCGGACGGGGAAACTGCTCGCCGCCCACTCGGTCCTGTTCGCCGTCGGACTGGCGCTCCCGCGCTTCCTATGAGGGTCGACCCCTTCGCGCTCGACCTGGCGAGCCCCCTCACCACGGCACGCGGCGCCATCACCGAGCGCGAGGGGTTCGTCGTCCGGCTCGCGGTCGACGGGACGGCGGGTGTCGGCGAGGCCGCGCCGCTGCCGGGCTGGACGGAGTCGCTCGATGACTGCCGGGCGGCGCTTGAGTGCGTCGCCGAGGCACTCGACGACGGTATCGACCCGGATGCGGTTCTCGACGGGGACGGTCACCGCGTCGACCTCGGCGACGCCCCGGCGGCCCGCCACGCGGTCGCCAGCGCGGTCCTGGACGCACGGGCGCGTACGGCGGGCGAGCCGCTGTATCGGGTACTGGCCGGGGAGGACGACATCCACCCGGACCCGGTCGAGTCGGTCCCGGTGAACGCGACCGTCGGCGACGGCCCGCCCGGAGAGACGGCCGACGCCGCGGCCGACGCCGTCGCCGCCGGCTTCGGGACGGTGAAGCTGAAGGTCGGCGCCCGGGCCGTCGCGGCCGACACCGAGCGCGTCGCCGCCGTCCGGGACCGCTGCCCCGACGTGACGCTCCGCGCGGACGCGAACGGAGCGTGGAGCGCCGACGAGGCCGAGCGAGCGCTGGCGGCGTTCGCCGAGCACGGCGTGGCGTACGTCGAGCAGCCGCTCCCCGCGGCGGCGACCGACACGGACGGCGCGGACGGCCCCAGGGACGACCTCCGGGCACACGCCGCCCTCCGCGGACGGGGTGTCGGGGTCGCCCTCGACGAGTCGCTGGCGGTCGGGGCTGACCCGGTCACCGCGGCACTCGACGCGAGCGCGGCCGACGCGCTCGTCCTGAAGCCGATGGCACTCGGCGGCCCGGACCGGGCCCTGGCCGCCGCCCGGGCAGCCCGGGCGGCCGGCGTCGAGGCCGTCCTTACGACGACCATCGACGGCGCGCTGGCACGCGCGACCGCGGTCCACGCGGCCGCAGCGGTGCCCGCGGTTCCGGCCTGCGGCCTCGCGACCGGCGACCGGCTCGAACGCGACCTGCTCGACGCCGACCCCGCACCCGTGTCCGACGGGCGGGCCCGTGTTCCGGAGGGTCCCGGCGTGGCCGGGGGGACGCGATGGCACCGCGGGAGAACCGACCAGCCGTGAGGTGACGGACGGCGGAGCGAAACTGCAAATAGCCCCACGTCTCAATCCGGATGTCGTGCGCGACTGGTTGGCCCACCGGACGGCCGCAACACCGACAGCGACGGCGCTGTCCGTCGCCGCCGGCCCCGCCGCGCCTGACGGCCGCGAGGGCGGGTCGACCAGGACCTACCGAGAGCTGAACGAGCGCGTCGAGGAACTCGCCGGCCGCCTCTCGGCGCTGGGCGTCGGCGTCGGGACCCACCTCGGCGTCTGTCTCCCGACCCGGCCGGCGTTCGTCGAGCTGGTCCACGCCGCGATGCGGCTGGGGGCGGTACTGGTGCCGCTCCACGCCCGGTCGACCGCGCCGGAACTCGCCGAACGGGCCCGCACCGCCGACTGCGGGCTCGTCTGCTGTGGCGCGGCGACGGAGGCGACCGTCGTGGCCGCCGCGGACCACGCCCGCGAGACCGACGGCGACCTGCCCGTCGCCACGGTCGACACGCCGCGCGAGGGCGCGACGCGCATCGACGGGGCGACCCCGGAGACGTTCGACCTGCCGGCATGGTCGCCCGGACGGCGGCTCTGCCTGCTGTTCACCTCCGGGACGACCGGCGACCCGAAGGTGGTCGACCTGCGGATGGGCAACGTGCTGGCGAGCGCGACCGCCTCGGCCTTCCGCCTGGGGCTGGACCCCGGGGACCGCTGGTTCGACCCGCTCCCGATGAGCCACATGGGCGGCCTCGCGCCCGTCTACCGGTCGGTCTGTTACGGAACGACGGTGACGCTGCCGGGGCCCGAGGGCGGCGGCGAGGGCTCGGATTCGGGTGCCGAGGACGTAACTGACGGCGAGGGAACCGGGGATGCGGCGTACAGCGTCGGCGGCTTCGACCCCGAGGTGGCGCTCGCGGCGATGCACGGGACGGGCGCGACCTGCACCTCGCTGGTCCCGACGATGCTGTCGCGGCTGCTCGACGCCGGCTCGCTCCCGGACTCGCTCCGGTTCGTCCTGCTGGGGGGCGCCCCCGCCAGCGACGAACTGCTGGAGCGCTGCTTCGACCGGGGCGTCCCCGTCGCGCCCACCTACGGGATGACCGAGACCGCCTCGCAGATCGCGACGGCGCGACCGCCGGAGGCCCGGGACCACCCCGGAACCGTCGGGTACCCGCTGTTCACGACGAACGTCACCGTCATCGACAGCGGGACCCCCGTCGACCCCGGCGAGCGGGGCGAACTCGTGGTCAGCGGGCCCGCCGTGACACCGAGCTACTACCACGACAGCGGGGCCACCGAGCGGGCGTTCGGCCCACACGGCTTCCACACCGGCGACGTCGGCTACCGGGACGCGGACGGTCGTGTCTGGGTCCTCAACCGGCTCGACGACCGCCTGAACCCCGGCGGCGAGACGGTCGACCCGGGCGAGGTCGTGGACGTGCTGCGCGCGTTCCCCGGCATCACGGAGGCGGCGGTCGTCGGCCTCCCCGACCCGGAGTACGGCGAGCGCGTCGCGGCGCTGGTCGTGGCGGCCGACGACGTGGACCCGGCGGCGCTGGAGCGCCACTGCCGGGACCGCCTGTCGGGCTTCAAACTCCCCCGCACGGTCGGCGTCGCCGACAGCCTCCCCCGCACGCCGTCGGACACGGTCGACCGCGAGGCGGTCCGCGAGCGGTTGCAGACCCCCGACGACGGCCTCAACGTGCTCGAACTGGGCGGCCACGCCGCCGACTGAGCAGTGGGGCCGGGCCCCCGACGATCGGCGCGCCCTTTTTGTAGACCGACCGGCTACCGGCGGGTATGACTGTTCTATCCTTCGACGAGAAGGGCGCCGACGTGGTCTACGAGGGGACGGAGTTCCGGCTGGAGGCCGACCTCATCGAGGAGGCCACCCAGAAGAGCTACCCCGACGTGACCGACCACGAGGTCCTCCAGCTCATCGAGGCGGACCCGGCGCTGTCGGGCGAGCCGCGACGCGTGAAGGACATCCTCTCCTGAGTGGCGCTGGGTGGAGTGGCGACGGCCGCCGCCTCAGTCGTCGTCGGCCGCGAGCCGCACCCGACCGCCCTCCTCGATGGTCTCGGGGAAGATCTTCCCGGGGTTGAGCGTGTCCTTCGGGTCGAGCGCGCCCTTGATGCGGCGCATCGCCTCGACGGCCCCCTCGCCGTGCTCGAGTTCGAGGTACTCGCGCTTGCCGAAGCCGATGCCGTGCTCGCCGGTGCAGGTGCCGCCCATCTCGATGGCCCGCTTCACGACGGCGGCGTAGATCTCCTCACCGGTCTCGACCATCTCCTCGTCCTCGGGGTCGACCATCACGGAGTAGTGGACGTTGCCGTCGCCGGCGTGGCCGAAGACTGGGACCATGATGTCGTGTTCCGCGCCCAGCTCCTTCGCGTACCGGATGATGTCGGGGTACTTCGAGATGGGGACGGTGATGTCGCCGGGGTGGATGGGCCGCAGGTCGGGGTCGTAGCTCTGGACGGCGAAGGCGAGTTCCGTGCGGGCCTTCCACAGTTCGGCCATCCGCTCGTCGTCCTCGCTCATGTCGAACAGGGAGACGTCGTGGCTCTCGAAGATGGTCTCGCAGAAGTCGATCTCCTCCTGGACGCCGTGGTTGGCGTGGAACTCGAGGAACACCATCGGCTTGTCCGGCAGGCCCGTATCGAGGTAGCGGTTCGACATCTCGGCTGCGAGCGAGTCGATGAGTTCGATCTTGGCCACGTCGACACCCGAGCGGACGGCGTCGTAGATGGCGTTCGTCGCGTCCTCGAGGTCGTCGAAGACGGCGCGGCCGCCGCGGATCTGCTCGGGGATGCCCTCCAGTTCGAGCGTCGCGCGCGTGACGACCCCCAGCGTCCCCTCGCTGCCGACCAGCAGGTCCTTCAGGTTGTAGCCGGCGCTCGTCTTGACGGCCTTCGAGCCCGCCTCGATGACGGTCCCGTCCGCGAGGACGGCCTCCAGTTCCAGCACCCAGTCGCCCACCTCGCCGTACTTCACCGTCTTCTGTCCCGAGGCGTCGTTGACGATCATCCCGCCGATGGTGGAGATGTTCGCGGAGGACGGCATCGGCGGGAAGAACATCCCCTCGGATTCGACGGTCTCGTTCACCTTCGAGCCCATCACGCCGGGCTGGACGTCGATCTGGAAGTCACCGGGACGCACGTCGAGGACGTCGTTCATCCGGGTCACGTCCATCGAGATGCCCTTGAACTGCGGGACGGCGTTGCCCTCCAGCGAGGTGCCGGCGGCGTACGGCGTCACCGGGACGCCCCGGTCGTTGGCGGCCGCGAGGACGGTGCTCACGTCCTCGGTGGATTCGGGCCAGACGACGGCGTCCGGCGTGACCCCGCGGCCGGCCTCCTCGGCACCCCAGTCGGCGGCGTGGCTCCCGCGGTCGGACTCCCCGAAGGAGACCTGCTCGTCGGGCAGCAGGTCCGTGAGGAACTCGCAGTCGTACGACATACCCGGAAGTGCACGGGCACGCAGTCATAAAGCTATCCGCCCGAACGCAGGGGCGTTCTTGTTCCGGCCGCGTCCCGCGGTCGGGCCGGCGTCGCCCGGGCGTCACCGAGGCGCCGCTGGCGGAGTCGTCCGGATGGTGTCGACGTCGCTGGCGAGGCAGGGTGGCATCGTCCGCCCCGGCGGCAAAGAGGGACAGGGAAAGAATGCCGGCGCGGTGGTGGGTCCGCACCGACACGGGACGGAGCGGAGCACCCGGAACGGGGAAACGGGTGCTCCGTTTCGGGGTGTACACCTAACAATGATAAGTGTTTGGCCACCCCCAGCTAACAGTATCGTTTATACGCCAGGCGGGCGACGGCGGTCGTATGCGAGCAATCCAGATCGCGGAGTTCGGCGACGCGGACGAACTCGAACTCGTCGAGCAGGACGTCCCCGAGCCGGGCGACGGACAGGTCCGGATCGAGGTGGAGGCCGCCGGCATCAACTTCGCGGACATCATGCAGCGCCGCGGTCACTACCACGGCGGCCCGCAGCCGCCCTACACGCCCGGGATGGAGGTCGCGGGCGTCGTCGACGCCGTCGGCGACGGCGTGGGCCGCGAGGTCGGCGACCGCGTCGTCTCGATGGTCAACGGCGGCGGCTACGCCGACTACGCCATCGCCGATGCGATGGGCCTGATGGACATCCCCGGCGACATGAGCTTCGAGGAGGCCGCCGGCTTCCCGGTCCAGTACCTCACGGCCCACAACTGCCTGTTCGAGTGGGGTGGGCTGGAGGAGGGCGACTCGGTCCTCATCCACGCCGCCGCGGGCGGCGTCGGCACCGCGGCCGTCCAGCTGGCCAGTAACGCCGGCGCCGAGGTGTTCGGCACGGCCTCGACCCAGGAGAAGCTCGACAAGGCGGCCGCCCTGGGCTGTGACCACCCCATCAACTACACCGAGGAGGACTTCGTCGAGGTGGCGAAGGCCGAGACGGACTACGGCCTGGACATGGTGCTGGACGGCATCGGGAGCGACACCACCGAGCGCTCCGTGGACGCGCTCAAGGAGTTCGGCACGCTCGTCGTCTACGGCGCCGCCTCCGGCCGGCCGGGCGAGCCGTCGACGGACAAGCTCCTCTTCGGCAACATCACCGTCGAGGGCTACCACCTCGGCCGCGCCATCGAGCGCAAGCCGATGAAGGTGATGGGCGCGGTGCCCGAGCTGACGGAGATGCTGGGCGACGGGACGCTGGAGGTCCAGGTCGGCGAGACGTTCGACCTGGAGGACGCCGCCGAGGCCCACCAGTACATCGAGGACCGCAAGTCCTCAGGGAAGGTCGTTCTGACGCCGTAGTTCGAGTCGTATCCAGCCCGCAACCCCTTTGTCACTAATATAAATCTCTAATCTTCCTAATTCTAAGTTTATCTCCGACTCATTTCCAGGAACGCCTACGAAGCCCTCGCGCGCTCAGGGGCCCGCGGCTCGCTGCGCTCCTCGCTCCGGTCGCTCTGCTCCCTCCGCTGCGGTGCTTGCGTCGCCGGGGACCCGCTGAGCCCGCTCGCCCTTCGAGTCCGCCAGGGGATTGGACGTGTCACGAGTGCGGTGGCCCTGCCCTTCCCCAGGTCGCGCGGGTTCGCCCGCAAGGGGCTCACCACGCGCTCCCGGCCGGAGAGCGGATGGTCGGCCGCCGGTTCCGAGGAAAGGAAGCGCGCGGGCGCCCTCCCGTCAGCGGGTCCCGAGCCCCTTGCGGGCGAGTGGCCCGCTGGCTACACGGCGCCCGCGCGGGGAGGGGTGGGGACACCCTGCTAGCCTGGAACCACCAACCGCGAACACTCGGGTAATCAGACCACAGGGCGGGACTGAAAGGGCCGCTCGGCTGGCGGCTCTGCCGTCCTCAGAACGCGAAGCGTTCTGATGGGCTGCACGAGAGCTCCGCTCTCGTGAACGCCAGCGATACATTTCTCGGCGGAGCCGAGAAATCGCTCGACCCCGCCCGGACGACGCAAGGACCGCAGGGTGAGCGAAGCGAACCCGAGGACCGCAGCGAGGCCCGGCGGGTCGAGCGAGCAGGGGCTTTCAACCGGATTCCATCGCCGCTGTCGCAGGGAGCGCCCGCGGGAGCTTTCAACCCGGTTCCACGTTCGTATTTACCGATATCAAGCAGAAATCAGAAGAACGAATCCTACTCCCTGTCGGGTCGGAACGTCGTCGCGTCGCGCAGCCCCCGCACGCGCTCCAGCAGGTCACCGATATCGTCCCCTTCTGAGCCGACCTGCGTGACGTGTCCCAGTTTGCGCAGCGGTCGCGCCTCGCGTTTGCAGTACCAGTGCAGCGCCGCGCCGTCCGCGCGCAGCACCTCGTCCACGCCGCGCAGTTCGGCCGGCCGGTTCTCGTCCACGTCGCCGAGCAGGTTCGCGTTCGCCGTCGGTGCGCGGCGGTCAGTCGACCCGAGCGGCCAGCCCAGCACCGCGCGGACGTGGTTCTCGAACTGGGAGGCGTGACAGCCCTCGATGGTCCAGTGGCCGGAGTTGTGCGGCCGCGGAGCGATCTCGTTGACGAGGATGGCCTCGCCGTCGTGGGCGTCGGGGTCGACCTGGAACAGCTCGATGCCGAACGCGCCGCGCCCGTCCATCACGTCGAGCACCTCGTGGGCGACCTCCCGGGCCCGGGCGCGGACGCCGTCGTCGGCCCGCGCCGGGGAGATGCTCTCGCGGAGAATCTCCTCGCGGTGGATCGTCTCGGTGACGGGGAAGGTGTCGCGCTCGTCGGCGCCACGCACGCCCATCACGGCCAGTTCCCGCTCGAAGTCGAGCATCTCCTCGGCCATCGCCGGGCCGGCGATGTCGGCCATCGCGGCCTCGACATCGTCCGGGCCGGAGACGGGGACGTTCCCGCGCCCGTCGTACCCGCCCTCGCGGGCCTTCAGCATCAGCGGCCACCCCAGGTCCTCGCCGGCCGCCAGGAGGTCCTCCGCGCCGTCGACCTGCCGGTAGGCCGGGACGGGGATGCCCTGCTCGACCAGCGCCTCCTTCTGGACGTACTTGTCCTGGATGGTGCGGAGGGTGTCGGGCGCCGGGTGGACGGGCGTACCGGTCTCCTCGGCGACCCGGTCCAGCGTGTCGGGGTCCGCGAGTTCGATCTCGAAGGTGAGCACGTCGGCGCGCTCCCCCAGCGCCAGGAGCGTCTCGTAGTCGTCGAAGTCGCCGACGACCTGGTCGCGGACCACGGAACGGGCGGGGCAGTCCGGCGTCGGGTCCGAGACGACGAGTTCGACGCCGAGCGGGCCCGCGGCCTCGCCCAGCATCCGCCCCAGTTGGCCGCCGCCGACCACGCCCAGCGTCGGCCCGGGCGCGGCGAGCGTCCGCGCGTCGATACCGTCGGAATCGGTCATGTGCGAGGGTCCTCGGCGCCCGGTCCTACCGCTTTCGCTTCCGGGTGAGCAGCGAGGAGCGAGGAAGAGGGCGGCGTCGTCCTACCCGCCGGCAGGCCGGCGTTCGGCCCGCAGCCGCGCACGGTCGGCGCGGGCGTCGCGCACCGCCTCACGCGTGTCCGCGGGCGGCTCGATGTCCGCGCGGGGCGCGGACCCGTCGATGAAGACGACCGTCGAGATGGCGCCACGACGCATCAGCACGGTCTCCTGCCGGTAGTCGTCGCCGAGCCGCTCCTGGAGGGCGTCGGCGTTGGTAGTCCGGGAGATGACGACCGGCGGCAGCTCCTCCTGTGGCGGGAGGTCGGCCGTCAGGTTGGTGCAGGTGACCTGCATCCGGTCCTTCTCGAAGTACCACGGCAACGGCAGCGCCTTGAACCACTTGATGCAGGCGGGCGTCCGGACCGCGGAGCTGTCGCCGTCGACGTAGTAGGAGCCGTGGACGAGCACGTCGTCCTCGCCGGGCGGGTTGCCGGCCGAGAGCGCCTGCATCTCCCCGAGGATGGGTCGCCACTCGCCCTCGGGCTGGGCGTACTGGACCAGCGAGTCCGGCCCCTCCTCCGGGCTGACGTAGACGCCCGTCGCGCCCTGGTAGCCGGTCGCGCCGGTCGCGACCAGCGCTAGGACGAACACGAGCAGGAGGCTGATGCCGTCGTCCTCGCGGTAGGCGTCGACGCCCCAGCGGTACAGCAGCGCCGCCCCGACCGCCGCGGGGATGGCGAGCGGGAGCAGCGCGTTCACGACGATCCACGCGCCGTAGATGTCGGTCCCGAGCGGGTAGCCCAGGACGGAGGCGAAACCCCAGAACGCGGCGAACATCACCAGCGCACGGGGACGGCCGTCCGTGTAGCGGTCCGCGAGGAAACCCACGACCGAGAGGAGGAACAGCGGGCCCGCGTACAGCACCATCGACTCCAGGAAGCGCCCGAGGTAGCAGGCGTAGCCGTCGATGAGGTTGTCCTTGTTGCAGCCCGGTTCCGCGCTCCCGCCGAACCAGTACTCCAGCCCGGTCTCTATGTCGAGCAGCGTCGCGTCGACGAGCGCCGGGAACTGCCCCGGCTGGCCGAGGACCGCGTACAGGCCGACGCTGTCCGGGGCCGCGGCGCCGCGGGGCGCGTAGAAGAACAGCGTCACGACCCCGAGGATGACCAGCGCGAGGAGCGCGTGGCCGAGGTAGTAGCCCGGGTGGAGGACGAACCGCTCGAGTGCCGCCTCGACCCGGTCGAAGCCGTTCGTCCCGGGCGTCGAGAGGATGCGGTCGGCGACGAGCGCGCTCGCGCCCATCCAGCAGAGGAGGTAGACCAGGGCGTTCTCCTTCGCGGCGAACGCCAGCGCGAAGCAGAGGACTGCGGCGTGGACGTACAGCGCGGGCGATCGGGTCCGGCCGAGCTGGAGGAGGGTCGCCAGCGACCGGCCGGTCGGGGCGGTCCGGGTGGCCGTCCCGCCGTCGGCCACCGTGCGCCCGGTGCCGCCCCGCGTCTCCACCGGGGCACCGCGGGCGTCCATCGCGCGGACGAGGAAGCCGAACGCGACGAAGCAGAACCCGGCGACGAGGATGGTCGACCGGGAGAACCGCGAGTAGTACAGGAGGATGGGGTTGAAGCTCAGGAACAGCGCGAGCGCGACCAGTTCGCTCCGGCGGAGGTGCTCGCGGAACAGCAGCGCCGTCGCCGGGAGCAGGCCACCCACGAGCGCCGGGACGACGCGGGTCGCAAAGTCGGTCGTCCCGAGCACCGAGAACAGGAACGTGTTCAGGTGCTGGATGAACGGCCCGTGGATGATGTAGCGGTAGCTGAACGAGCTGGTCCGCTGGTACTCCAGGGTCCACCAGGCGACCCGGGCCTCGTCGAAGTGCTGGACGCGGTCGCCGAGCAGGACGAGCCGCGCGACCAGCGCGAGGACCGTGATGCCCAGCACGAGCCGGAGGGTGCGTTCGGTGCCGGTGCCGAGGTAGTCGGCGAGGACGGGACGCCGGGCGGAGCGGGCGGGGTCGGTAGCGGCGGTCCCGGTGGAGGGCGGGGACGCCGCGCCCTCGTCCGGTGTCGGCTCCGGGTCCGGGTCGGGGGCAGGGTCCGTCGTGGGACCGTCGTCGGACGCGGATGGCCCGTCGGCGGGGTCATCCGCTGGCTCCGAGTCGCCGGCGTCATCGCCCTCGCCGTCGTCGGGCGCGGGGGCGTCGTCGTCGGGGGCGGCCACCATCGCTACGGACTGTTGCCGCAGCCCTTAGAATCCTTCTGGTTGCCCCCGGCGTGGAGCGCGGGTGCTGTCGTGTCGACGGGACCCCGGTAACGAGGGAACGGGGGCGACGGAAGGGGACAGCGGGTCGCTCAGGCGTCGAAGGGGTCCTGGACGACGACCGTGTCCTCGCGGCCGGGGCCGACGCCGACCGCGTAGATGTCGGCGTCGAGTTCGGCGGCGATGTAGCCGAGGTACTCCTGGGCGTTCTCCGGGATAGCGTCGTAGCCGGCGTCGGCGACCTCGCTCCAGTCGACCTCCGGCCAGCCGTCGAACTCGCGGTACTGGGCCTCGCACTCGGCCCACTTCTCGGTCGTCGCCGGGATGGTCTCCAGCTCCTCACCGTCGAGTTCGTACGTGTGACCGACCTTCACGGTCTCCAGGCCGGCGAGCGTGTCCACGTGGTTGACGGCGAGCCCGGTGAAGCCGCTCGCGGTGGCGGCGTGGCGGAGCATCGGCATATCGAGCCAGCCGACCCGGCGCGGGCGGCCGGTGACGGTGCCGTACTCGCCGCCCTCGTCGCGGATATAGGTCGCGAGCTCCTGGCCCCGCTCGGAGGTGTCGCCGCCCTCGGGCGGCGTCTGCCCCTCGACGTGGCCGAGTTCCGTCGGGAGCGGGCCGGTCCCGACGCGCGTGATGTACGCCTTGACGATGCCGACGACCGCCCCCTGCCCGACGACGGTCGGGCCCAGTCCCGTCCCGACGG
Source organism: Haloglomus litoreum (assembly GCF_029338515.1). Lineage (GTDB taxonomy): Archaea > Halobacteriota > Halobacteria > Halobacteriales > Haloarculaceae > Haloglomus > Haloglomus litoreum. The sequence goes on along the minus strand of NZ_CP119988.1, from coordinate 1,471,223 downwards.
CCGCACCGCCCGCCGTCGGATTGGAGGAGGTGACGTAGGGGTAGCTCCCGTGGTCGATGTCGATTCCGGTGCCCTGTGCGCCCTCCATCATCACCTGCTCACCCTCGGCGCGACGGCGCGCGAGGAAGGCGCCACAGTTGACGGTCATCCCCTCCTCGGCGAGGCGCTCGCCGAACGCGCGGTACCGCTCGAACAGCGCGTCCTCGTCGAACGCCTCCGGGACCGTGACCTCGATGCCGAAGTCCTCGGCGTCGAGCGCGTCGAGGTCCAGGCCGTACACCTGCTCGACGAGGGCTCGCTTCTGCGGGACGACGTACGCGAGCCGGTCACGGAGCACATCGGGGTCGAGCAGGTCGCCGATGCGGACCCCGCGCCGGCCGGCCTTGTCCTCGTACGTGGGGCCGATGCCGCGGCCGGTGGTGCCGACGGCGATGTCGTCCTCGCTCTTGACGTCCTCCTCGAGGCCGTCGAGGACGCGATGGAACGGCATGATGACGTGAGCGCGCTCGGCGACGCGGACGTCGGGGTCGAGGCCGCGCTCGTGGAGCGCGTCGAGCTCGTCGAACAGCGTCGCCGGGTTGACCACGCAGCCGTTGCCCAGGACGCCGATCTTCCCCCGGACCGCGCCCGAGGGGACCAGCGACAGCTTGTACTCCTCGCCCTCGTGGACGACGGTGTGGCCGGCGTTGTCGCCGCCCTGGTACCGCGCGACCACGTCCGCTCGCTCGCCGAAGACGTCGACGATCCCCCCCTTCCCCTCGTCGCCGAACTGCGAACCGACGATAGTGACAGTCATCCGGCCCAGCGTGCGGCGTGGCCGAACAAACCGGTTGCGGTTCCCGGGGGCCAGCGATGCGCGCACGGAACCGTCCGCTCACCGCCGGAACGGGTCCGAATCGCTCCCGACCCCGCTGCCAGGGTCGCAAGGGTTAACATGGTCCGCGTGATACGCGGTACCGATTCCGGATATCCGTCGGATGACGCCGCCCCGACCCCGACGGCGTGAGGGCAACTTTTAAACCCTCGTCTTACGAGTTAACACGTGCCATGATAGATCGGCTCGAGAAGGAAGTCGACATGCTCGAACGCCATCTGCAGGTCCTGCGGATGGTGATCGAGAACGAACCCATCGGCATCGTGAAGATGTCGAACGAGACCGGATACCCCCACCACAAGGTCCGCTACTCCCTCCGGGTGCTCGAGGAGGAGAACCTCATCGAGCCCTCGAGCCAGGGAGCGATCACCACCGAGGACACCGCCGACTTCGTCGACGACCTCGACGAGAAGATCGACGAGATCGTCGAGAAGCTCGAGGGGATGAAGATCGAGGACATCCCCGAGATCGAGGGCTGAGGGGCCGCCTCAGAGTTCGGGTACCGAGAGATAGAACGACTCGTCACGGTCCTCGGCGAGACAGAGGTGGAAGCCACGCGACCGCGACAGCTTCACGTAGCTCTCGCGCTTGTCCCGGCTCAGCAGACTCCCGCCAGTCGCATCCTCGACCGTGGCGAGCGCCGCCGGTTCGAAGAAGGCACCCGTGACCGCGATGGCGCCCGCCAGTGACCCCGACTCCTCGGCGACAGCCGACGCACCCCTGACCAGCTCGGCCATCTCCTCCTCGCCCGTCGACTCCCGCGAGTCGTCGAGAGCCGCGACCACCAGCGGCTCGCCCATCCGGTTACGCGCGACCAGATCGAACGTCCGATCGTCGGCGAGGGTCGCGCCGAACTCCACGCGGTCGATCTCGGGGATCGCCCCGTACAGGTCCCCCAGAACCTTCTCGCTTCCCGTATCGCGGATCTCGAGCGGGAGGTCGGTCACCAGCCACCTGGTGAACTGGTACTCCTGGGTGTCATCGAGGAAGGCATCGAACTCGCGGCCGTCGACCGCGACGGTGCTTGCGTCGAACTCCGTGTGGCGTTCCAGCTGCAGGTTCCCGACCACGCTCTCGCGGCTGACACCCGCTCGAAGGTCATCGAGGGTCGGCTCGCTCTTCGAGCGGTAGCGGACGAAGACGCTGGTCCCGTCGAGCGCCTCCGCGGGCGTCATCGCGGTCTCCGGGGCGGCCGCGCCCGACCCCAGTTCGCGGAGCCGTCCCTCGAGGTCCTCGACCCGGGCGGCGAGGTCGTCGCGTTCGTCCCGGGCGCTCTGGAGCGCCGTCTCCAGGCTGTCGACCTCGTCCTCCAGACGTTCGACCTCCCGTTCGCGAGCCTCGAGCGCGCTCCGGAGTGCTGCTGCGTCCTCGGCTGCCTCGCCGGCCGACGCCTCCGATTCCCCGTCCTCGTGGACCCGGTCCGCTGCTCCCCCTGTCTCGTCGGCCTCCTCGTCGCTGGTCCCGTCAACGTCGGTCGACGGACTCTCGACGGCAGTCACGGCCGCCTCGATCTCCTCGTCGTCCGCCGGGCCGTCGGCCGGCGACGGTGGCTCCGTCCCCGCCTCGGTCCCCGCCCCGGTCCCGGTGGCGGTCGCCACCTCCTCATCGTCTTCGTCCTCGTCCGTAGACGTCACCGCGTCGTCGGTCGCCGTCCCGTCCCCTCCCTCGATCCCCTCGGTCTCGCCACCGGTCGTATCGTCGATGGAGGTGATGGCGTCCCGGGTGAGCGATTCTGTGCCCGTCTCGTGCGGGTCGGGGGAGCCGGGGGTCGCGCCGTCCTCGCCCTCGGTCGACGGGTCGGGACCGGAATCCGGGATGTCGGCGTCCAGACTCGCGTCGGCTGTGTCGGCTGTGTCGGCGTCGGAATCCGGGATGTCGGCGTCCAGACTCGCGTCGGCTGTGTCGGCTGTGTCGGCGTCGGAATCCGGTTCGGCCGTCTCCACGGTGGCCCCACCATCGGCCGTCTCCACGCTCTCGTCCTTGCCGCTGGCTCCACCGGTCCCGGCAGCGGCTCCGGCGGCCGCACCAGCCGCGCCAGCCCCGGCAGTCCCGGCCCCCACACCACTGGCCCGGTCCTCGGCGCCGGGGATCTCCGTGATGTCGAGGTCGACGGCGGTGACGGTGTAGATGCCGACCTCGTCGCAGGCCCGCTCGAACGCCTCCTCGTCCTCGAGGAGGCGGCCGGACTGGCCGACGAAGGCGGCGTGCTTCGCACGCCCGCCGTGGTAGACGGAGTAGTAGTCGCCCGAGAGGACGTTCTCCGAGAGCTCGACGTAGCCGGTGAAGCCGCTCGAGAGGCGCTCGTGGACCTCCTCCAGCGGCGTATCCTCGGTGTAGTAGCGGCCGCGCTCCTCGCCGCCCGTGGCCTGCATGGTGAACAGCAGCGGGAGGGCGGGATGGGGCGCCTCGTACGCGTCCCCGGTGGCGTCCTCGAAGGCCTCGATGTCGGCGGGCCGGAGGCCATGGTCGGCCTCGTCGTCGAGGCTGAAGACCCCGACCACGCGCCCGCGGAGCATGAAGCAGACGGCGCCGTCGGCCTCGACGGCGCCCGTGAACTCACGGTCGGCGAGGTCGTGCAGCCCGTCGAACCCGCCGTCGTACCGGCGGCGGTCCCACTCGCGCATCTCGGCGACCGCGCGGGTCGTCATGCCCAGCCGTCCGACCGGTCCGCCCAAAGACCTTCCGGGCACCGCCATCCGGCCCGGACACCCTGCCGGGAGGCTCGCCGGGGAACGCCCCACGCCGGGAAGGAGTTTACGCTGGTCAATGGGGGGGCCCTCATGACCTAACACCTGTAATGCGTTGCGGTGGTATTAAGCCGGAGCGTGTGCCACTCGTGGCCGCATGACGCTTGAACTCGAGGACGTCGACCGCGTGACCGTGCTCGGTGCGGGGAGCATGGGCCACGGTATCACCGAGGTGGTCGCGCTGGCCGGCTACGACGTGACGATGCGGGACATCGAGGAGGAGATCGTCGACGACGGCTACCAGGACATCAAGTGGTCGCTGGAGAAGCTCGCGGAGAAGGGCCTCGTCGACCAGGACCCCGGGGAGGTCCTCGACCGCATCGATACGGCGGTCGACCTGGAGGACTCGGTCGCGGACGCGGACCTCGTCATCGAGGCCGCGCCCGAGAAGCTCGACCTGAAACGGGACATCTACGGCCAGCTCGACGACTACGCCCCCGACCACACCATCTTCGCCTCGAACACCTCGTCGCTGCCCATCACGCAGATCGCCGAGGCGACCGACCGCGAGGACCAGGTCGTCGGGACCCACTTCTTCAACCCGCCCGTGAAGATGGACCTCGTCGAGGTCATCTACGGGGAGGAGACCTCCGACGAGACCGCCGAACTCGCCTACGAGTTCGTCGAGGACATCGAGAAGACGCCCATCTACGTCCGCAAGGACGTGCGCGGGTTCGTCGTCAACACGGTGCTGGGGCCGTTCGGCGACGAGGCCGCGTGGATGGCCAGCGAGGGCGTCGCGAGCGTCGAGGCCATCGACGCCGCGATGGTCCACCAGCGCGGCTACCCGATGGGGCCGTTCGAGCTGTCGGACATGACCGGCATCGACATCGGCTACGACGTGGCGAAGGAGGCCGGGCGCGAGGTCCCGCCCATCGTCGAGGAGAAGGTCGAGAACGAGAACCTCGGCCGGAAGACGGGCAAGGGCTACTACGACTACGAGGACGGCGAGGGGACCACCTACGAGCCGGGTGACGGCGAGGGCGTCGACACGCTCCGCATCGAGGCCCGGATGGTCAACCGCGCGGCCTACCTCATCCGCGAGGACGTTGCCACGGCCGAGGCCATCGATACCGGGATGCGCCTCGGCGCCGGCTTCCCCGAGGGGCCGTGCCGCCGCGCGGACAAGATCGGTCTCGACACCATCCTCGAGAAGCTGCAGGACCTCCACGAGGAGACGGGCGCCGACCGCTACGAGCCGGACCCGTGGCTCGTCGAGAAGGTCGAGGCCGGCGAGACCGGCGAGGAGGCCGGGAGCGGCTTCTTCGACTACGGCAGCGGCGAGGACGGCACCCGCGACTACACCACCATCAACCACGAACTGCACGACAACGGCCTGCTCGAGATCGAACTCGACCGGCCGGCCCGGATGAACGCGCTCAACGACGACCTGATGCAGGAGACGGTCCACCTGCTCAACAACGTCGACGTCGACGAGGTCCGCGCGGTGACGTTCGAGGGCGCGGGCGACCGGGCGTTCTCCGCGGGCGCGGACATCACCGGCTTTTCCGGCATCGCACCCCACGAGGTCGAGGTGACGGAGTTCTTCCAGACGGTCAACGACTTCCCGCGGCCCACGCTGGCGAAGATCGACGGCTTCTGCCTGGGCGGTGGCCACGAACTCGCCCTGGCGTGTGACCTCCGCATCGCGACGAAGGAGTCCGAGTTCGGCTTCCCCGAGATCAACCTGGGCCTCATCCCGGGCGGCGGCGGCACCCAGCGCGCGATGCGGATGCTGCCCGAGGCACGCGCGAAGGAACTCGTCTTCCGCGGCGAGCGCATCTCCGCGAAGCGTGCCCACAAGTGGGGCCTCATCAACTGTGCCGTCGACAGCGAGGACCTCGAGGAGAAGTGCCAGGAGTTCGTCGACGATCTCGTCACCGGCCCGCCCATCGCCCTGCGCAAGGCGAAGACGGTGATGAACAAGGGCGCCGACGAGAACATGGAGGCCGGCCTCGAGATGGAGTCCCAGGCGTTCGGCCTCCTCCTGACCACCGACGACATGGAGGAGGGCGCCATGGCGTTCATGGGCGACCGCGACCCCGAGTTCGAGGGCAAGTAGCGTGACCGGGGAGGGAGGCGGCCCCGGCGAGATTCCCGATGCGGCCGAGGCGACCCGTTCGCGCGAACTGGTCGGGACATCCGACGGGGGCAGCGGCGAGGCCGAGGACGGGGCGGACGAGGAGCCGCGAGGCTCCGGCGAGGACGGGACGGGCGGCACGGCCGTCGCCGACAACGCGGGCGACGGCTTCGAGGCCGTCGACGACCCGACGCCGGAGGCACTGACCGAGGCGCTCCGTCAGCACGGCCTGTTCCGCTGGCTCGACCTCTCCATCCACGCGGCCGAACCCGGCCGCGTCGTGTTCGACCTGCCGTTCGACGAGAAGTTCGCGAACCTCTCGTCCGGGACGGTCCACGGCGGCATCACCGCGACCGTCATCGACACGGCCAGTGGCTTCGCCCTCCGCTCGACCTTCGAGGACCCGGCCCGCGCGGCGCTGACGACGACCGACCTCAACGTGCGCTACATCCGCCCCGCGCGTGACGACCTCCGCGTCGAGGCCGAGGTCGTCCGCTCCGGGTCGAGCATGGGCGTCACGCACTGCGAGGTGACGACGATGCACGAGGGCGAGCGCAAGGTCGTCGCCACGGGCGGCACGACGTATCGACTGTTCAGGGACGCCGGTGCCGAGGGCACCGACGCGGACGGCGGCGAGGACTGAGACCGACAACGGAGACCACCACCGATGACAGAACCAGACGACGGCGACTACAGCATCTACCACAACACCGAGGAGGGCGATACCGACACCACCGGCGGCCGGACCATCACGGAGGCCGACATCGCCAACTTCGCGGGCGTGAGCGGCGACTTCAACCACCTCCACATGGACGAGGAGGCGATGGCCGACTCGATGTTCGGCGAGCGCATCGCCCACGGGATGCTGGTCTTCTCGGCCGCGACCGGCCTCCTCTGGCAGAACCGCACGCCCGCAGAGCGCGACGCCGTGGTGGCGTTCTACGGCATCGACGACCTGCGCTTCCGCGGGCCCGTCTTCGCCGGCGACACCATCCACGTCGAGGCCGAGGTGGTCGAGAAGCGCGAGTCCGACAACCCCGCCGCGACGGGCACCATCAGGTACGACGTGGAGGTCGTCAAGCAGGACGGCTCCACGGCTATCTCCTGCTCGATGCTGTCGCTAGTGAAGTAGGGCGTTCGCTGTTTTCTTATTTCCAGCTTAAATCTGTAATATCGCCAATTTTCTGACTTCCCTTCCTCTTTGGTTATTATTGACGGCGGCAGCAACGACGGAACTGGGTAGAAAGCCCCCGGCGCCCCGAGCGAGCGGTGGCTCCGCCACCGCGAGCCGCGTGGCGGAACGAAGTGGAGCCCGTGCGACCTGGGGAAGGGCAGGGTCGCAGCACCCGCCGAACAGCCGAACCCTGGCGGACTCGAAGGGCGAGTGCGCGAGGGCTTCGTAGGTGGTTCCGTCGTCAGTATCCCGGCCATCCGAGAGGGCTAGCCTCAAACCACTGGAACCCGTACACGGTAGCGATGGAACCACCGCGCGGCGAGTCGTCGGTTCGCGGGGGTCGGTCGGCGGAGCCATCGATGGACGCCGACCTCGTCAGTCGATCCGTCCGCGTCGAGGCGCCGCCGTTCCGCGCCGTCGTCGACGCCGCCACGAGTCCCCGCACCGTCTGGGCGGCGCCGGGCGAGGCGACCGTGGTCGGGAGCGGTGCGGCGGCGGCCCTCACGGCGACCGGCGGCGACCGCTTCGCGGCGATCCGCGAGGCGGCCGCCGACCTGTTCGCCAGCGGTGACGTCCACGCCGGGACGCTGGCCGCGCGGCCCCGCCTGTTCGGCGGCTTCGCCTTCCACGAGGAGCACGACCGACACGACGGCGAGCCGCCGTGGGACGAGTACCCGTCGGCGGGCTTTCTCCTGCCGCGCGTGCAGCTCACCTACACCGGGACCGACCCGACCACGGGCGACCCGGACGCCGGGTCCGAGGCGTGGCTCACGGTCACCGCGGTCGGTCCGGATGCCTCGGCCGAGGCCGTCGAGACGCGGCTGGACGAGGCCCGCGAGACGGTCGAGTCACTGCCGGCGCCGGGACCGGTCGCCGAACCGCCGGGGGTCGCCGACCGCCGCCGGACCACCGACCGCGACGCGTGGCGCGAGTCCGTCAACGCCGCACTCGCCCGCATCGAGGCCGGCGACCTCCGGAAGGTCGTCCTCGCACAGGCGCTGGAGGCCGACCTCGAACGGCCGCTCGACCTCCCCGATACACTGGCGCGACTCGCCGAGCGCTACCCGGACTGCTATCGCTTCCTGCTGGAGCCGATTCACCAGGACGACGGCACGGCCGATTCCGCGGCCGATACTCCCCGGCCGGGCTTCTTCGGTGCGACGCCCGAGCGCCTCGTGGACCTCACGGGGCGCACGGTCGAGACGGGCGCGCTCGCGGGGACGACCGGGCGCGGCGAGACGCCCGCCGAGGACGAGTGGCTCGCCGAGGAACTGCTGCACGACGACAAGAACGTCCACGAGCACGAACTCGTGGCGGACGCCATCCGAGACCAGCTGGCGCCGTACGCGGCCTCGGTCGCGGCGGGCAAGCGCCGCATCCGCCGGCTCGCGACGGTCCAGCACATCGAGACGCCCATCACGGCGGAACTGGCCGCCGACCACCACGTCCTCGACCTCGTGGAGGCACTCCACCCCACCCCGGCGGTCGGCGGGCTGCCGCCGGACCGCGCGCTGCAGACCATCCGTGACACGGAGCCGTTCGACCGCGGCTGGTACGCCGCACCCGTCGGCTGGTTCGACGCCGCCGGCTACGGCTCGTTCGCGGTCGCCATCCGCTCCGCGGTGGCGAGCCCGGACGACGAGCAGGTGACGATGTTCGCCGGCGTGGGGCTCGTGGCGGACTCGAACCCCGACCGCGAGTGGGACGAGGTCCAGCTCAAGTACCGGCCGATCCTGGACGAACTGGAGTAGCGCCCGGACGAGCGAGCGGCCCCACCACCCCCGACGGGTGGGGGCCCGCACCGCGCCCCATGACTTATTCCGCCGATGCGAGAACCCGCGGGTGATGACGGACGACTCACCCGAGGTGACCGACCCGTCGGCGTTCACGCACGGCTCGCTGACGACGCAGGTCATCCTGTTCGTCGTGACGTTCGGCCTCTACGGCCTGTACTGGTGGTACAAGACGAACGAGCAACTCGGCGCGGGCACGAGCGCGGACATCAGCCCGGGACTCCGGACCATCGGCATCCTGATTCCGCTCTACAACCTGGTCGTCATCTGGCGGTTCTCGAACGATATCACGGCGGTGACGGACCACGACGAACTCATCCTGTTCCTCGCGTTCATCGTCTTCACCCCCATCGTGTGGTACCTCGTCCAGACCGGGATCAACGAGATCGCCGACGGGGCCGCGGCGGCGGCCTGACACAGTCCGGTCGCGTCGGCAGCCCTGCCACCGGCACCCGTCCGGAGGTTCTTAGCGGCGACCGTCCCTAGCCGGGCGTATGCACCAGGCCACGCACGACCGGTCGCCGCGCGACCAGGCGGGAGGTCGACAGCCGTGACCGACGACCCGGCCGCGCCCGGCCAACCGACCGACGAGCCCCCGACCACCGACGCGCCCAACCGGAACACGCTCTGGGGGCGTGTCATCGTGCAGGAACTCGTCCGGAGCGGCGTCAGCGACGTCTGCCTCACGCCCGGGAGCCGCTGTACGCCGCTGACGAACGCCTTCGCCGAGCATCCGGCGGTGCGGACGTTCACCCACATCGACGAGCGCTCGTCGGCCTTCTTCGCGCTGGGCCGGGCGAAGGCGACGGGCCGCCCGACGCCGCTCGTCTGCACGTCGGGGACCGCGCTCGCCAACTACCACCCGGCGGTGATGGAGGCCGCCAACGCCCGGGTCCCGATGCTCCTGCTGACGGCGGACCGGCCCCGCGTGCTGCAGGATTCGGGCGCCAACCAGACCGTCGACCAGGAGAAACTGTACGGCGGCGCGGTCCGGGCGTATCGCACCCTCCCGGAACCCGAGGTCGAGGATCGGAAGGTCCGCGCCCTCCGGACGGCCGTCGCGCGGGCCGTCGCCACCTCGACCCGCGACGCCGGGCCACCCGGGCCGGTCCACCTGAACGTCCCGTTCGAGAAGCCGCTGGAGCCGACGCCCGTCGAGGGCGACGTGCCCGCGGACTGGGCCGACGAGTCGCACGCCCTGGCCGCGACCGGGCGCGGGGACGAACGCCCGTACGTGGCGACGACACCCGGGCGTGTGGACCTCTCGGCGGCCGACCGCGCCCGCGTGGTCGAGGCCGTCGAGGACGCGGAGCGGGGGCTCATCGTCGCCGGCCCCGCGGACGCGCCGACACCGGACCGGGACGCGCTGCTCGGCCTCGCCCGCGCGACGGGGTTCCCGGTGCTCGCGGACCCGCTCTCCGGGCTCCGCTTCGGCGACCACGTCGCCGCCGACGGCGTGCTGGTCTGTGGCGGCTACGACTCGTTCCTCGACGCGCCGGCGTTCGCCCCCGAGCACACCTCCGCACCCGACCTCGTCATCCGGTTCGGCGCCTCCCCCACCTCGAAGCCGCTCCGGCACTACCTCCGGGACGCGACGCGGGAGGCGGGCACGCAGCAGGTCGTCGTCGACCCGGCGGGTGGCTGGCGGGAGGCGTCGTTCACGGCGTCGGACCTCGTCGTGGCGGACCCGACACCCCTGGCCGCCTCGGTCTCCGGCCGCGTCGAGTCGGGGACGGACCCGGCGTGGCGCGAACGGTTCCGGGCCGCCGAGCGCGCGCACTGGGAGACGGTCGCCGACGCGCCCGCGGCCGGCGAGGCCCCGTACGAGGGGCAGGTGCTCGCGACGGTGGCCGAGCGGACGCCGGGCCCGGCGACGCTGTTCGTCTCGAACTCGATGCCGGTCCGCGACCTCGACCGGTTCGCCGCGCCGCGGGCGGCCGACCTGCGCGTGCTGGGCAACCGCGGCGCCTCGGGCATCGACGGCATCACCTCCTCGGCGCTCGGCGCCGGCGCGGGGGACGACGGCCCCCTCGTGCTCGTGACGGGCGACCTCGCGTGCTACCACGACGCGAACGGCCTGCTCGCGCTCCCGCGCAACGACCTCGACGCCACCGTCGTCGTCGTCAACAACGACGGCGGCGGCATCTTCCACGTCCTCCCCATCGAGGCCCACGAGTCGTTCACGGAGTTCTTCCGGACGCCGCTGGGCGTGGACCTCTCGCACCTCGCGGCGATGTACGGCTACGACTTCGGGCGCGTCCACGCCGCGGCCGACGGGCTGGACGCCTTCGTGGACCTGTTCGACGCCGCCGTCGGCGCCCCCGGCGGGCACGTCGTGGAGGTGGTCCTCGACGGCGAGGCGTCGCATCGCACGCGCGAGGCGCTGCACGAGCGCGTCCGCGAGGCCGTCGACGGGGCGCTGGCGCCGGAAGCGGAGTAATCAGGGCGTCTCGATGACGACCGCCTCGGAGCCACAGAGCATACAGCCGTCGGCGTGACGCCGGGCGACCATCTGGCGACCGCAGTCGAGACAGTGGAGGAGCTGGTGGTCCCCCTCGCGGAGCTTCGCCGCCACCGCCTCGGTCTGCGGCGGGATGCAGGCGGTGGGGCCGTCACCGCTGTCGACCCGCTCGTCGGTGTTGTCGGGCACGGATTCGCTAGCGGCCGCGCCGGTAAGTGTCTCCCGGCCGCGTACGGACCGGCCGGTAGCTCGAATCGGGGACAGGCGACCGCCTTCGGGCCTACTCCGCGGCTTCGCGGACCAGCGGGAACTCGCTGACCCGGCGGACCCGATGGCGCCGCCGTCCGGCCAGGCCGGGCTCGCTCAGCGTCGCGTCGAGATCGACTGCGAGGGCGTCGACCGGGTGTTGGTCTCGTACGGTGCATCGGCCGGGGGATCGGGGGTCACGTCAGCGCCAGCAGCACCCAGAACTGCCAGCCGGCCCACAGGAGCCAGCACAGCCCCGTTGCTGCGAGGGCGTGCAACCGGTAGCGGGGTGCGAGGCGGGCGGCCAGGCCGTAGGCGAGCAGCACCACCGCCAGGCGGGACGCGACGAGCGCCGGGAGGCCGCGAGCCGCGAGCCACCGGCCACCCGGAAGGAGTGTGACCGGTATCTCCCCCATCGCGAGGGCGGTGTTCGCCGCGAGCGTCGAGGCGGCGAGTCCGAGGAGGGCGACGCCGATGGCCGCCACCGGGACGACGAGGTCACGGGCCCGCCGCGAGATGTCTGTCGGAACCGCATCCGTCAGCTGAGTCGTGGTCACGAGCCCGGAGCCCTCCACGTCGCCGCGGCCCCGCCCTCGTGCATCACGGTCAGCGTCACGGGCTCGGTACCGGCCGGGAGTTCGATGGTGGCCTCGTACGGGACGTGGCCCGCGTCGGCACACGGGCGCGGCCGTCGGTCCGCGTCCGCCCGCGTCGAGGTCCAGAGGACGTACTCCCCGGGTTCGGGCTCGGTCAGGGCGGCCGGCGGTGCGAAGCGGGCGGCGTCGTCGGTCGCGAGCCCGCCGGTGACGACCAGTGTGACGGCGCCGGAGGCGTTCGTGTGCATCGTCACGCCTACCGGGACGGCGGGCTCACAGACCCCCGCCCCGGAGACGAACTGACGGACCACCGCCTCGGTGGGGTTCTCGGGGACCCCGCCGGTGGGCGTCGTCCCCGGCACCGCCCTGGCGTCAGTCGGGGCCGGCGCGTCCGTGCCCGCGCCGACGAGTACCGCACCGCCGAGCGCGAGGAGCAGCACCGCCGGAACCACGGCGAACCATCTCGGTATCATGGCTTCGGGAGGGCAGCTATCGACATAACTGCTCGCAGAAATCCGATTCTGTGGCGGTTGGCACCAGATGCCACACATAAGCATCGAAGTGTAGCCATACACGGATTGAGACGGGCACAAGGAACTTGCATGGACACCGGAACCCCCCGTGGAGGCCGCCTCAGAGTACCGCCGCCAGCGCCGTCGCGATGAGGAGGCCGTTGAACAGGCTGTGCGCGAGGACGGCCGGGACGAGGTTCCCGGTACGCTCGTAGACGACACCGAGGACGACCGAGCCCGCCGCGATGGCGGCCAGCGAGAGACCGAAGCCGAGGGTGAACGGGTCACCGCCGCCCCAGACGAGCGTTGCGACGTGGCCGGCTGCGAACCCCAGCGAGGTGAGGCCGATGGCCGCGACGGGCCCGAAGGACTGCCGGAGCCTGCCCTGCACGACGCCGCGGTACAGCAGCTCCTCGACGGGGCCGATGAGGAACAGGGCGGAGACGAGCGCCAGCGAGTAGACCAGCACCGGATCCGCCGCCGCGGCCGCATCGATGCCGCCGCCGACGGGTTCGACGCCGAACCGGCTGCCGAGGAGGACCAGTCCCACCTGGACCGCGAGCGGGACGACGATGCCGACGACGACCCACCCGAGGTCGCGCCGGGTCGGCACGCGAACGGGAACCGTCAGCGAGGTGTAGCGGACGTAGTAGTACGCCATCGCGCCGAGCGAGAGCGTCGCGAGGGTGCCGCCGACGGCGAACGGGACGAGGAAGCCGTCGTTCCCGAGCAGCGCCCACGCCTCCGCGACGGAGCCGACCACGAGCGGGACGTACAGCGCGGCGCCCAGCGTGACGGCGATGGCGAAGAGGACGGCGCGGAGCCGGCTCGGTGCTTCGGTGGTCGGGTCGATTCCGGAGAGTTCCGTACGAGTGGTGGTCTCCATGACGCCAGGGACGCCGAGGGAGGGGATAACTGCTCACAGAAGCGCCGTTCTGTACGGGACGAGGACAGACAGGGGAAACCGGCGTGCGGGACCCCAGCCGGTCCGCCAGGCAGCTGTCGCGGGCGCCATGCTATCGCACACAGAAGCCGGCTTCTGCGAGTGGCTATATCCGCTTGCAGCAATCTCTCGACCGATGAGTGCAATCGAACTGCGCGGTGTAACGAAGCGGTACGGCGACGTGACCGCACTCGACGACGTGAGCCTCTCCGTGGCGGAGGGCGAGATATTCGGCTTCCTCGGACCGAACGGTGCCGGGAAGTCGACGACCATCGACATCCTGCTCGACTTCGTGCGCCCGACCGCGGGCTCGGCGGCGGTCCTCGGGTACGACGCGCAGGCCGACTCGCTGGCGGTCCGGCGACGGGTCGGCGTCCTCCCGGACGGCTACCACCTCTACGACCGGCTGACCGCCCGCCAGCACCTCGAGTTCGCGGTCGACTCGAAGCGCGCGACCGACGACATCGACGCCGTCCTCGAGCGCGTCGGCCTCGCGGACGCGGCCGACCGGAAGGCGGGCGGCTTCTCGAAGGGGATGAAACAGCGCCTCGTCCTCGCGATGGCGCTCGTGGGTGAGCCCGACGTTCTCGTCCTGGACGAGCCGACGACCGGGCTGGACCCGAATGGAGCGCGCCGGATGCGCGAAATCATCCGCGAGGAGCGCGACCGCGGCGCGACCGTCTTCTTCTCCTCGCACATCCTCGAGCAGGTCGAGGCGGTCTGTGACCGCGTCGGCATCCTCCGCGAGGGTCGCCTCGTCGCGGTCGACACCATCGACGCGCTGCGGGGCGCGCTGGGCAGCGAGGCCCGGCTCACCCTCACCGTCGACCCCGTCAGCGAGGACCTGGTTGCGGCGGTCGCGGCGGTCGAGGGCGTCTCCAGCGTCCGCGAGGACGGCGAGGGCCAGCTCTCGGTCGCCTGTGAGGAGGCCGCGAAGACGGCGGTCCTCGCCGCGGTCGAGGCCGCCGGCGCCCGCCTGCTCGACTTCGACACCGAGGACGTGTCGCTGGAGGAGCTGTTCGCCGCCTACACCGAGGACGCACCGGACGCGGCCGGGGAGACGGAGGCAGACGCGCCAGCAGCCGACGACGAGGCCCCGGAGGTGCGCGCATGAGCTGGGTCGTCGTCGCGCGCAAGGACTTCCGGGACGCCCGCCTCTCGCGGGGCCTGTGGGCCGTCACGGGCCTGTTCGTCCTCATGTCGGTCGGCTTCGCGGTGCTGTACGGCACGGTCCCGGCCGTGAGCCAGGACATCGGCGAGGTGAGCACGCTGGGGTTCCTGACGCTGCTCATCGGCGCGGTGACGCTGTTCGTCTCCATCGCCGCCATCGTCATCGGGGCCGGCGCCATCGCCGGTGAACGCGCCAGCGGCTCGGGCAAGCTCCTCCTGGGCTTCCCGCACAGCCGCGCGGACGTGGTCCTCGGGAAGCTGGTCGGACGGACCGCCGTCCTCGGCGCGGCCATCGTGGTCGGGCTGGCCATCACGCTCGTCGTGGCGCTGGTCCTGTTCGACTCGTTCGCGCCCGTCGACTACGCGGTCTTCACCGCGATGACGCTCGTGCTCGCGCTGGTGTACATCGGCATCATGGTCGCCATCTCCGCAACGACGGGGAGCGGCGGCCGCGCGATGGCGTTCGGGATCGGCGCGTTCGTCGTCCTCGAGGTCCTCGCGGACGTCGTCCCGCTGGCGGCGCTGTTCGTCGTCAACGGCTTCGCGATGCCCGGCGGCGCGGCGGTTCCCGGCTGGGTCGCCTTCCTGAACGTCGTCACCCCGAGCGCGGCGTACACGAACGCCCTGGGCTGGTTCCTCGGTGACGGCACCGCGACCGCGGCGGCACTGGGCGCACAGCTCGCCGGCCCGGTCCCGTTCTACCTGACCGGCTGGGCCAGCATGGCCGTCCTCGCGGCGTGGCTGGTCGTCCCGCTGGCGCTGGGCTACCGCCGCTTCGCGCGCGCAGACCTCTGAGTCCCGAGGTCGGCTCGGGGCCGGGGCTCACCGACCGAGACAGTTCCTTTCACGGCGATACAGCCTTATACTACGGCGCCGATTGGTGACATATGAGTGGCGAGTACGACACCGGGAGCGGCGCCATCAGCGTCGAGCGGCGCTCCCCGGAGGCGGTCTTCGGGCTGCTGGGCGACGAGAGCCGCCTGCGCATCCTGCAGGCGCTTGGTGAGACGCCCGACGAACCCGTGCCCTTCGCTGAACTGCACCGCCGGTCGGAGGTGGCCGACAGTGGCCGGTTCAACTACCACCTCGGCAAGCTCCGCGGGACCTTCGTCCGCCGGACCGACGACGGCTACGAACTCACCTACGCCGGGCGCCAGGTCATCGGTGCGATGTACGCCGGCGTCTACACCGCGAACGCGACCGTCGATGCCATCCCGGTCGAGGAGGGCTGCCCGGCCTGTGGCGGCGACCTGGTCGCCGAATACGCTGCGGAGACCGCACGCGTCGACTGCACGGCGTGCGACGCGTTCCGGAACGACTTCGCGTTCCCGCCGGGGAGCCTCGACCAGTTCGACCGGACGGAGCTACCGCTCGCGTTCGACCGGTGGATGAACCACGTCATCGGCGGCGTCATCGACGGCTTCTGCTACACCTGTGCCGGGCGCATGAGCGGCCGGCTGGTCGTCGACGAGCCGGACGGGAAGATGGGTGGACTGCCCGCCCACGCGGAGTTCGAGTGCGACCGCTGTGGGAGTACCGCGACCACCTCCGGCGCTGCGCCCATGATGCACCATCCCGCCGTCGCGGGGTTCCTCTACGACCACGGCTTCGAGAGTGGTCGGACCCCGACGTGGGAACTCGGGGAGGTCGGCCTCCCGAGGGGGGAACTCCTGGCCGAATCCCCGCCGCGGATGGCGGTCCGGCTGGAGCACGGGGACGAGCGGGTCACCGCGACCCTGGAGGCTGACGCGAGCGTCAGCAGCGTCGAGCGGACGAGCGCGTAGTCACCGTACCGCGCAGCGAGACACACTCTCGCGTACAGAAGCGGGCTTCTGGGACCGGTTAAGCAACGAGACAGCCTCCACAGTGTATGGACACGACGACGACCTCCGACGGCCGGATGGACCGACGAACCTTCCTCGGTGCGGGCGCGCTCGCCGCGGCGGCGGCCCTCGCTGGCTGTACGGTGCGTGGCGTCCCGGCCGGCGAGACGAGCCGTCGCCGGGACTGGACGTTCCCCGCGGCGGAGGTCGACGTGGTTCGGGTGGACAGCGACGTGGGCGACGTGACCGTCGTCGGCCGGGAGACCGACACGGTGGACGTGACCGCGGTGGCGCGCTCGTGGAACGGTCAGCGCGGCCTCGACCGGGTGGACGTGACGGCGACCGTACGGGAGGGCACCCTGACGGTCGTCTCGACGGTGGACGGCGGCCCGGTCGACACGCCGCGGACCCCACGCGCCGACGTGACGGTCGTGGTCCCGGCAGGGACTGGAGGGCCGGATGTCGACACCGTCCGAACCGGCGCGGGCGAGGTGACGCTGACCGATACGCGGGGCGACACCGCCGTCGAGGCCGTGGCCGGCGCCATCGTCGCGAACCGCGTCGACGGGTACCTCTCGCTGCGGGCGAGCGCGGGCCGTATCGAGGCCGCCGACGTGACCGGGCTCGACGAGGCCCGCACCGACCTCGGCCGGGTGCAGGTGGAACTGCTCGGGGCTCGCGGGGACGTCGAGATCAGTTCCGGGATGGGCGAGGTGGTGGTCGGCGTGGCCGACGACCTAGACCTGGACGTGCTGGCCGAGGCCGAGGGGCGAGTCAGTTCGGACCTCGACCTGACGGGCGGACGGGCGCGGCGCGACCGCGTCGAGGGCCGACTCAACGACGGCGGACACCGGCTCCACGCCGTGAGCGAGGCCGGGCGCGTCGCGCTGCGCCGTATCGAACGCCGGATGTGAGGCACGAGGCTTTTCATTCCCGGACGCGCCCCATCGGCCGTGTCCGGAAGCGACGATGACGACGACGGCGCGGGCGCTCGCTGCGGCCGGTGGCGCCGCCCGCTCGCGCTCGGCGGGCTGGCCCTCGGGGGCGCGGCGGCCGCGGGACTGGCGTGGGCCCACCACCACGACCTGCCACCCGCCGAACTCGAACCGGAGTACGCCGAGGGCGAGGACGACTTCCTCGACGTGGACGGCCTGCGCGTCCACTACCGCGACGAGGGGCCACGCGACGCGCCGGTCCTGCTGTGCCTGCACGGGACCTTCTCCTCGCTCCACACCTGGGACGGCTGGGTCGACGCGCTCGCCGGGGAGTACCGCGTCGTCCGGCCGGACCTCCCGGGCCACGGCCTGACCGGTCCGCACCCCGAGGACGACTACTCGATGGCGGCGTACGTCGCGTTCGTCGAGGCGTTCCGGGAGCGGCTCGACATCGACGAATGGGTCGTCGCGGGGAACTCGCGGGGCGGCGAGATCGCCTGGCGGTACGCGCTGGACCACCCCGAGCGCACCCCCGCGCTCGTCCTCGTCGACTCGATGGGCTTCCCGATGGCGTTCGAGAGCCCGTTCGGCATCATCGAGTTGCCGTGGCTCCCGAACGCCATCGCCCGTCTGACGCCCCGACGGCTCGTCCGCCGGAGCGTCCGTGACGTGTACGGCGACCCCTCGCGGGTCTCCGAGGAACTGGTGGACCGCTACCACGACCTCGTCCGCCGGGAGGGGAACCGCGACGCGGGCGTCGAACTCGTCCGCCGGGACGTGAACGCCACGCACCGCCACGAGGAACTCGCCGACCTCGGAACGCCGACGCTCGTGCTCTGGGGCGAGGAGGACTACCTCATCCCGCCCTGGTTCGGCGAGGACTTCGCCGAGGCGATTCCGGACGCCGAGCTGGTCACCTACGAGGATGCGGGTCACACGCCGATGGAGGAGATCCCCGAGCGCACGGCGGCCGACGTGCGACGGTTTCTGGACGGGCGGCTCGGGGAGTGAATTCCTGCCCCCGAACCGGCAGTCCTCCCTCATGGTGGTGACGGGGACGAGAGCGACCACGAAGCCCTCGCGCTCTCTCACGGTGACAGCGACGACGGAGACACCTACGAAGCCCTCGCGCTCTCGACTCGGGAGCCTCGCTGCGCTCCTCGCTCCCTACGGTCGCTGTGGTGCTTACTTCGGCCGCCTTCGTCGAGAGCGCTCGCCCTTCGAGTCCACCAGGGACATGGTCTGTGTCACGGGCGCTACGGCCCTGCCCTTCCCCGGGTCGCGCGGGCTCGCTTTCGCTCGCCACGCGCTCCCGGCCCAGGAACGGTTGGTCGGCCGCCCGGTTCCGGAAGCAGGAAGCGCGCCAGCGGCCCACCGTGGAGGCCGCTCGCGACAGCGAGCGTGCCGGAACACCCCGCCGCTGGCGCGGGGAGGTGTGGGGCCACGAGCACTCCGATGGAACCACCACGCGCGAACGCTCGGCCGAACAAGCCACAGGGCGGGACTGAAAGGGGCCGCCCGCTCGACCGTTCCCGGGCGAAGTAAGCACCGCAGGGAGCGAACGCAGTGAGCGAGCGAGGAGCACAGCGAGCCCCGGAACGTCGAGCGGGCGGGGGCTTTCTACCCGGTTCCGTCCGGCAGTCTCAGGCCGCCGTGAAGAGGCAGAATTGACTCTGAATGAGCAGAATAAATTATATAAAATCAATACAATATACAAATAGTAACCAAATTACAATTATCACACCTTTCTTACGCAATTCGGTCCATCCTCCCAACCAGGCGCCGGCCCACAACGGCCAAACCCGCCCCGCGCGACACCCCGTCCATGTGGCAGGTGATGCCGACCTACGACGACTACGAGGCGGCCCGCGGCGACTTCGAGTGGGACCTCCCCGACGCGTACAACCCCGGCGTCGACATGGTCCGCAAGCACGACGCCGACGCGACAGGACTCGTCGTCGCGAGCGAGGACGCCGCGAACGGCGGCCCGGTCGAACGTTACTCGTGGGGCGATCTCGACGCGCGCTCGGACGCGCTGGCGGCCGGGCTCCGCGAGCGCGGCGTCGAGCCGGGCGACCGCGTCGGAGTCTGTCTTCCGCAGGTGGCCGCGACCCCCCTGGCCCACCTCGCGTGCTGGAAGGCCGGCGCCGTCTCGGTGCCGCTGACGACGCTGTTCGGCCGGGACGCGCTGGAACACCGGCTCGGCGACGCCGACGCGGTGGCCGTCGTCGCCGCCGGGAGCGTCCTCGAGGACCTCGAAGCGACGGCCCTCCCCGCACTCGACTCGCTGTTCACCGTCGACGCCGACCCGGACGCGGCCGCGGCCGTCGCCGCGGCGCTCGGCGCGGAACACGAGCCGTTCGACGACATCGGGGACGGGGCCGCGGCCGGTGACCTCGACGCCCACGACGCCACGCCCGCGACCCGGACGGCCATCATGTACACGAGCGGGTCGACGGGGCCGCCGAAGGGAGTGCTCCACTCGCACGCGCTCTGGCTCGGGCGCGCGGCCGCCGCCCAGCAGTTCTTCGAGGGGTATCGGGTGCGCGACGACGTTCCGGCCGACGACGTGACGGTCTGGACGCCCGCCGACTGGGCCTGGGGCGCGGCGCTGGGCGGGACGCTGCTGGGCGCGTGGCACCACGGCCATCGCATCGTCGGCGCGCCGCGGGGGTCGTTCGACCCGGAGTGGGCGTTCGGGCTCATGGAGCGCTTCGACGTGACCCACGCCTTCCTCCCGCCGACCGCCATCCGGATGCTGATGACCGTCGACGCGCCCGCCGAGCGGTGGGACCTCTCGCTGTCCGCCATCGGCTCGGCCGGCGAGCCGCTGACCCCGGAGATCCTGGAGTGGGGCGATGCGGAACTCCCGGCGGTGTCTGTCAACGAGTTCTACGGCCAGACCGAACTCAACCTCGTCGTCGGGAACAACCGGCGCTGGTTCGACGCCGAACCCGGGAGCATGGGCAAACCCTTCCCGGGCTACGACCTGGCGCTGCTGGACCCGGAGACGCGCGACCCCGTCGCACAGGGCGAGGTGGGGGAGATCGCCCTGCACCCGGGTGACCGCCGCGTCTTCTTCGACGAGTACTGGAACCGCCCCGAGGCGACGGCCGAGAAGACCGTCGAACTGCCGGCGGGCGTGGTCGACGGCACGGAGGAGACGGAGACTTGGTTCCTCACCGACGACCTCGCGACGCGGGACGAGGCAGGCTACGTCCGGTTCCGCTCGCGGACGGACGACGTCATCCTGACGGCGGGCTACCGCGTCGGCCCGCTGGAGGTCGAGCGCGTGCTGCTGGACCACCCGGCCGTCGAGCAGGCCGGCGTGGTCGGGGTCCCCGACGACACCCGTGGCGAGGCCATCCGGGCGTACATCCAGCCCGTCGAGGACCTCGACGCCGCCGACCACGACCGCGTCCGCGAGGAGCTGCGGGCCTCGTGCCGGGAGCGGCTGGCGGAGTACGAGTATCCCCGCGAGATCCACTTCGTCGACGAGTTACCGACCACCTCGACCGGGAAGATCCGACGGAGGGAACTGCGCGAGGGGGAGTGAGACGGAGGTCCGGCCTCGTGGAGCGCGATCGCCTGTCGAATCCCTCGGGCGGTGATGGGTTTCGGCGACGCTGCTGGATAGCGGGCGCTTATGCAGATCGGTATTCCCGAACCTCCCTGATCAGTAGAAGGGCGGAGAAGAGACTACCAGCGAGAAGCGCGAGCCATGCCCCAGAAAGCGGTTCCTGCGAGTCAACCGCTCTGAATAGTGCTCCCGTCAGGAGGGCAGCTGCGATGAGGCGCACCCGCGGGGAGACCATACCGAACCCTCCCCCGGAATCCACAAGAGGATGCCCCCTTTGGGCACGAATCGACCGAAGCACGGGGCTGCACACTCCCTCGATATCTCGCAGACCGCTACTACCAGGTGTCTGACAGTTCATCACGTTGTTGCTGCATCCAGAGCGCATCTACAGCATGCCGACGAGTGGCACTTCTCCGGTGCGCCGTCTCGGTGGCCCGACTCTTCTCAGCCCGAGTGAGCGGAATCCGGTTGGTTCGAGAGCATCACAGCGAGTTCGGTCAGTAGTGACTCTGCCGAATCATGACCACGGTATCGGATGTGGCGAGTACGGGTGTCGTACTCGACCCACCCGTTCGATTCGAGCTTCGGGAGGTGTTTGTGCGTCAGTTCGAGAACGACTCGCTCTCGGTCCATCTCGGGGACGCGCCGGGCAATGTGCTCGGTCACCTCCTCCAGCGTGGCTGTATTCGTCGATTGGATGTTCTCGAAATAGTGGATGAGCTCCCGACGGAGGTGATGACGAAGCGTGTCCAGCAATCTGTTCGTCGTCGGGGCCTTGTCCGGATAACACTCTGTTTGAGACATGGTGACGATTGTTTTGGCATCGTTCAGTGATAATTCCTCCGCCCCCTCGAGATCGACCATACCGTCGAGGCCGATTTGCTGAACCTCCCCGCTGTATCTCGCATCCCAGTACTGTCAGCCGGAGGAGATTCCAGCAGCGGCACGTACGGATATCTGGCCCCCCATGCCGCTCCCGTCGCGCCCGTGTCACGCCATTTATACCGACCGGAGCCGGGAGCGATACCATGCAACGAGTCGACGTGGCCGTCGTCGGCGGCGGGCCGGCCGGCAGTTCCGCCGGACGCGCCGCGGCCGCCGAGGGGGCCGACGCCCTCGTCATCGAGAAGGGCGTCCCGCGCGCCGACCGCGAGGGGCTGGGCCCGGACTCGACGGACGCCGCGGGCATCCTCGACTACTGGGTCGACATCATGGACCTCGACGTGCCCATCCCGGAGCACGTCAAGCTCCGCGAGCTGACCGGCGCCGACTTCATCGGGCCGAACGCCTCCGTCGAGCTGGACGAGACCGGCATCGACGCCTCCTACCCCAACTTCGGGTTCACCTTCCAGCGCGCCCGGATGGACGACTGGCTCCGCGAGCGCGCCGAGGACGCCGGCGCCGAGTACCGCGTCGGGACCGGCGTCCGCGAGGTCGAGAGCGACCTCACGGGCGCACCAACCCACCAGCTGACGCTGAAGGACGGCACCGAGATCGAGGCCGACTACCTCGTGCTCGCGGACGGCCCCCAGCGCACCGTCACCGGGCAGGTGCTCGAACCGCTCCTCCCGGACGGCCAGTTCGACGGCCTCGCCTCGACGACGGCCAACCACATCGCCTACCAGGAGTACCGCGAAATCCCCGAGGAACTGCTGGAGACGGACCGCCTGAAGTTCTGGTGGGGCCACATGCCAGGCCACACCGCGTACCCGTGGGTGTTCCCCAACGACGGCCAGGTCGCGCGCGTCGGCCTGACGATGCCCATCGGCCTCGACCTCGACACCGTCGAGAACCGCGAGGACTACGCCCTCCTCCGGCCCGAGGACGAGCGCGTCCCCGCCGGCAAGGAGTACATCAGCCGCCTGCTGGAGTACGCCTACCCCGAGTACGACGCCGAGGATTTCCCGCTGCTCGAGGACCGCGGCAAGGCGAAGGGGACCGAGACGTACCCCATCTCCTCGACGCGGCCCATCGAGTCACCGACGAAGGCGAACGTGGCGGTCGTCGGGGGCGCGATGGGCGCCACGTCGGCGTTCCACGAGGGCGGCGACCACGTCGCCATCCGCTCGGGGAAGGAGGCCGGGCGCCTCGCCGGCCTGGGGGCGCTCCGGGCGTACAACTACGAGTGGAAGCGCGCCATCGGCGAGGAGGTCCGGCGCAACGTCGTCCTCGCGGACATGGTCCGGGACTACGGCCCGTCGGACTGGGACCGCGTCTTCGGCCTCGCGAGCGCGATGCAACCCGACGAGGGCGGGCGGACGGACTGGCTCGACGCCATCCGCGCCGGGCCGGGTGCGCTCAAACTGTTCGCGCAGTACCAGTACGGCAAGTTCCAGAACCGCGACGGCGGCTACTGCCAGATCCGCGAGGACGACTACTCCGTCTGAGGCTCAGTCGTCCGCCGCGGCCTCCCCGCCCGCCTCCCCCCCGGCCGCACCCATGACGGCCTCGTCGCCATCGCTCGTCGCGAGGAACCGGTCGCGCAGTTCGGCATCGGGGACCATGCACTCCTCCTTCTTCCCCCAGACCCGGTAGCGGATGCGCGCGATGAGATCGTATCCAGCGTCCCGCAGCAGCCGGGGCACGAATCGGAGGTGCCACCCCAGCCGGTAGGGAACGTCCATGTACCGGGCGATGTGGACGGCGCCGTCGGACTTCGTATGGACGCCCTCCGGCCCGATGTAGACCAGCGAGTCGAAGTAGTCCGGGTCCATCCCGCGCTCGGCGAGCAGTTCGGTCGCCACCTCGGACTGGAGCGGCGCGAACCGGAGCCGCCCGTCGTCGTGCCGGTGGATGAACCGGACCGACGAGGAGCAGAAGTTGCAGACGCCGTCGAACAGCACCACCGGCGTCTCCATCACGTCGACCGAGGGCGTGGACTCGCTCATATCCACGGCTAGGCGTTCGCACCTCCTGACGCTTCCGGCGCGGAGGGCCCGCGAAGGTCGGTGCGAGAGCCGAGACTGCGCGCGCCCCGAAACACGGATACCGTGGCGCGGACTAGCCCCGACGCGTGCCTTCAGTCCCCGCCCGAGACCCCAGCAGGGCGCGATGACGCGCGGAGAACCCGGGCACGCGACAGGAACCGCCGTCCGCCACGAAGGGGCGGCACGCGGTCGCCGTGACCCACCAACTCGGGTCACGGCAGTCGAAGGCGCCGAGCGCCTTCCGCCTCGGCGGTTCACACCGCCTCGGCACTCGAGCGCGCGTCGCGCGCTCCGGCTCGACGGCTTACGCCGTCTCGCCATCCGTGGGCGCTCCGCGCCCACCGCCCGGCACGAGGGTTTCCCGGTCGACGCGGCACGCCGCCACGGGATGAGACCGGACGTTAGTGTTCCGGGCGACACACCACCACGAGCCAGGAGCGGCGAGTATCCCGCCGGTCAGTCCACCGTCACAGGACCGTACTCGCTGGACCAGCGGTAGAGCTCCGTGAACGCTGGCTTCAGCCCCTCCAGCCGTGGCGTCGCGATGTACTCGACGCGGGGCGGTCGCTCGTCGTACGAGTGGCGGTCGAGGAAACCCGCGGCGGTGAGTTCGGCCAGGCGTTCGGAGAGCGTCGTCGGCGAGATGCCCAGCTCCGCCTCCAGCTCGCCGAACCGCCACGGGGTCGGGTCGCTGGCGAACCGGTAGAGGATCGCCAGCGTGTGGCGCTTGCCCAGCAGCGCCAGCAGCGCCGCGACCGCACTGTCCGCACCGTCCCGGCCGATGGGCGGGCACTCGGCAGGCGGGCGAGTACCACCGTCACGCGATGTCGGTTCCATCCACTCACTACGCTAGCTGTAGTATTAACCTCGATCACTCCAGAGGTCCGTAGTGACTACGCATCCGGGGAGTTCCCTGCTTATCGCTACGGAAAGCGTAGGGATAGCCATGGCAACGACAACAACCCGATTCACACGCCCGGTGGACGCGAGCGACCTGACCCGCCGGACGACACTCGGCATCCTGACGGCCGTCGTCTCCGTCCTGGTGCTGCGTGCTGCCGTCGACCTCGCCGGGCTCGCGGTCGGCGCCGGCGGCACGAACGACCCGTTCGCGGTCCTCCCCCTGCTGGCGACCACCGTCGTCGCGGGCGTGGGCGCAGCCGTCGCGTATGCGGTACTCGACCGGTTCACCGCCCGCCCGGCGCGGAACTTCACCGCGCTCGCGGCGGCCGTCTTCACGCTCATGCTGGTTCCGGTCGTGGCGTTCGCCCCGACGCTGGGCGTGACCGCCGTCGGCCAGGCCGTCCTCGTGGCGTTCCACGCGGTCGTGGCCGTCCCCATCGTCGCGTTCGTCACCGGGGCCCTCCGGCGCTGAACCGGCGGTCCCCGGATGGCCGGCGGGACGTTTATACTGCCGTCACCGGATGCACGGCCATGGCACGAGACCCCGTGGAGGCGACCCCATGCGCCTGACCGACACCATCGTCGGCGCTCTGGAGGACGCCGGCGTCGACACCGTGTTCGGGCTGCCCTGCGAGCAGATGGACCCCTACTACGCCGCCCTCGACGAGAGCGAGGTCCGCCACATCCTCGCCCGGAGCGAGGCGAGCGCGGCCATCATGGCCGACGGGTACGCCCGTGCCAGCGGCGGCCTCGGCGTCGCCGACGGCGTCGGCGGCCCGGGGGCCTCCCAACTCGGCATCGGGCTCGTCGAGGCCGACGGCGCCAGCTCGCCGGTGCTGGCCATCACCGGCGACAACCCGCGCGCGACCCGCGGCAACGAGGTCATCCAGGACGGCGACAACGGGGCCATCCTCGACCCGTACGTGAAGTCGAGCTACGACCCGGCGACGCCCGAGCGGGCCGTCGAGGACGCCGCCGCCGCCATCCGCGAGGCCCTCGCCGGCGTCCCCGCTCCGACCCACCTGAACCTCACGGGCGACCTCATCGCCCACGAGTTCGACGACGGTGACGCCCCGTCGATACCGTCGTTCGACCGTGCGTTCCCGACGGGCCGCCCGGCGCCCGACGCCGACGCGCTCGACGCGGCCGCCGACGCGCTCGACGGGAGCGAGGCACCGGTCATCGTCTCCGGCGAGGGGTCACTCCGCTCGAAGGCGTTCGACGCCGTCGACGACCTCGCGCGCACCCTCGAGGCACCCGTCGTCACCTCGATGAACGGGAAGGGCATCGTGGACGAGACGAGCGACTACGCGGCCGGCGTCGCGGGCCGGTGGGGCTACTGCCAGGTCGCCAACGATGCGGTGGAGGCGGCCGACGTCATCCTCGTCCTCGGCGCGCGGATGGGCGAGCTCTCGACCGTCGGCTGGTCGCTCTACCCAGAGGACGCAACCATCGTCCACGTCGACCTCGACCCGGAGTGGCTGGGCAAGACCCAGGCGGTCGACATCCCCATCCAGGCCGACGTGGGCGCGGCCGCCAGCGCGCTGGCAGAGCGCGTGAGCGCCACGGACGCGCGCACCGAGCGCATGGAACGCATCGCCCGCGAGCGTGAGGAGTGGTACGAGGGCCACATGGACGCCCTGACGAGCGACGACGTGCCCATCAAGCCCCAGCGTGTCTTCCACGAGATCGAGACCGCACTCCCGCCCGAGGGCGTCCTCGTCTCGGCCACCTCGTTCACGGGCTTCTTCACGGGCGCGTTCTACCGCGTCCGCGAACCCGGCGTCGGGTACATCCAGGCCCGCGGCAGCGACGGCATCAACTACTGCCTGCCGCAGGCACTCGGCGTGCAGGCCGCACGGCCGGACACACCCGTCGTCGCCGCGTCCGGCGACGGCGCCATCGGCTACCACATCGCCGAACTGGAGACGGCCGTCCGCGAGGACCTCCCCATCACGCTCGTCGTCGTCAACAACCAGGCCTTCGGCTCCTCGAAGATGAGCCAGATGGCGACCAGCAACGTCGACAACTCCACCGACCTCGACCCCGGAACGGACTACGCCGCGGTCGCCGAGGGATTCGGCTGCGACGGCCAGGTCATCGAGGACCCCGACGAGTTGCCCGAGGCGATGGCCGCGGCCGTCGCCTCGGACACCCCCACCGTGCTCGACGTGCGCGTCGAGCTGTACGCCACGCCGCCGGTGCTGGTGTAGGGGGGACGCCACGCCGCCGGCGCTGGTGTAGGAGACGTTCCCCGGTACCGATGTAGCGGCCCGCCGGCTCAGTACAGGCCGTGGACGGTCCCGTCGTCGTCGACCGTGATGCGCTTCGCGGCGGGTTCGCTGGGCAGGCCGGGCATCGTCAGCACGTCGCCGGTGAGCGCGACGACGAACCCCGCGCCGGCCGAGGGGTAGAGTTCCCGGACCGTCAGCTCCCAGCCGTGCGGGACGCCGGCTTCGTCGGGGTCGTCCGAGAGCGAGGCGGGCGTCTTCGAGAGGCAGACGGGCAGGTCGCCGAGTCCGAGGTCGGTCAGCTCCTCGATGTCCGCCCGCGCCTCGGGAGTGAACTCGACCCCGTCGGCACCGTACACCTGCTCGGCGACGGCACGGATCTTCTCGTCCAGCGGCGCGGACAGGTCGTAGGAGTGTTCGAGCGACGCCGTCCCGGACTCGGCCGCATCGCGCACGTGCTCGGCCAGGCCGAGGCCGCCCGCGCCGCCATCGGGGTGGACGGTGGAGACGGCGGCCGGGACCTCGCGCTGGTCGCAGTGGTCGAGCACCGCCTCGACCTCGGCGTCGGTGTCACCTGGGAACCGGTTGATCGCGACGACGACCGGGAGCCCCATCGCCCGGAGGTTGTCGACGTGGTGATCGAGGTTCGCACAGCCCGTGCGGACGGCGGCGACGGCGTCGGTATCGTCCCGGGACCACCCCTGTCGTTCGAGCATCGCCTCGCCGTGCTTTTCGAGCGCGTCGATGGTCGCGACGACGACGGCCACGTCGGGAGCGAGCCCCTCACGGGCGACGATGTTGACGAACTTCTCCGCGCCGAGGTCGGCGCCGAAGCCGGCCTCGGTGACGAGGTAGTCGCCCAGGCGCAGGCCGACCTGGTC
This sequence comes from Haloglomus litoreum, assembly GCF_029338515.1. Taxonomy (GTDB): domain Archaea; phylum Halobacteriota; class Halobacteria; order Halobacteriales; family Haloarculaceae; genus Haloglomus; species Haloglomus litoreum. The sequence goes on along the minus strand of NZ_CP119988.1, from coordinate 1,443,347 downwards.
CGCGAGGATCGAGTTCGTGCCGATGGCGATGTTCGCGAACGGCCCCCCGTGGACGAACGCGGGCGTCCCCTCGAGCGTCTGGACGAGGTTCGGCCGCAACGCGTCCTTCAGCAGCGCGGTCACGGCCCCCACACACTCGAGGTCCGCAGCGGTGACCGGGTCGCCGTCCGTGTCGTAGGCGACGACGATGCGAGCAATCCGCGCTTTGAGGTCCGCGAGGTCGGTCGACAGACAGAGGATGGCCATCAGTTCCGAGGCCGCCGTGATGAGAACGGAGTCCTCGCGCGGTGGTCCGTTCTTCCGGCCACCGAGCCCGACGACGGTCTCGCGCAGCGCGCGGTCGTTGACATCGAGCGCGCGGCCCCAGACGACGCTATCCGGTTCGATATCGAGGTCGTTGCCGTGGGTCCGCTCGGCGTCGACCATCGCCGCGAGGAGGTTGTGTGCCGCCGTGACCGCGTGGATGTCGCCGGTGAAGTGCAGGTTGATCTCCTCCATCGGGAGGACCTGGCTGTAGCCGCCACCCGCCGCGCCGCCCTTGATGCCGAACACCGGGCCCTGCGACGGTTCCCGGACGGCGACGACGCTCGACTCGCCAAGTCGTGCGAGCGCCTGCCCGAGGCCGACCGTGGTGACCGTCTTGCCAGCCCCTCGGCGCGTCGGCGTCATCGCCGTCACGAGGACCAGGTTCCCGTCGGCCGGCTCGTCCTGCACCCGGCGGATACAGTCCCGTGTCAGCTTCGCGATGCCCGGACCGCGGTGGTCGAGGTCCGCCTCGTCGAGTCCCAGGTCGCCGGCGACGTCCGCGATGGGCCGCAACGACGCGTTCCGCGCGATCTCCACGTCCGGAGGGATGGCCGTCCCGGTGTCGGAGTCGTCCATACTGGGGCCTCGAACAGGACGGGCTAAAGTTCACCAGGGCGGCCCCGGGGACCGAGAACACCCCCGGCTGGCGACCCGACCCCCTGCCTCACTCCCCGGCCGCCCCGCGCAGTCCGGCCGCCGGCTCGTAGATGGCCGCCCCCGTCGCCTCGTACCGCGCTTCGAGCACGTCGACCAGGTACCCTGCACCCAGCAGTTCCTGCGCTCCGAACGGGCCGAGGTCGCCCCCGCCCCCGCGCTGGAGGATCTCGTCCAGCGTGTCGGCGTCCGTGATGCCGTCCGCGACGATGCGGTGGGCCTCGCTGACCATCGCGCCGACGATGGGCGCGATGTCGTGGCCGCTCTCGACCTCGGGGACGACGGGGTCGTCGCCGTCCCACTCGTAGAATCCCGTGCCGCTCTTCTTGCCCATGCGGTCCTCGTCGACCATCCGCTCCATCCGCTCCCGGAGGTCGGCGGGCGGGTCGAACCGCCCGTCGTATGAGTCGTGGAGGTTGTCGACGGTCGCGAGGTGGACGTCGATGCCGATGAGGTCGATGAGTTCCAGCGGGCCGCGGGGGAACCCGAGGTTGCTGGCGGCGACGTTGATGGCCGCCGGCTCCGCCTCGAGCAGCTCCCACGTCCCGGCGCACTTGATGGCCGCCGAGATGCGCGAGAGGCAGTGTGCCCGGCCCTCGCCGGCAAGTTCGGCCACCCACTTGCCCATCCCCTCGCCCACCTCGACGGTGGTCCGGTAGGCCTCCTCGGTGGCGTTCACGCCGCCGACCTCGACCACGTCGCGCTTGATGGGCGGGTTGGCGAAGTGGAAGAACGTCACGCGCCCGGGATGCTGGAGGTCGGCGGCCACGTCCGTCGGCGTGAGCGAGGAGGTGTTCGTGGCGAGGACGGCGTCCTCGGCGACCACGGCCTCGATGTCCGCCAGGAGGGTACGCTTCAGGTCCAGATCCTCGCTGACGGCCTCGACGACGAACTCGCAGTCGGCCAGTGCCGCGAGGTCGTCGGTGTAGGTGATGCGCTCGGCGAGTGGCGGGGCGCCCGCCTCCCGGAGGCCGGCCTCGACCAGGGCCTCGGGCGCACCCCCGGCGTGTCGTTCGCGCGCCGCGGCCAGCGCGTCCGGGTCCACGTCCACCAGCACGACCTCGTATCCGCCGTTGGCGAGCATCGCGGCGATGTCGGCGCCCATCAGGCCGGCACCCACGACGCCCGTCGTCCGTCCGGTCATGCAGGGAGGGGGTCCGGCCGGCACATGAACCTTCGGCGGTGCATACCGGGCGGTAGGGACGGAGTTCCCGGCCGACGGCGTCCCGAAACGTTCAATTGGGTGTGTGTGTCACGCAAGAGTTGTAATGGTCGACAAGGAAGACCTGCGACAGCAGTTCACCGAGGCGTTCGAAGGCGCCGACTACCCGGTCAACTCCCCGATGGACCTCGTCCCCGCGCTCCCGAACGGGCCGGGCACGACGTTCGAGTCGGGCGACTTCTCCATGACCGCCATGGAACTCAACACCAAGGGCGGCGGGAACCAGGAGTTCCCCTACGAGAACGTCGACGACCTCGTCGACGACATCATGGAGGGGCTCGAGGACCAGGGCTACCTCTGAGGCCTCGACCAACCACGCTTCTTTCGCGACGCCACCGTCGTCGAGCCGCAGCACTCGCGGAACGGAGCACCCGACGGCTGGACTCGCGGGACCGACCGCCAGACGACGTCACTCAAATCGGGATTTGACCTATCGCAAGGGGGAACCCCTCTCCGGTGGTACGTCGTCTCGATGGGACTGTTACCGCGTCGCGCGGAACCCGAGGAACGACCGGACGCCGCGAAGGTGCTGGACGTGAGCGGCGAGGAGGCCTCGGCGACCTTCGACGCGCTCGGCTCCGAGACGGCCCGGCGCATCATGGCGGCCGTCTACGAGCAACCGCGCACGCCCGTCGAGATCCGCGAGGAGGTCGGGACCTCCCTCCAGAACGTCCACTATCACCTCGACAAGCTGGAGGACGCCGACCTGGTGAAGGAGGCCGGGGTGGGCTACTCGGAGAAGGGCAACGAGATGACCGTCTACGCACCCGCGAGCGAGGCCGTCGTCCTGTTCGCCGGACAGGACCACGAGCGCTCGCGCCTCGAACGACTGGTCGGGCGCGTGCTGGGACTGTACTTCGTGCTCGCGCTCGCGACCATCGCGTTCTACTACCTCCGCCAGTGGCTCGCCAGCGACCCAGCGCAGCAGAGTGGAGGATTCACCGCGGACCAGGCCCAGCCGGCCGTCGAACGCGTCGGCGACGCGGCCGCGAGCGGCGGCGGTCTGGCCCTCGACCCGACGGTCGTGTTCTTCCTCGGCGGCCTGGTCGCCCTCTGTGGGGTGACCGCCTACTGGTACCTCGCCGAACGGTGACGGACGGCGCGGGCAGCAGACGGGAGATTATCGAATGTTGTCGCAGATTCCCTTCGAAACGCCGTACTTGTCTGATAATCTTCCACCTACAGCAGTAATACCCACTTCCCGAAGACTATCGGGCAGTGCCCTCAGGCCTCGAGCCCGTCGGTCTCGGCGGCCGGAACGACCTCGATGAGCTGGGCGATCTCCTCCGGGAGGCTCTGCTCGCCGTCGGGCGTCTCGACGGTGACCATCCCGAACGGTGCGACGTCGACGACCGTCACCTCGACGTCCGGGCGGATGCCCGCATCCGCGAGGTAGCGCAGTTCCTCGTCGCCCTGGTGGCGGATGCGCCGGACGACGACGCGCTCGCCCTCGCCGGCCTCCGCCAGTCGGGTCGTCTCGCCGGCCTCCGGGAGCGAGAGGTCCGCGTCCGGGATGGGGTCGCCGTGCGGGTCCACGGGTGGGTTGCCCAGCGCCTCGGCGATGCGGTCGGTCAACTCGTCGGAGACGTGGTGTTCGAGGCGGTCGGCCTCGTCGTGGACGTCGGCCCAGTCGTAGTCCAGTTGCTCCGTGAGGAACGCCTCCAGCAGGCGGTGGTGCCGGAGGATCTCCAGGGCGACCAGTTCACCCTCCTCGGTCAGCGTGACGCCCTTGTACTCCTCGCGGTCGACGAGGCCGCGCTCCTCCAGCTTCTTCAGCATCGAGGAGACCGTGGGGGAGGTCACGTCGAGGTAGTCGGCGAGCGCCGACGTGGAGACCCGCTCCTCGCCGTCGCCGCCGATGGCGTAGATGGCCTTGATGTAGTCCTCCATGACGGCGCTCAGCATGCCTACCGCCACTTCCGACCGGTCGCCCTTCGGTCTTCGGGTGTCACCGCCCTCCGATGGGTCGGAGCCAGTGGCCGGCATCAGTCACCCCCGGTCCCGGCGCCGGACTCGGCACCCTCGGCCTCGATGCTCCCCATGTCGGGCGTGGTCCGCTCGCCACGGGCGGACTGGAGCTTGCCCAGCGCGACCGCACAGACGTAGATGCCCACCGCGACGAGGACGATGACGCCGCCCGCGGTGACGCCGCCGTAGTAGGAGACGCCGATGCCGAGTAGCACCGCCAGCTCCGCGAGGACGACCGAGACGATCAGCGACTCCGAGAACGAGCGCGACACCTGCGTCGCGCCCGCCACCGGGACCACGAGCATCGCGGCGACGAGGATGACGCCCATGATCTGCATCGCGCCGACGACGACCATCGCCGTCAGCATCACCATCACGCGGTTGTACCAGTTGACGGGGATGCCCGAGACCTCGGCGGCGGTCTCGTCGAAGGTGACGTACAGCAGCTGGTTGCGCGTCACCGCGATGGTGCCGACGATGACGGCGAACAGCACGAGCAGGATGGCCGCGCTCTGCGGGGAGACCGTCGCGAGGTTGCCGAAGAGGAACTGGTTGACCCCGACGGCCAGCCCGCCGGCATTGAGGCTGATGAGCGTGGTCCCGAGTGCGAACCCCGTCGAGAGGACGATGGCCATCGAGACGTCGTTGTACGCGTCGGTCGTCTCGGAGATGAGCTCGATGAACAGCGCCGCGATCATCGCCACCACGACCGCGGTCAGGTACGGCGACACCCCGAGGTCGATGACGGCGTTCAGGAACAGGCCGACGGCGACTCCGGCGAAGGCCGTGTGGGCCAGCGCGTCTCCGATGAGCGCGAGCTGTCTGTGGACGAGGAAGGTCCCGATGAGCGGCGCCATCACGCCGACGCAGAGCCCGACCAGGACGGCACGGTGCATGTACCGGTAGTCCGGGTTCAGCATCTCCAGCCCGGTGAAGTAGTACACCCAGTCCATGAGCCAGTACCACTGCTCCAGGAACCACAGCAGGACGCCGAAGACGAGATCACCGACGGCACCCAGGCCGCCCTGCAGGGGGAGCAGCAGCGACGGGTCGACGGCCGCGAGGAGACCCGTCAGGACGGTGGCCAGCAGGCCGGCGCTCGCGCTCATCCGTCCACCCCCGTCAGGAAGCCCGCGCTGGTCCCGAACGCCCGCGCCAGCGCGTCGCTCTCCACGAACTCGTCGGTCGGGCCGTCGAAGTAGAGCTCGCGGTTGAGACAGACGACCCGGTCGGCGTGCTCGACGACCGCCCCGAGGTCGTGCTCGATGAGAAGGACGGTGATGCCCTGGTCGTTGAGCGCCCCGAGCAGGTCGTAGAACGCGTCGACCGACTCGGCGTCGACGCCGACGGTCGGTTCGTCCAGCACGAGCAGGTCGGCTTCACTGGCGAGCGCCCGGGCGATGAACGCGCGCTGGCGCTGGCCGCCCGAAAGCTGGGTGATACGGCGGTCCGCGAACGCGGTCATGCCGACCGTGTCGAGCGCGTCGTCGACGATGGTCCAGTCCTCGCTCGACAGCCGGCCGAAGCCGACGTGGGGGAACCGGCCCATCTTGACCACCTCGCGGACGGTGATGGGCATCTCCTTCGCGGCGCTGGCGTGCTGGGCGACGTAGCCGACCCGCTCGCCATCGTCGAACCGGCCCGCGCGCTCGCCGAACAGGCGAGCCGTCCCGGTGTCGGGCTCCAGCAACCCGAGCATCAGTTGCATCAGCGTCGACTTGCCGGAACCGTTCGGCCCGACGACGGCGACGTACTCGCCGGGCTCGACCGTCAGCGAGATGTCCTCGACCACCGGTGTCGCGGTGTAGCCGAAGGTCACGTTCGCGAGGTCGATGACGGGCTCGTCGGCCGTCTCGGCGCCCGCCGCGTCCGCCGTGGTGTCGGTGTCGGACGTGCTCATACCGGCTCGAAGTTCCGCCACTGTTCGAGCCACTCGGGCGACGGCGCGGCCTCCTCCGGCGTCTTGTTGCCGAGGACGATCTCGAACGTGGGCATGTTGATGTTGTCGGCGATCTCCTCGTACCCCCAGTTCTCCGCGACCCACTCCTTCCGGACGCCGGCGTACGGCGTCACGGGGAAGTACGCCTCGACGCCCGTCTCCCGGACGAGCTGTTGGGCCGGGCGCTGGGACTCGAACACGCCGTTGGCGATGTACCGGATGTCGTTCTCGCGGATGACCTCCGCGGCCTCGCGGATGTCCGCGGGCTTGACGTCGCCGCTGGCGGCGAGGTTCGTCACCAGCGGCCGCATCCGCACGCCGTAGCGCACCCCGATGTACTGGAAGGCGTTGTGCGCGGCCAACTGGACGATGTCGCGCTCGGCGGCGTCGAAGATGGCCTCGTAGTCGGCGTCGATGCGGTCGAGCACGTCCGATTTGTAGGTCTCGGCGTTCTCCCGGAAGGCCTCGGCGTGGTCGGGCAGCAGGTCGGCGAACCCCTCGGCGATGTTGTCGACCGACTGCTTCGCGCGCCGGGGGTCCAGCCAGAAGTGCGGGTCCTTGCCGCGCTGGGCGCCGACGCCCTCCTCCTCGCGGTCGAGGGTCTCGGCGAGGTCCACGAGCTCGATACCCGCCCGGACGTTGATGAGCGCCGTGTCGACGTCGTCGCCCTCGATGGTCTCGATGGCGCGGTCGGCCCACGGCTGGAAGTCCTTCCCGACGTGGACGAAGGCGTCCGCCTCGATGATGCGCTGGGTGATACTGGCGTTGGGCTCCCAGCCGTGCCCGTGCAGCCCCGTCGGCACGAGGTTCTCCACCGTCAGGGGCGTCCCCTCGGCGATCTCCCGCCCGAAGTCGAAGAAGCTGAAGAAGGAGGCCACGGCGACCGGGCCGTCGCTCTCGCCGTCACCGTCACCGTCGCTTCCGGCCTGTCCGGGGGCACTCGGGAGCGCCGTACAACCTGCCAGCCCCGCCAGTGCCGCCGCCGCACCGCCGGCGCGTAGGGCGTCTCGTCGCGTCACCGCTCGACCGTCGTCGCGTGTCTCGTCTGAGGAATGCATATCGAATCGAAGGTTTAGCGTCGTCTAATCTATTGTAGTTACAGCCCACATTTAATCCTTCCCACCTCGGACGCCGATGCAGAGACGGGACACGAGCGTAGGACCGCGCTCAGAGCGCGATGAACAGCCCGGTCACGTACATGAAGACGGCGCCGAACAGGAACGCCCCCGCGTTGACGGGCGTCCCGATGCTGGCGAGGCCGTCCTCGCCGCGGACGAGGTCCGCCATCTCCCAGACGACTTGGAGGATGGCTCCCACACCGATGGCGAGGAAGAACACGCCGAGCGTGGGCGAGAACGCGTAGCTCCCGATCCACGCGCCGGCGATGACCGGCGCGCCGCCGATGAGCCCGAGCGCCGCGAAGTGCTCGATGCCGGGGCGGCGACCGCGTGCGAGCGGCCCCACGATGGCCGGTCCCTCGGTCACGTTGTGGACGAGGAAGCCGACCACGAGGAACGCGCCGAGTTCGACCCGGCCGAGCGCGAACGCGGTCCCGATGGCCAGCCCCTCCGCGAGGTTGTGCAGGCCGATGGAGACCGCCACCAGATACGCCGTCCGGAGGCGACTCGTCTCGCCCTCGGTCCGGGACTCCTGCCAGGCGCTGACCGCCTGGATGACCAGCACCGACCCGGCCACGCCGAGCGCGAAGAGGAACGGCCCCTCGTACGCGCCCGGCACCGCCTCCATGAACTCCCCGACGTCCACGAGGGCGTCGAAGCCGAGGAAGGCGAGGACGCCCACCGCGAACACGAGGACGGCGTGGAGCGCGCGGTCGGAGACCGACCGCAGGTACGGGAGCCACAGCATCCCCAGCACGACCGGGATGACGCCGACGAACAGCCCGACGACCGCGAGCGTCCCGACGACCTCGCCCGTCACGCCAGGGCTCGTCGCGGGCGCGACGATGGTGTGGTGGATGGTCGCGCCGTCCGAGAGGACGAGCGCCACCTCCAGGTCCCAGCCGGGCTCCCAGTGGTAGGGGATCTGGACCGTCGAACTCTCCAGTGGCCCGAGCGTCCTATCGCCGCCGGTCATCGAGAACGACCAGTAGGCCTCGTCGACGAGCACCTGCTCGACGGTCACCGTCCCCGGGCCGTTGTTGGTCACGTGGACCAGCACCGTCTGGTCGTCCGGCAACGTGGTGTACGAGACCGTCACGTCAGGCAGCGCCGCGCCCCCGGTCGCCAGCGCGGCGAACGGCGACCCGAGGAACAGGTACCCCAGCACGATGGCCAGCAGCACCAGCGGTATCACGGCGACCGCCCACCGCGGGAGGCCGAAGGGCTGGTCCTGCACCGTCACGCCGCCGTCTGTCTCTGTCGTATCGGAATCCTGCATCTCAGACCACCTCGAAGAAGCTCATCCAGCCCAGTTCCGCGAACTCCGACTGGTGCGCGTGGAACATGTACAGTCCCGGCTCGTGGTCGGAGTAGTCCAGTTCGATGATGCCGCGCTGTGCCTGACACTGCATGACCGTGTCCACCGTCTGGTTGGTCGGGAGCAGCGTCGTCCCGTGGTCGTAGTAGTCGAAGAACTGCGAGTGGGTGTGGAACGAGTTGATGAGGTCGAACTCCGTCGCGTTGACCAGGTACACCCGGACCGGTCGCTGGCCGTCGACCTGGATGGGCCGCTTGGTCTCGCCCGGGGCCCAGTTGCCCTTGCCGTCGGTCTCGCCGACACCGTAGGCGAAGGCCCGCGTGTTCGCGGCGTACACCTCGTTGCCGCCGTCGAAGTTGGTGTCGAAGCTGTTCATGACGACGACCAGCTCCTGCACCTCGTCGTTCTCGTCGTACTCGTGGTTGCGCGACTTCGCGCGGGCGACGAGTTCCTCGGTCAGTTCGGGCGTGATCTGTGACTCGTGGAAGTCACAGTACTCCTCGGGCCGCTCGCGGACCCGCTCTGGGTCCGGGTCGACGATGATGCTCCCGTAGAGCCCCCGGTGGATGTGGGCCTTCAGCGGGAGCGAGTGGCAGTGGTAGAAGTGGACGCCCGCGGGCTGGGCCTTCCACTCGTAGGTGAACGACTCCCCCTGTTCGAGGACGCCGGGGCCGTTCTGCGGAATGCCGTCCATCCGCGGGTCGAGGTTCTTCAGGTGCGGGTGGATGGTGTGTGCGTGTCGGCTCCCGTTGGTGAACTGCACCCGGATGCGGTCGCCCTCGGTCACCCGCAGCGTCGGCCCGGGGACCTGTCCCTGGTAGGCCCACGCCGAGAACTCGACGCCCGGCGCCACTTCGATGGTGGTGTCGACGGCGGTCAGCTCGAAGTAGCGGACCCGCTCGCCGTCCTCCTCGAACACCTCCTGGGTCAGGTTGTCCTGGCCATCGAAGCCGGTGTTGAACGTCCGGAGGAACTCGTGGGGGTCGAACCCCTCGTCGAACTCGCCGCGAGCCCCGAAGTTCCCGTGGCTCTCGCCGCCGCCGGCGCCGGCGTGGCCGTCGTCGGCCCCACCGGTGCCCATCAGCGCGGCGCCACCGGCCAGGCCGAGGCTCCCGAGGACGGCCCGGCGGCTGACGCCCTGGTCGCCGTCGAGCGCGTCGACGAGCCGCCCCTCGAGGGCGTCGGTGTACTCACGCGCCCGTTCGTAGTCGAGCGAGGGACTCACGGTCGATCCCCCCGCAGCGTGGCCGAAGATTCGATAGTTCGCATACAAGGATTAGACTAGTCTAATTCATAAGTGTGCCCCCTCAACATCGAGCGTGTGTCCACACCCACCGCCGTCGTCGGCCGGGGACACGGGGACAGCCGGGGACCCCGATGGAAACCGTTTTTCGCCGCCGCGCCGAACCGCGACCATGAACGTACGCCGGCTACCGGACCTCTCCACCGACGAGCGGGCTGCCCTGTTCGACCGGGACGCCGGGGTCGCCGACGCCCGGGACGCGGCCCGTGACATCGTCGAGCGCGTGCGCACGGAGGGCGACGTGGCGGTGCGGGAGTTCGCCGAGGAGTTCGACGGGGTGTCGGTCGGGAATATAGAGGTGACCGACGAGGCCGAACGCGCGTACGACCGCCTCGACGACGACCTGCGCGACGCCATCGAGGCCGCGGCCGACAACATCGAGGCGTTCCACGCCCGCTCGGCGCCCGAGGACTGGCGCGCGGACTTCGACGGCCGGGAACTCGGCCGGCGCTACCGGCCCCTCGAACGCGTCGGCGTCTACGCCCCCGGTGGCACCGCCGCCTACCCCTCCAGCGTCCTGATGGGCGTCGTCCCCGCCAAGGTCGCGGGCGTCGAACACATCGCCGTCTGTACCCCACCCGCCGACGACCTCCCCGACGCGACATTGGCGGCCGCCCACGTCGCGGGTGCGGACGCCGTCTACCAGATCGGCGGCGCGCAGGCCGTCGCCGCGCTCGCGTACGGCACCGAGACGGTCAACGCCGTCGACAAGGTGGTCGGCCCGGGCAACGCCTTCGTGACCGCGGCGAAGGCGGCGGTCCGGGGCGACGTCGAGATCGACTTCCTCGCGGGCCCCTCGGAGGTCTGCGTGCTGGCCGACGGGACCGCCGATCCCGAACTCGTGGCCGCCGAACTCGTCACGCAGGCCGAACACGACCCGAACGCGAGCTGCGTGGCCGTGACCGACGACGCGGACCTGGCCGAGGCCGTCGTCGACGCCGTCGCGGCGCAGGTGCCCCAGCGCGAGCGCGAGGACACCATCCGCGAGGCCCTCGACAACGACGCCAGCGGCGTCCTCCTCGCGCGCTCGATGCCCGAGGCCGTGCTGTTCACCGAGGAGTACGGCGCCGAGCACCTGGCCATCATGGCCGACGACGACGAGGCGCTGCTGGACCGCATCGACTCGGCCGGGAGCGTCTTCCTCGGCGAGTTCTCGCCGGTCGCCGCGGGCGACTACGCCAGCGGCCCGAACCACGTCCTGCCGACGGGCGGGGCCGCGCGACGCGTCGGCGGCCTCTCGGTCGATCACTTCCTCCGCTCGACGACCGTCCAGCGCCTCGACGAGGACGCGCTGGGCGACCTGCGCGACACCATCACGACGCTCGCCGAGGCCGAGGGGCTGGAGGCCCACGCCGCGAGCGTCGAGCGGCGGTTCGACGGGGAGTGAGCGTATCCCGACACAATCCGTCTGTGCCACACATTACTACCTAATATTCGATATTTCGGATTAAACCGAGAGGGTGTTTCGATACCGACCATAGCGAGCGAGTTTTATCTCCCGCGGGCGTACTCTCCGGATGTCATGGGTACCGAGAGCGGGGGGGCCGACGAGGGGGGACAGGACGGCCGCGGCGGGCGCTTCGAGGACGCCATCGAGCAGACCGCTCACGCCGTCTACATCACGGACACGGAGGGCGTCATCGAGTACGTCAACCCGGCGTTCGAGGAGCTGACGGGCTACAGCGAGTCGGAGGCGCTGGGTCGGCGGACGAGCCTGCTCCAGTCGGGCGAGCACGATCAGACGTTCTACGAGGAGCTGTGGGACACCATCCTCGACGGCGAGCAGTGGGAGGCCGAGATCGTCGACGAGACGCGCGACGGCGACCAAGTCATCCTCGACCAGACGATCTCCCCCCTGACGACCGAGGACGGCGAGGTCGAGCGGTTCGTCGCGGTGGCCCAGGACGTCACCGACCGCAAGAGCCGGCAGCGCCGGCTCGAGGAACAGCGCGACGACCTCGAACTGCTGAACCAGGTGCTGCGCCACGACATGCGCAACGACCTCCAGCTGGTGATGGCGTACGCCGACCTGCTCGCGGACCACGTCGACGAGGAGGGGCGAGAGTACCTGGCGGCCATCGACGAGAGCGTCGAGAACGCGGTCGAACTCACCACCACGGCCCGGAACCTCTCGGAGGTGATCCTCCAGTCGAACGTCGAGAACACGTCCGTCCCGCTCGGGATGGTGGTCGAACAGCAGATCGAGGAGATCCGGGGCACCCACCAGGACGCCAGCGTGCGCGTGGACGGCTCGCTCCCGTCGGTGAGGGTCGTCGCCAACTCGATGCTCGGCTCGGTGTTCCGGAACGTGCTGAAGAACGCCATCCAGCACAACGACGAGGCTGTCGCCGAGGTGGTCGTCTCTGCGACAGCGGACGCAGACCGCGTCACGGTCCGCGTCGCCGACAACGGCCCCGGCGTCCCGGACGAGCACAAGGAGGTCGTGTTCGGCAAGGGCGAGAAGGGGCTCGAAAGCGCCGGGACCGGCATCGGCCTGTACCTCGTCCAGTCGCTCGTCGACAGCTACGGCGGCGACGTCTGGATCGAGGACAACGACCCCGATGGCGCCGTCTTCGTCATCGAGCTGCAGCGGGCCTGAACGGGCGCCGTCGAGCGCACCGGCCTCGGGGTCGTCGTCGGAGCCGAGCGCCCCCTCGGAGCCGGGCATCATCCCCGGGAGCCGGGCGTCGCTACTCGGCGGGTGAAAGAACGGGGAGGTGGGTGGTGGCCGATGCAGTCGCGCCCTCGCGGGGTCGGATCCGCTCGATGATCCTCGTCGCGGCTTACACCCGCTCGATGATCGTCGCGACGCCCTGCCCGAAGCCGATGCACATCGTGCAGAGACCGTACTGCTCGTCGTACTCCTCCAGCTGGTAGGCCAGCTTCGGCAGGAGCGCCGCGCCGGTGGCGCCCAGCGGGTGCCCGTGCGCGATGGCGCCGCCCCAGGTGTTGGTGCGGTCCCAGTCGGCGCCGGTCTCCTCCAGCCACGCCGTGATGACGGAGGCGAACGCCTCGTTGACCTCGAAGCGGTCGATGTCGCCGATGGACATGTCGTTCTGCTCGAGGATCTCCTGCGTGGCCGGGATCGGCCCCGTGAGCATCGTGACCGGGTCCACGCCGACGACGTGCGTGTCGACGATGCGGGCCATCGGGTCCCAGCCGTGCTCGTCCATGCCGTCCTCGCTGGCGATGAGCGCCGCCGCGGAGCCGTCGACGATGCCCGAGGAGTTGCCGGCATGGATGACGCCGTCGCCCTCGCCGCGGAACGCGAGCGGGAGGTTCGCGAGCGTCTCCGTGTCCGTCCCCGGCCGGGGGTGCTCGTCCTCCTCGACGACGACGGACTCGTCGTCGAGTTCGGTCTCGACGGGGACGACGTGGGTGTCGTAGTGACCGGCCTCGGCGGCCTCGCCCCACCGTGACTGGGAGTCGGCGGCGATCTGGTCGACGTCGTCACGCGAGAAGCCCCACTGCTCGGCGATGCGCTCGGCGCCCTCGCCCTGCGTCGTCAGCTCGTCGAAGTACTCGAAGTACGTGTCGGTGATGGAGCTCCCGGCCGACCCCATCGGGACACGGGTCATGTGCTCGACGCCGCCGCCGATGATGACGTCGTGCGCGCCGGCCGCCGTCTGCGCGGCGGCGAAGTTGATGGCCTGCTGGCCGGAGCCACACATCCGGTCGAGCTGGACGCCGGGCACGTCGTCGCCCCAGCCGGCCACCATCGGCGCGAGCCGGCCGATGTTGTTGGCCTGCTCGTCGGAGGGGGTGACACAGCCGTAGATGACGTCCTCGATGTCCTCGCTTCCGGTGAAGCCGTTGCGCTCCTCCAGCGCCTGCAGCGGCTCTGCGGCCAGATCCTGCGGATGCATATCCTGGAACGAACCGCCCTGCTTGCCGAACGGAGTTCGGACTGCGTCTACGATGTATGCATCTTCCATTGTGCGTTTAACGATGGTAAGCTCCAACTTGTGTGTTGTGGTATGACGGACCGTGCGCGCACGACCACGGCCAGCCCGTCGGTCCCATCGAGGGCCCCGCACCCCTGAGTCGGCGGCCAACCACGGCACCCACTACCGGCCCACCACCACGGCACCCACTACCGGCCCACCACCACGGCACCCACTACCGGCCCACCACCACGGCACCCACTACCGGCCCACCACCACGGCACCCACTACCGGCCCACCACCACGGACGACCCCGGCAGGCACCCGCTCCGATGCCCGACACCTCCGCGCCGGCTGGCGTCGGAATTCGGGTGGCGGCCCTACTCGGGGCTGGCGACCGTGAGGACGGGAACCGGGGCCGAACGGACGGTCTTCTCGGCGACGCTCCCGAGCAGGATGCGGTCGGTCCCGCGTCGGCCGGTCGTCCCCATACCGACTGCGTGGACGTCGTTGGCCTCGATGCAGTCGAGGATGCCCTCGACCGGCGTCCCGTGCTCGACGTGGGTGACGGTCTCCGGGACGCCCCGCTCCCGGGCGGCGGAGACGACCGCCTCGACGGCTTCTGTCGCGGCCGTCTCGTCCTCGGCGCCGGCCCGCGCCGACCTGACATCCAGCCCGAGGGCGGCGTCGTCCACGACCGAGCAGACGTGGACGGTCGCGTCGAGCGCGGCCGCGAGCGAGAGCGTGTGCTCGGCAGCGTACATCGCCGCATCGCTCCCGTCCGTCGGGACCAGGATGCGCTCGTACGGGAAGGTGAGCGTCTCGTCTTCCTGCATCCGGACGCTGAGGACGGGCACCGAGCAGAGCCGGACGACCTTCTCGGCCACGCTCCCGATGAGGTACCGCGAGAGCCCCTCGCGGCCGTGTGTCGGCATCACGACGAGGTCCTGCTCGTAGCGCTCGGCGTACTCGGCGATGGTCGGAGCGGGGTTCCCCTGGACGACGTCGGTCTCGCACTCCACACCGAGCGTGTCGAGGGTCTTCGCCGCCTCCTCGACGACGCTCTCGCCCTCCCGCACGAGCGCATCCACGGTCCGGCCCTCGACGACGGTGACACTGTCGCGCGCCGTGTCGGCGACGTAGAGCACCTGGATGGTCGCGTCGGCCCAGTGGGCGATCTCGCCGGCGTGGTGGAGCGCCTCGGCCGCCCCCTCGCTGCCATCGAACGGGAGCAGGATGGTGTCGTACATACCTACGGTCTCGTGGCTGCCGTTCAAATCGTTTGTCACGCCACGAGCCCAGTCGCGCGACGGCCGCCGGTCGGTCGATGCCGCCGGTCGGCGGGCAGCCCCCGCCCCGTCACCCAGTCAGTCGATGTCACCCCCGGCGGCCGGCGAGTCCGCCCCGGCCGGCCCGGCGGCGTCGCGGTCGACGGTCACCCGGACCTTCCGGATGCGGGTGTCCTCGACCCGTTCGACTCGGAGCGTCACGTGCTCGTCGTCGAACTCCTCGCCCTGCTCGACGAGCCGGCCGGCGCGGTTGAAGATGAAGCCCGCGATGGTCTCGAACTCCTCGCCCTCCGGGAGATCGATATCGAGCGCCTCGTTGACCACGTCGATGTTGACATCGCCCCGGACCAGCGCCTCCGTGTCGTCGACGAACTCGATTGGGTGTTCCTCGTCGCCGACCAGTATCTCGCCGACGATCTCCTCGGTGAGGTCCTCCATCGTGATGAGGCCCTCCGTCGCACCGAACTCGTCGAGGACGATGACCATGTGCATCCGGTTGCGCCGCATCTCCGAGAGGAGTTCGTCGACGTTCTTCGACTCCGGGACGTGCAGCGTCGGGCTGACCGCGTCGCCGACCTCGAGGTCGGCGAAGGTGTCGTAGTCCGCCGCCTCCAGGTCCCGGATGTCGAAGACGCCGATCACGTTGTCCAGCGACCCCTCGTAGGCCGGCAGGCGTGCGTGCCCGGACTGGATGCACCGCTCGATGGCCTCCTGGACGGTCGCCTCGCTGGAAACCGCTGCCATGTCGAGGCGGGGCGTCATCACCTCCTTGGCCGTCGCGTCGGTGAACCGCAGCGTGCGCTGGAGCATCTGCCGCTCCTCCTCGTCGAGGACGCCCTCGCGCTCGCCGGTCCTGATCATGTTCCGGAGCTCGTCGCGCGTGACGTACGAGGACTCGATGGACGCGTTGCCGCCGGTGATCCGGTTCACGACGCTCGTCAGGTAGTAGAACAGGGTGATGAGCGGCCACAGCACCTTCTCGACGACCTTCAGGCCCCGGGCGACACGCCGTGCGTGGACCTCGGTGTTCTCGACGGCGTAGGACTTCGGGGCGCTCTCGCCGAATATCAGGACCATCGACGTGATGCCGAGCGAGGAGACGATGACCGCCGTGCCCGCGTCGAAGTAGAAGCCGACGATGGTCGTCGAGATGGAGGACATCGTGATGTTGACCATGTTGTTCCCGACGAGGATGGTCACGAGCAGCCGATGGGGGTCCTCCTTGAGCGTCTTCACCGCCTGCGCACCGGGGAGCCCCCGCTCGACCATCGCATCGATCTGGTGGTTCGGCAGGGAGAACAGGGCGATCTCCGACGACGAGAAGAACCCCGACCCCACGAGGAGCAACACGATCAGACAGATGCCGATGGCGGTGACCTGTGTCTGCCCCAGTTCGACACCGATGCCGGGTACGGTCGACAGGACGAGTCCGGCGACAGATGCCGCTGCGGGCATGGATGACATCATCGCTAGCGTGTATTTCGCGGCAGTGGACGTAACGCTTGGCGTGTCCGAAGTCCGGACCGCCGGACGCCGCGGCGTCGCCGCCGCCAGGCATCGTTTGCCACCGGGCGCTCTTCGCCGCCGGCCGCTCGCCGGGAACCGTTCGGTATCGTCGTATGTGGTTTACGCCCTCGGCGCAACCCGGTCGGTCCCGGCGACCACCGGTTCGGACGGACCAGTAGCTTCAACAGCGACGCGGTCCGAGACGGGTGCATGAGCCTCGAAACGGAGCGATACTGCCCGGACTGCGGCGAGGAGCGGACGTTCTGGCGCGCGGCGAGCACGGAGCTCCACCTCGGTGAGAAGGTCAAGTGGCACTGCGGGGAGTGTGACTACGGGTTCGTCCGCATCGGCGACGCCGTCGATACCGGCGTCGACGCCTGACCGGACTCGACGGCCCCACCCTCATTCTCGTTCCGGTAGCCCCCGTCGGTCGCCGGGAGACACACCCACCCTCGTCGCGCCCGCTATCCCGGACGATGACCGAACAGATGCGCGCGGTGCAGGTCCCGGAGGCGGGCGGCGAGTTCGAACTGGTCGAGCGCGACGTGCCCGACCCCGGCCCGGAGGCGGTCCGGGTCGCGGTCGAGGCCTGTGGCATCTGCCACAGCGACGCGTTCGTGAAGGAGGGCACCTATCCGGGCATCTCCTACCCCCGGGTTCCGGGCCACGAGATCGCCGGACGCGTCGACGCCGTGGGCGAGCGCGTTTCACAGTGGACCGAAGGCGACCGCGTCGGCGCGGGCTGGCACGGCGGCCACTGCTTCGAGTGCGAGCCCTGCCGCCGTGGGGACTTCCAGGGGTGTGAGAACAGCGACATCACGGGGCTCACCTACGACGGCGGTGAGCGCGAGACGAGCGAGCGCGAACGTCGCCGGACGTAGTCCGGCGGAAGCTACGCAGAATACGCGACCGTACCCGCGGAGGCGCTGGCTGCCGTCCCCGATGACCTCGATGCTGTCGACGCCGCACCCCTGCTGTGTGCCGGTATCACGACGTTCAACGCGCTCCGGAACACGGGCCCGGGCCCGGGCGACCTCGTGGCTGTCCAGGGCATCGGCGGCCTGGGCCACCTCGGGGTCCAGTACGCTCATCGGATGGGGTTCGAGACGGTCGCCCTCTCGCGGTCGGCCGACAAGCGCGACCTCGCGCTGGAGCTGGGCGCGGACCACTTCGTCGACGCGAGCAGCGAGGACCCGGCCGAGCGGCTGCAGGAACTCGGCGGCGCACGCGTCGTCCTCGGAACCGCGCCGTCGGCGCCGGCCATCGAGTCGGCCGTCGGCGGCCTCGGCCGGAACGGCGAACTCGTCGCCGTCGGCGTCCCCGGTGAGGAGGTGTCCGTCGACGTGCAGGGGCTGGTCGGCAACCGCGCCTCGGTCGGGGGCTGGGGCTCGGGTCACGCGCGCGACTCACAGGACACGATGGAGTTCTCCGCCCTGCGGGACGTGACACCCGAGATCGAGACCAACGACCTCGCCGACGCCGGCGAGGCATACGACCGGATGATGGCGAATGAGACCCGGTTCCGGGTCGTGCTGGAGCCGTAATCCAGGGATTTCCGCGATACCCTACAGATTCCAGACACATCTGGCGGTTCGCACCGAGAACTCGTAAACCGATAACTACGATACGAAATCTGCCCCGCGGCGAGAGCCTCCACCCACAGCTGGACCACCGTTTCGGGCGCTGTCGCTACGGAGACCGGCGGAATCAGAGAACAGGGGGCTATCGGCTCACTCCTCGCGGTCCAGCGCCTGCCAGGAGAGCCGCGGTTCGCGGGCCGCAGTCACCTGGTCGATGCGTCGGGCCGCGGTCCGCTCCGGCGCGGCCTCCAGGGTCTCGTCGTCCTCGGCGTGGACGGCGTTGAACGCGTCGGCGAGCTGGTCGAGCGTCCGGCGGCTCTCGACCTCCGTGGGCTCGGTCATCAGCGCCTCGCTGACGATCTCCGGCCACTTCGTCGTCGGCGGGTGGACCCCGTAGTCCAGCATCCGCTTGGCCGCGTCGGCGGCGTCCTGCTCGCCGGCGCTCGCGACGAACTCGTGGTGGAACGGGCCGAACGGCGTCTCGTACTCGACCTGCTCGGCGAGGTAGTTCGCGTTGAGGACGGCCTTCGCGCTGGCGTCCGCGAGCCCGGGGTCGCCCAGGCGCGCGATGTACGCGTAGGCCTTCTCGAGGACGAGCCAGTTGCCCTGGTAGCCGTGGACCTTCCCGACGGACCGCTCGGGGGTGTAGGTCTCGTAGCGCGTCCCGCCGTCGGCATCATCGTCCTCGACCGCGCGCACGTGCGGGTCCGGCAGGAACTCGCGGAGTTCCTCGACGACGCCGACCGGGCCCGCGCCGGGGCCGCCGCCGCCGTGGGGCGTGGCGAACGTCTTGTGGACGTTGTAGTGCATCACGTCGAAGCCCATGTCGCCGGGGCGGACCCGGCCGAGCAGCGCGTTCAGGTTCGCCCCGTCGTAGTAGAGCAGGCCCCCCACGTCGTGGACCAGTTCGGCGATCCGCTCGATGTCGCGCTCGAACAGGCCCAGCGTGTTCGGGTTCGTCAGCATCAGCGCCGCCGTCTCCTCCGACAGCGCCGCCTCCAGTGCCTCCAGATTCACGCGGCCGTCGTCACCGGAGGGGAGGTTCACCACGTCGTAGCCCGCCATCGCCGCGCTGGCGAAGTTGGTCCCGTGGGCGGAGTCGGGGATGACGACCTCGCTGCGGTCGTCGTCGCGCGATTCGTGGTACGCCTTCGCGACGAGGATGCCCGCGAACTCGCCCGCGGCGCCGGCCGGGGGCTGGAGCGTCACGGCGTCCATCCCGCCGATGCGGCCGAGGTAGTCCTGCAGGCGGTACTGCAGTTCGAGGACGCCCTGCACCGACCCGTCTGGCCGGTCCGGGTGGACGTGGCCCGCGGGGTCGGCCGCGATGTCCTCGGTGAACTTCGGGTTGTACTTCATCGTACAGGACCCGAGCGGGAAGGGCCCGCTCTCGACGCCGTAGTTCATCTCCGAGAGCCGGGTGTAGTGGCGGGCCAGTTCCGGCTCGGAGGCGTCGGGGAGTTCCAGCGACTCGCGCGTGAGGTCGTCGGGCAGCGGGTCGTCGTCGCTCGGCTCGACCTCGCGCGAGCGCTTCTCCGAGAGCAGCGGTTCGTAGCGCTCGCCGTCGTCGTCCGTCCAGCGTGCCTGGTCGAAGATCATCGGGCCACCTCCTCGAACGCAGCGACGAGGTCGTCGGTCGCGTCGGCGTTCGCGTCGGTCACGCAGACCTGCAGCAGGTGGTCGTCCAGCGTGTGGACCGCGAAGCCCTCCGCGGCGAGGTCCGCCGCGACGGCACCGGCGGGCTGGTCGGTCCGGACGGTGAACTCGCGCAGGTGGTGGCGGTCGTGGACCGGCGCCCGCAGGCCGACCACGTCGTCCAGCTCGGCCGCGAGGTCGCGGGCGTACCGCACACAGTCGTTGGCCAGCTCGCGCAGGCCGCCGGGCCCCAGCGAGGCGACGTGCATCGCCGCGCGGAGCGCCACCCACGCCTGATTCGTACAGATGTTGGAGGTGGCACGCTCCCGGCGGATGTGCTGTTCGCGCGTCTGGAGCGTGAGCGTGTACGCCCGCCGGCCGGCATCGTCCTCGCTCGCCCCGACCAGCCGGCCGGGGACCTGCCGGAGGAACTCCTCCCGGCAGGCGAACAGGCCCAGCCCCATCCCGTACGCCGTCGGCAGCCCGAGCGAGCAGTCGCCGACGACCACGTCGGCGCCCACCTCGGCGGGCGCTTCCAGCACGGAGAGCGCGACGGGGTCCGAGCCCAGCGTGAACAGCGCCTCGTGCTCGTCGGCCAGCGTCCCGAGGTCGGCCAGCGACTCCTCGATGCAGCCCCGGACGGTCGGGTTCTCGGCGTACAGCAGCACCGTCTCGTCGTCGACCTGCTCTGCGAGCGCGTCCAGGTCGGCGTTACCGTCGGCCATCGGATACGACTCGACCGTGAGGTCGCTCCCGGTGATGTAGTTCTCCAGCACCGCGCGCCGGCCCTCCTGGAGATGCTCGGGCACCAGCACGCGCGTCCCCGTGGTCTGGCGCACGCGACTCGCGAGCGTGGCGGCCTCGCCCAGCGCCGTCGCCGCGTCGTACATCGAACAGTTCGCCACCGGGAGCCCGGTCAGCTCGACCAGCATCGACTGGTACTCGAACAAGGCCTGCAGGAACCCCTGTGCCACCTCCGGCTGGTACTGCGTGTAACTGGTCAGGAACTCCGAGCGGTCCGAGAGATGCGCGACCATCGACGGGACGTAGTGGGCGTAGTGCCCGCGACCGAGGAACTCGGTCAGGTCCTCGTTGCGCGCGAGGGTCGCGCCCACCTCCTCGCGGACGGCGCGCTCACTTCGGGGCTCGATGCCGAACTCGCCGTCGAACCGGACGGCGTCGGGCACGTCGAACAGCGCCTCCTCGTCGGCGACGCCGACGGCGTCGAGCATCGCCTCGGTCTCCTCGGCGGTGTGCGGTGCGAACGGGCTGCCGCGCTCGTCGCTACGCATCGGGTCCCCCCGCGAATCGAGAGTCGGTCGGCGGCGTGAACATCGGGTTGTCCGGGATTACGGTCCGGCGATAACAACCCCTTCGGTTCGGCTGGTGACGTGACCGTGCGTTCAGGCCGGCGGCGGCCGCTACTCGATCTGGTCGCGGTACTCGTCTGGCGACAGCAGCGCGTCCAGTTCGCCCTCGTCGACGTCCTCCAGTTCGAGCATCCAGCCGTCACCGAACGGGTCCTCGTTGACGAGTTCCGGCTCGTCGACGAGCCGCTCGTTGGCGGCCGCGACGGTCCCGGAGACGGGCGCGTACAGGTCCGAGACCGCCTTGATGGACTCGATGACGCCGAAGTCGGCCTCCTGGGTGACAGTGTCGCCCTCGGCGGGGAGTTCGACGAAGACGACGTCGCCGAGTTCGTCCTGTGCGAAGTCGGAGATGCCGACGCGGGCAGTTCCATCCTCCAGCCGGACCCACTCGTGGGTCTCCAGATACCGGCAGTCCTCGGGCACCTCGAAGCTCATACGCGGGGGTTGTGTGGGCAGGGGATAGATATTTCGAGACGGAAACCCACGGCTTCAGCTGCTGGGGAAGTCAACACTCCACTTACGCTACCCGCGAACAACAGCAGTCCGACTCTCCAACCCGACCCGAAACAAATAAATAACAGATTTCCAGGATTTGAGACGTGGTACTGAATCGGGACTGTCAGGTCAAACTCGACGTACTCGACGAAGACGGCGAGAGCCGACTCGGCGAGACGTTCGACCAATTCCGACAGGCAGCACAACATGTCGCTGACTACGGGTGGAGCGACACACCAGCCAACATCGAGACGAGCAAATCCACGCTCAACGACGCCACGTACCACGACGTGCGTGAGGCAACCGACCTCACCGCTAACCACGTCCAAGCCGCCCGGTCGCTCGCGGCAGAAGCTCTCTCCTCGTGCAAAGAGCTCTACTTCGAGGAAGACCAAGACATCAGCAAACCCACGTTCCGCGGGAGCGTGGTCGTCTACGACCGGCGCACCATCACGTTCAACGACGACCACTGCACGCTGTCCACCACGGACGGCCGGGTGACCGCCGAGTACGTCTTCCCCGACGATCAGGAGGGAACGCCCTTCGAGACGTACTGGGAGGCCGACGCGTGGGAAAAATCGAGCGCGACACTCCACGAGCGCGACGGGACGTATTACTTGCACGTGAACTTCCAGAAGGAACCGGAGACGAATCCGTCGGCAGTCGAGAACGGAACGGTTCTCGGCGTCGACCTGAACGTCAACGGGTACTTGGCGGTCACGAGTACGGGCGCGTTCTACGGCAACGCTGATTTCTTGAACCACAAGCGCGACGAGTACGAGCGCGTTCGCGGTGGCCTGCAAGAAACGGGGACGCGCTCGGCGCATCTCACGATTCAACGTATTGGCAGCTCGTTCGCCAACTGGAGCGAGGATTACTTGCATCGAATCGCGCTCGCCATCGTGCTGGAAGCTCGTCGGTTCGACTGTGACGCTCTCGCGTTCGAGAACTTGAAGCAGATTCGAAGTCGTATCTCGAACGGGAAGAAGTTCCAGCAGTGGGCGTTCAACAAACTTCAGGAATTCGTCGTGTACAAGGCCGAAGAGTACGGTATGCTTGTAGATGACGTGACACCGCAGTACACGAGCCAGCGGTGCAGTCACTCGGAGTGCGGGTTCACGCACGAGGACAATCGTGACGGGAACGAGTTCGAGTGCATGAACTGTGGGAAGAAATTGCACGCAGATTACAACGCGGCGCGGAACGTGGCGTGGAAGTTAGTCCAGCGGTGGCTCAAGTCTGGCGCTGGACGGGCCAACTGTCAGGTGGCCCTGAAGTCAGGGACGCTGAACGGGAACGGCGACTTTTCGCCTACCACGAGTAGTGGACAGACCGGAAGTCCACTGACAAGCCCACGAGTGTAGTCGTGGGTAACACCTGACGTAGGCTGTGGTTCGGGGGACGGTGCCTGGCAGCCACCGGTCAGGACCCGGCGTACCGGTGGAGGAGTCCCGCAGAGACTGCGACCACCACCACGACGAACGCGAAGACGGCGCCGGCCGAGTCGGTACTCGCCATCACGGCCGCCACGGCGACGCCGAGGACGAGGAACCCGAGGAATCCGAGGAACCAGGCGGACCCGCTGGAGGGCTCCATCGGCCGATGGGGGCGGTTCATACAGCATATCGAGCGTTCTCGTCGGATAAAATCGTCGGCAAATAACTCCGCGGGCGCGTCGCGCTCCGTGTGTCCGAAATCGACGCAATCGCTACCGAATCCCTCACCCGTCCTCTGGTTCAGGCGCGTGCGACCACAGCGAGACTGCTCCCGAAGCCCTCACCCGCTCGACTTCCGTCAGAGACGAGCTCTGACGGCTTCTCGCTCGCTGCGCTCGGCTCACCTTCGGAAGTCCGCCAGGATGGTTCGTCAGTCGGGTCCGTAGGCCTCGTTCCTCCCCAGCCGTCTCCGATGCTCGCTAGCGCTGCGCTTCTCGACCCTCGCGCGCTTAGAGATGGTCGGCACCCGCCCGTGGTGCTCGCGGCATGAAGCCGCTCGTGAGGGGCAGGTGCCGACCACCAGCGCGCGCCAGTTGGACTGACGGAGGGAGCACACACCAGGCGAGCAGCTGCGTCGCCCGGCTGGTTCCGAGACCAGGAAGCGCGCTCGCGCCCCCGCTGTGGAGACCCCGAGCGAAGCGAGGGGGTCGGAACACTTCGGCGCGAGCGCGGGGAGGTGTGGGGACGCTAGTGCTCCGCTGGAACCACCACGCGCGAACGCTCGGCCGGGGCGGGAATCTCCTGGCGGAATCGAAGGGCGAGCGCTCTCGACCCACCCCCGGCGAGGTAAGCACCGCAGCGAAGGGAGCGAAGCGACCGAAGCGAGGAGCGCAGCGAGCCGCGGGTGGTCGAGAGCGCGAGGGCTTCGTAGCTGTTTCTGTGTTTCGTAATTATAAGCCATCTAACACAGACATTTTCGATTAATATAGAGATAATATTCTTAAAGCGCGCCCTAACAATCAAAATCCCCAATTGCTAGAAATCTATCCGTTCAGGAAGGGTAGCGTCTGCACGCGAGCCTTCTTCTGCTGGCCGCGCACCACGACCCGGATCGTCGTCCCGGGGTCGGCGTAGTCGACCGGGACGTAGCCCATCCCGATGGGTTCGTCCAGCGTCGGGCTCATCGTGCCCGAGGTGACGGTCCCGATGACCTTCCCGTCCGTGTTGGTGATGTCGTAGCCGTTCCGGGGGACGCCGCGCTCGACCAGCCGGAAGCCGACGAACTGCTCGTCCACGCCCTCCGCGTCGACCCGTTCGAGGGCGTCCCGACCCACGAACTCGGTGTCCAGCTTGACGACGAAGCCGATGCCGGCCTCGTAGGGGTTCCGGGGCTCGTCCTCGGGGTGGAAGTCCTGGCCCGCGAGGAGGAAGCCGGCCTCGATGCGGAGCGTGTCGCGCGCGCCGAGCCCGCAGGGCTGGGCACCCGAGCCCTCATCCTCGCCGTCGTCGCCGTCGACTCCCGTGAGCGCGGCCCAGACGATCTCCGCCTTGCCCCACGGGACGAGCAGTTCGAAGCCGTCCTCGCCGGTGTAGCCGGTGCGGGCGATGAGACAGTCGACGCCGGCGACGGCGTCGCCGGTCATCTCGAACCGGCCGAGGTCCGGCGAACTGCCGTCGGCCACGTCCCGCAGGTGCGCCTCGGCGTCGGGCCCCTGCAGGGCGAACATGGCCCAGTCGTCGGTGACGTTCTCGACGGTCGCCTCCAGCCCCCACTCGTCGCGGTAGTCGCACCAGCGCCCGTGGGCCCACTCGTCGTGGCCGGCGTTCGGGACGAACAGGTACGCCGGCGCCTCATCCGCCGCACGGTGCGTCTCGTCCTTGGGGAGGCGATAGACGACGGTGTCGTCGTGCATGACACCGTCCGCGTCCGTGATGGCGGCGTAGACGGCCTGGCCGGGGTCCAACGCGGCCACGTCGTTGGTGACGAGGCGGTCCGTGAGCGCCGTCGCGTCGGGGCCGCTGACGACGATCTCGCCCATGTGCGAGACGTCGAACAGTCCCGCCGACTCGCGGACGGCGTCGTGTTCGGTCCTGATGGAGTCGAACTCGACGGGCATGTCCCACCCGCCGAACTCGGTGAACTTCGCGCCCCGGTCGGCGTGTAGCGCACGGAGGGGCGGCGTTCGAAGCGGCATATCGCCGCCGACACCGCCCGGAGGCAAATCGGTTCCGCTCGCGGGCGGCCGGACCGGCGACTCCGTCCTCGCGCGCGCCGTCGACGGGTCGTCCGGAGCCCGGTCCGTCCGCATCGTCACCCGAGCGGCTGTTCGTGTCTGGAGAAGGCCTTTTCCGTCGCGTGTCGTGGACCCGGCAATGGCCGAGACGCCGACCCCGGACGCGAACGGCGACAGCCCCCTGACCCGGAGCCGCCTGCTCTCCTGGCTCCTCGGACTGCTCGGTGCCGCGGTGGCCGGCTACGGTGCGTACACGCACCTCACCGTCGCCGCGCAGGTCAACTGCGACGGCTGCGAACCGTGGCACCCGCTGTTGGTGGTGGCTCCGCTGGTGGTCGGCAGCCTGCTCGTCGTCGCCGCCGGCGCGGCCTGGGCCCGCACCCGACCCTGACCCCGACCCGCGCATCCGCGGCCAAACGACCAAACCCCGGGCACCCGAGGGCGACGCATGGAACGAGACGACGTTCCGGCAGCGGACGGTGTACTGGCGGCCTTCTCGCTCGACGGCGACGCGGTGCTCGTCACCGGTGGGGCCAGCGGCATCGGGACGGCGTACGCCGAGGCGTGCGCCGAGGCCGGCGCCGACGTGATGCTCGCGGACATCGATGCCGAGGGCGCCGAGTCCGTCGCCAGCGACATCGCGGACGCGACGGGCGCGGACGTGCGTGCAATCGCGTGCGACGTGACCGACGAGGACGACGTGCGCGACACCGTCGACGCGACGGTCGACGCCTTCGGCGGGCTGGACGTGGCCTTCGCCAACGCCGGTATCGGGCGGCTGTTCAACCCTGTCCACAGCCAGTCGCTGGAGCACTGGCGCGAGGTGATGGACGTGAACCTGGACGGCGTCTTCCTCACGGTGCGCGAGGCGGCCGCGGCGATGAAGGACGACGGAGGCGGCCGCATCGTCACGACGGCCTCGGTGCTGGGCCTCGTGGGAACGGAGACGCCCGGCCTCTCGGCCTACGTCGCCTCGAAGGGCGGCGTCGTCCAGTTCACGAAGCAGGCCGCGGTCGAACTCGGGCCGGACATCCGCGTCAACGCCATCGCGCCGGGCTGGATCCACACGGGCATCGGCGGCGGGATGCTCCGCGAGGACGCTCCCGGGATGGAGCCGGTCCAGGACCAGATGCGCCGGGAGACCGCACTCGGCCGACTGGGCTACCCGGAGGACCTGAAGGGACTCGCGCTGTTCCTGGCCTCGCCGGCCTCGGCGTACTGTACGGGCGCGGTCTACCTCAACGACGGCGGCTACACGGCGACGTAGGGAGTCCGCTCACGCCTCGTCCCCAGGGTCGGTCTCGGCGTCCTCGCCGTCGGGGCCTCCCTTGAGGGCCGCCTCCTCGGCCGCCTCGGCCTCCAGTTCGGACTCGAGGCCGTACTCCGCCGCGCGCTGGCGCCAGAACTCCGTGTACCCCTCCTCGGAGCCGGCGACAGTGCTCTCCCCGTCGCGGACGCGGTCGAGTTTCAGGTCGGTCTCCTCCAGCAACCGCTCGCCGACGTCGTCGCTGACGACGCCCCTGCGCATGGCGTCCATGATGGCGGACTTCTCGTGCTGGAGCACCTGCCGCTCGCCCGCGAGCAGCTGTTCCCGTGCGAGGTCCGGCTGCTCGCTCAGGAGCGCCGAGATGGTACGGTTCAGGTCCGCCTTCTCGCGCTCGTACTCGGCGGTGAAGTCCTCGTACACCGCGTCGGGGATCTCGCCGGCGGCGTGGAGTCGCTCGGCGGCCTCCAGCGCCTCGTCCACCGCTCGGGCGCGCCCGAGGAGGAGTTCGTACAGCTCCGTCGCCTCCGAGCGGGTGACGACGCCGAGCCGGTCGAGCAGGTTCGACATCGTCAGGCCCTGGACGACCAGCGAGAACGCCGCGACGCCGAACACCATCGCGCGGAGTTCCTCGCGGAGCGGGAACGGCGCGCCCGACGCCAGCGTGCGCGGCAGGCCCAGGACCAGCGCGATGGGGATGGAGCCGTGGAGGCCACCCCAGACGAGGACGTGCTGGTACGCGGTCGAGACCGTCGGCTCGACGAACTGGTTGGTGAGCGCCGTGAGCGGGTAGACGATGGCCGCGCGGACGAGGAGGACGAGCGGGATGGCGAGCAGGATGAGCCGGCCGTGGGCGGCCAGCGTATCGACCGGCGTCGTCACGCCGATCATGATGAAGATGAACGTGTTGACGAGGAAGGCGGCTGTCTCCAGCGAGTTGAAGATGCTGACCTTCGTCTGCGGGCTCATCGCGTAGTCGGCGCCGCGGTTGCCGATGAACAGGCCGGCAACGACCGTGGCGATGACGCCCGAGACGTGGAGGTAGTGCTCGGCCAGGACGAACGACCCGTACGCGAGCACGAACGTGAGGACGATCTCGGTCATGTGCTCGTCGAGTTCGCGCATCACGCTGTAGACGGCGTAGCCCGTCAGGAGTCCCACCAGCAGCCCACCCAGCGAGACGACGGCGACGTCGAGCACGATGCGGGCGATCTCGGCCGGGTCGAACAGCCGACTCGTCGGCGCCCCCTCCTCGACGAGGACGAGGAACGTCGAGAACAGGACGACGCCGACGCCGTCGTTGACGAGGCTCTCCCCCTCGACGAGGACGCTCAGGCGCTCGGGCGCACCCAGTTCCTCGAACAGGGCCAGCACGCTCACCGGGTCGGTCGGGAGGGCCATCGAGGCGAACAGCAGCGCGAGCAGCAGCGTGAACCCGGGCGCGACCGCGCCGAAGACGTAGGTCCCGACGACCCCCAGCAGGACGACGGCGATGGCGAGGCCGAGGACCGCGAGCGTCAGGACCGGGACGATGTTGCGCCGGAGGCGTTCGAGGTCGGTCGTCGCGGCGCCCTCGAACAGCAGCGGCGGGAGCAGGACGAGGAAGATGAGCTCGTCCGAGAGCCGGATGTCGATGAGCCGGCCGAACTGGCCGGTCGTCGTGGCGAGGACCGACAGCACGAGGCCGGTCAGCAGGAGGGCGATAGTGTAGGGGAACCGGCCGACCTTGGCGACGAAGATACCGACCCCGGCGGCGATGATGAAGACGGGCAGGAGCTGGATGAGCGTCTCCTCGATGATGGCGCCACCGCTCTCCTGGACGAGAACGAGGAACTCGGAGGCGGTGACGACCGGCGCCGGCGGAAGCGCGGCTGCCATTGGGGGTCCTGTTCGGGGCGCCCCCATAAGGATGGTCGAACACGACGACCGCGCGGCGACACGGTGGGTTGGGGGCGGGCCCGCGCCGCCGGGGGACCGCCAGCGCTATGCCCACCCGTCCCGCATCCGTCGGCGATGGGACTCCTCGACGGACTGTTCGGCGGCGGCACGGACCGCGTCGCGCTGTTCGTCGACGGTCCGAACGTCCTCCGGAGCGAGTTCGACACGGACCTCGACGAGGTCCGGGCGGCCGCCGCCGCGATGGGGCGGCCCGTCATCACCCGCGTCTACCTCGACGAGCAGGCCTCCTCGGGGCTCATCCAGGCCGCCGAGGCCCGGGGGTACGAGGTCGTCATCACCAGCGGGGACGTGGACGTGAAGCTCGCCGTGGACGCCGCCACGACCGTCACCGACGGCGACTGCGACGTGCTCGCGGTCGCCTCCCGGGACACCGATTTCAAGCCCGTCCTGGAGCTGGCGGCCCGGCGCGGCTGCCGGACGCTGGCCATCGCCCCGGGGACCCACGGTCGCTCGGACGCGCTGCGGAACGCCGCTCACGAGGCCGTCACGCTCGGTGAGTGACACTCGCGGAGCCGGGCCGGGCCCCGGCGCGGTGACGGTGTCACCCCGACGAGACGAGGACCCCGCCCGGACGGAGCGCGAACAGGGGCGGCGCCGACGCCGTTTCGGGGTCGAACGAGAACGAGGCCGAGGCGTCGTCCGTGTGGACCGCGGCGACGACCTGGCCGGTGGCGGGGGCCGCGACGACACCGACCTCGCCGGGCGAGAGGGCGGCGTGCCGTGTCGCGGACTCGGCGCCGTCGATGACGACCGTCGCGCTCCGGGGCTCTGTCGTTCCGTTCCGCACCAGCACCACCGCCCGGCCGTCGGCCGCCATGCGGTCGCCCGCCGCGGTGTAGGTGCTCATCCGTGATCAACCAGCGATTACTGCCGGTTCTCTAAGTACCTTCTGGCCACTTGGTATCCATTCGCACGGACGACACCGGGAGCCGCCCCTGCATCGTCGCGGGGCTGGAACGGGCGTTCCGGACGTGCGGAGCCGCCACGGGCGGGTCGGTGGCGCGGTTCCGGCTCCGGGGCCTTTTTCGCCCCCGGAGCCGTACCTCTGGGCATGAACGCGTTCCGCGAGGCCCTGCGCGAGCTCCCGGAGACGGTGTTCGCGGACCTGCTCGAGAGCGACGATGCCCACCGCGTCGTGATGGACCTGCCCGGCGCCACGGCGGACACGGTGGACGTCTCCATCGACGGCGGGCGCCTCCGCATCGAGGCCCGTCGGGCCAAGGACGTCCCCGCGGAGTTCTCGTACCTGGAGGAGGGCCGGTCGCTGTTCCTGGACGCCGAGCTGCCGCTGCCGCCGAACGCCGGCGACGAGGGCGCCACCGCCTCCATGAACCGGGGTGTCCTCACGGTGACGCTCCCGAAGCGGGGCGCGGCGGGCGAGACGCGGGTGCCTGTCGAGGACGCGTAAGCGCGTGGTGAACCTCCGCGCGTACCGCCGGTTCCCCGTCGTCGTCTACCAGTTCCTGCCGCTCCTGCTGGCGTACGCCCGAGACCGGCGGCGGTTCCTCCTGTTCGGGCGAGCCCGGCAGGTCGACGCCGAGACGCGTCGCCGCCGGGCCCGGAAGCTGCTGGACTCGCTGCTGACGCTGGGCCCGACGTTCATCAAGCTCGGGCAGATCCTCTCGACCCGGCCGGACATCCTCCCGCCGGAGTACATCGACGAGTTCGAGCAACTGCAGGACCGTGTCCCGCCGGCCGACTGGGAGGCCGTTCGCCCGGTCATCGAGGAGGACCTGGGGCCCGTCGACGAGGCGTTCGAGTCGTTCGACACTGACCCCATCAGCGGGGCCTCGCTCGGACAGGTGTACACGGCGACGGTCCCGGAACCGGTCGCGGGGAGCCCCGACGGCCGCCGCGAGGTCGCGGTGAAGGTCCGGCGGCCGGGCATCGAGTCCCTGGTCGAGGCCGACCTCCGGGTCATCACGTTCTCGCTGCCCATCCTGATGCGGTTCATCGACCAGGCCCGCTCGTTCTCGATGCGGACGCTCGCCGACGAGTTCGCGAAGACCATCCGCGAGGAGATGGACTACGAACGCGAACGGGGGATGCTGGAGGAGATCCGCGCGAACTTCGCCGACGAGCCCGCGGTCCGCATCCCGGCGGTCGACGCCGAGCGCTCCACGGGCCGGGTGCTGACGATGGAGTACGTCCCCGGGACGAAGATCTCCGACGTGGAGGGACTGGACGAGCGCGGCCTCGACCGGACGGCGCTGGCGGAGACGCTCCAGCGCGCCTACCTGAAGATGCTCGTCACGGACGGCACCTTCCACGCCGACCCCCATCCCGGCAACCTCGCCGTGCAGGACGACGGGACGCTCGTGTTCTACGACTTCGGGATGTCCGGCCGGGTCGACGCCTTCGTCCAGGACAAGATCGTCGACTTCTACATCGCCGTCGCGGACCAGGACATCGACGCCATCCTCGATACGCTCATCGAGCTCGGGACGTTGTCGCCCGAGGCCGACCGCGAGGTGATGGCCGACGTGATGGAGCTGGCCATCGCCGACGCCCGCGGCGAGGACATCGAGCAGTACCGCGTCCAGCAGATCGTCGAGCAGGTCGAGGACACCATCTACGAGTTCCCGCTCCGGCTGCCGCCGAACCTGGCGCTCGTCCTGCGCGTGGCGACGGTCGTCGAGGGTGTCTGCGTGACGCTGGACCCGGACTTCGACTTCATCGAAGTCGCCACCGACTACCTCCGGCAGGAGGGGTACGTCCAGGCCAGCGTCCGGGAGTTCCTCACCGAGCGCGCCGAGGAGGTCAACGACGCCGCCCGCGCCGCGGTCCGAACCCCCCCGAAACTGGAGGACGCGCTCGACCGCATCAACCGCGGCGACCTCGAGGTCGAGGCGACCGTCTCGGACGAGGAGGCGGTCTTCGACACCCTCGCCCGACGGCTCGTGCTGGGACTGCTGCTGACGGGGACGGTGCTCTCGACGGCCATCCTCTACGCCTTCGCGACACCCGTCTCGGCGGTCGCGCCGGGGGTCGCCGGCGGACTCGTGCTGTTCCTCCTGTACCGCTCGTTCCGGGAGCCGAGCGGCATCAGCGCCAAGCCACAGTTCACCCGCCAGGAGATGCGCAAGCGCCAGGACGACTGAGCGTTCACGAACCTCGGACGGCCTCCGGGTCGTTCACGCTGTACCAGGCCGACTTGGTCCCACACCGGAACGAGGATTCGAGCACCAGGACAACGAGACGCTGCGAGCGGAGATGCGGACGCTCGCGGGCACCGTCGACCGCGCCGCCATCGTGGCCTGTCGCCGCCGGCCCGCACTTGAACAGCCGGATATATCACGCCGGTACCGAGGACCTGAACGTACGTTCGAGGCCGTCAGCGTCCCGGTGAGGCGGTTCGAGGGGGTCGAACGGCGCTACGCTTAACCGTCACGAGCCGATGGTGGCCACAAGGATGAAACGGGGACGGGGGCCGCCGCCTGGTGGGGCGGGGGCCGGGAGAGCGACCGTGACGCTGTTCGAGGACCGGGCCTCGACGCAGGTCCTCGGGTTCGCGCTGATGTTCTCGGTGACGATGACCACGTTCGCCATCTACCAGGCCGACGTGGTTCCACACCAGAACGAACGGATCGAGTTCGAGCACTCGCAGGCGCTCGAGAGCGAGATGGAGGCGCTCCAGCAGACGATGCAGGAGACGGGCCGCAGTGGGACGACCCAGTCGGTGACGCTGGCGACCTCGCCATCGTACCCGGCGCGGGCCGTGGCGGTGAACCCGCCGGAGCCCCGGAGCCGGCTGTCGACGAGCGAGCGGATGGTCGACGGCGTGGCACTCAGCGGCTTCAGCGCGTCGGCCGCCCCGGACTACTGGGACGGGTCGACCCGCCGGTTCGACACCCGGCTCCTGTCGCTCGAGGCGGAGTACCGGCGTGCTGCCGAGCCGACCTACCGGCTCGAACACGGCGTGCTCGTCAAGGAGTTCGACAACGGCGAGCTGAGGCTGGTCTCCGACGGCGGACTCGTCTCCGGGAACCGCATCCAGCTGGTGCTCCTCTCGGGCGAGTACCGCCGGCAGGCACGGCAGGCGAAGGTCGACATCGAGCCCGTGAGCACGTCGACCCGGTACACGACCGTCACCGCGACGGGGTCGCCGGCGACGCTGACGCTGCCGACGAACCTCCCCGAGTCGGCCTGGGACGGGTACGTGGCCGACGAGTCGAAGCTGACGGGGCTGCGCTACACGGACACGGGGAGCGGGACGCCGAACGAGGTGACGCTGGAGTTCGACTCGACCGGGAGCGCGACCTACCAGCTCCGCATCACCCGCCTCGGCGTCGGTGACACAGCGACCGCCACCCCCGCCTACGTCTCGGCCGCGGGTGACCGGGCGAAGCTCCTGGAGCCGAGCACCACCTACCGGTTCACCGCCCGGGTCAACGACCCCGCGGGGAGCGGCGTGAACGGCGAGGCGGTCCACCTGAACACCGTGTCCGGGAGCGGGATGCTGTCGGCCGCGGAACTCGACACCAGCGGCGACGGGACGGTGACGTTCGAGTACACCACGGGGCCCAGCCCGTCCTCACCGGTCCGGATCCGCGCGAGCATCGACGGCGACGACCCGGCCGACGACGCCAGGAAGGTCCGGTTCGAGCTGACTGACACCGGCCGCCCGACGACCAGCCCCGGCCCGCCGCCATCGGGCTCGAACCCGGTCTACACGGTCATGTCGGCGAACCAGCGGTTCGCGGGCCTCGGGACGGTCGACCAGTTCCACCTCTCGAACGGCCACGCCGTGACGACCGACGAGTGTCTGCTGGGAATCGGCTCCTCGACCACCGGGCCGAGCCCGGGACCGCCGCCGTGGGCTGCCGCCGCCACGGCGACCTGTGACGCGGAGGAGCGGGTCAGCCTGGACGCGACGCTGACTGGGACGAGCGACCGCTACCGCGTGCAGGTGGAACTGGTCGACACCGACGACGACGCCGACCCCGACGCAGGGGCAGTCAGCATCACGAAGAACGGCAACGACTACGCGGAGGGCGAACTCGAGGGGGATGCCGTCGACCGCATCTTCGACGGGGGCGAGACCGACGTGTTCGAGCCCGATAACTACGATTCGTTCGATACCGGAGGGCTCCTCGACGACGAGGACGTCGAGGGTGATCTCGATGCCATCAGCATCGACGACGCTTCGCTGATGGTCAACGAGATGCACGGGCGCGTCGACGTCGAGCCCGACGAGGACTGAGCGGCCGGCCGCCGGACCCCAGTCGGTTTTGTCCTCCGCCCCCGAGCCCCCGGTATGCAGATCGAGCCGTTCGCCCTGGAGCGGTGGTTCGCCGCCCACGAGGCGGACAACCTGATGCTCGCCGAGTCCGGCGTGCGGCCGCTGGACCCGACCCGCTTCGACCTCGTTCCCGAGGACTTCGGCTACGTCATCCCGACCGACGGGGACCCCGGACTCCGGGCCCATATCGGCGAGCGCTACGACCGCGACGCCGACGAGGTGCTGCTGACCTGTGGCGCGCAGGAGGCCAACTTCGTCACGTTCGCCGCGCTCATGGGCGAGCACGCCGTCGTCGTCACGCCCACGTACCAGTCGCTCCACGCGCTCCCGGAGGCGTTCGGCGCGGTGACCCGCGTCGAACTCGACGCGGGGGCGGACTGGCGGCTCGACCCCGAGGCCGTCGCCGAAGCCATCCGCCCGGACACGGCCCTCGTGGTACTCAACAACCCGAACAACCCAACCGGGCGGGTCCACCGGCCCGACCGTGTCCGCGCGGTGTACGAACACGCTGCGGACGCCGGCGCGTACCTCCTCTGTGACGGGGTGTACCGGCCGTTCGCCGGCGCCGACGAGGTCCCGCCGCCGGCCGCCAGCCTCGGCCCGTACGGCGTCTCCACCTGCAGCCTCTCGAAGGCCTACGGCCTCGCGGGCCTGCGCTTCGGCTGGGTCGCCGGGCCGCGCGAGGTGGTCGAGGCCGCCGCCCAGTGGAAGGACTACACCACCATCTCACCGCCCGCGGTCTCCCAGCGCGTCGCCGAGCAGGCGCTGGAACCGGAGACGGAGGCCGAGATCCTGGCCGAGAGCCGCGACCTGGCGGCCCGGAACCACGAACTCGTCCGCGAGTTCGTCGACCGGCACGGACTGGCGTGGACCGAGCCCGAGACCGGCGTGAACGCGTTCATCGAGGTGCCGGACGGGTTCTTCGGTGGCCGGTCGTTCTGCGAGCGGGTCGTCGAGGAGGCCGGCGTGGTGCTGGCGCCGGGCGAGGCGTTCGACCAGCCCGACCGCTTCCGGCTCGGCTTCGGCGACGAGACGGCGCATCTGGAGGAGGGCCTGGAGCGGCTGGACGAACTGCTCGAACGGCACGCCTGAGAACGCCCTCGTACTCCGGTGTCGCCGCAGACCCCATCGCGCCGGCGGGGGAGGTCGGACCCGGAGCCGCCGGGACCCCCTCGCAGGCTTCAAGCCGGACACCCCCCAACGACGCGTCAATGGGCAACGCGGACCTTCGGCAACTGGCGGTCATCGAGGACGTGTCGTTCGACGACCTCGAGGGGAGTGTCGTCGCCGTCGACGCGCACAACTGGCTCTACCGCTACCTGACGACGACGGTCAAGTTCACCAGCACGAGCGCGTACACCACCTCGACGGGTGAGGAGGTGGCGAACCTCATCGGGACCGTCCAGGGGTTGCCGAAGTTCCTCGAACACGACGTGACGCCGGTCTTCGTCTTCGACGGCGGGACGACCGAGTTGAAGGCCGACGAGGTGGCCGAGCGCCGCGAGCAGCGCGAGCAGTACGAGGACGACCTCGAGACCGCCCGCGAGGAGGGGGCCGACGCCGCGACCATCGCCACCCTCGAATCGCGCACCCAGCGCCTGACCGAGACCATCCGACAGACCACCCGCGAGCTGCTCGAACTGCTGGACGTGCCGGTCATCGAGGCGCCCGCCGAGGGCGAGGCACAGGCGGCGTACATGGCCCGGCAGGGGACCGTCGACTACGCCGGCACGGAGGACTACGACTCGCTCCTGCTGGGCGCACCGCTCACGCTGCGCCAGCTCACGAGCAAGGGCGACCCGGAGCTGATGGACTTCGAGGCCACCCTCGCGAAGCACGACCTCTCCTGGGCGCAGCTCGTCGACGCGGCCATCCTGATGGGGACGGACTTCAACGAGGGCGTCTCCGGTATCGGCCCGAAGACGGCGGTCAAACTGCTCAACGAGCACGGCGACATCTGGGCCGTCTTCGAGGCCGAGGACTGCTACGTCGAGCACACGGACGCCATCCGGGGGCTGTTCCTCGACCCCGACGTGACCGACGACACCGACTTCGACACCGACATCGACCCGGACATCGCGGCCGCGAAGGCGTTCGTCACCGAGGAGTGGGAGGTGCCCGCCGACGAGGTCGAGCGCGGGTTCGAGCGCATCGAGGAGGCCGTCACGCAGACCGGACTGGACCGCTGGACCTGAGGTCGGCTATCGCCCCTGCCCGCCGCCCTGCCCCGGCGACTCGCCGGTGACCGTGAAGCTCGTCTCCTCGCCGGGCGGGACGGTGAACGCGACCTTGATATCCGTCTGCGGGTCGGCATCGCGCCGCCAGACGACCGTGCCGCCTTCGACAGTGGGGTTCTCGGCCGTCGTCGAGACGGTCACTGCGCCCTCCCGCGCCACCGTCTGCTCGTTCGAGACCGTGACGGTCCGGCCGTTCGGGGAGTTCGCGCTGCCCTCGTCGGTCACACCCAGGAGGTACGACGGCGTGGAGTAGAGCCCGACCGCGTCCTGCGAGGCGTCCCAGCGTCCCGGATTGACGGCCCGCACGTCGAGGAAGCCCGGGGAGACGGGGTACCGGAACCGCTGGGGGTCGAGCCCCCCGGCCGTCGTGTCGTAGTCGAACTGCCGGTAGCCCCAGTACTCGCCCGTCGAGGACATCGTGGACGCGACGTTGACGTACAGCGTCCCCTTCGAGGTGTCGTGGATGTCGGCGATGAGGTCCGCCGCGTCGGCCGTCCCGGGGGCGGCGCGTTCGACGGAGGGGTTGGGATAGTTCTCGACGCGGTCCGTCGTCTCTCCGCCCGTGCTCTCGTATGTCTGTCTCGCGTAATGTGAGCCCAGTTCTGGTGGTGCGTCGGGGGAGTTCAGAGCGGCCACGATGTCGGCGGGATTGCCCGCCGTGTAGACATCGACGTACGCGTCCTCGGGCGCATCCTTCCAGTTCGCCAGCGACCGCGCGACGCGGTCCTGGTGGGAGTGCCCGCAGAAGAACGCGTCCACGCCGGTCTCGTCGAAGAGCCGCCGGAGCGCGAAGGCGTTCTCCCCGGTCCAGCGCTGCCCGCTGTCGACGATGCGGGCGCCGCGGGCGAACTGCTCGGCGCCGGGCTCGCCGTCCGTCTCGTCGTACGCCCGGTTCTTCGGGTCCGGCACCCAGGAGGGGTTGTGGTGGCCGACCGCGAGCACGGAGCGGTCGGTGTCGGCGACGCGGCCGAGTTCCTCGCGGAGCCACGCCAGCTGTGCGTCCCGGACCTGCCCGCCGTACGTCGAGACCGCGGCGCTCGCGCCCAGCCGGTCCAGGTACGACCAGTCGAACGTGTCGACGGCGACGACCTGCGCGACGTCACCGATGGCGACGCTGTAGGATGGCGGCCCGAACGTCTCGCGGTAGAGCGCCTTCCCGTCGGTGCCGGACTGGACGTAGGCGTCGTGGTTCCCGCAGGTGATGAACGTCGGCGCCTGGACCCGGTTCATCACGTCCCAGGCGTCCTCGAACTCGGCGTAGAACTTCCCGGGCACGTCCTGGCCGAGACAGAGGTCACCCGCCATCAGGACGATATCCGGGTCGAGCGCGTTCACCTCGGCGATGGCGCGGCGGGTGGCGGCCCACCGGTTATCGGGTCGGTCACCGAAGACGCGTCGCGCGCGCTGGACGAACGGCTCCGGCGACTGCTCGTCCTGTGCCTCGGTGAAGCCGGACTGGAGCGCCCGCGGGTCGCCGATCTGCGGGTCGGCGATGACCGCCACGTCCAGCGTCTCGGGGATGGACTCCCGGACGCTCACCGCGCGGGGCTGGCGGTCCTCGCCGCCGGTCGGGCTCGTCACGCTGGCCTCCCACGTGACCACGAGGTCGTACAGGTCGGGCGTGAACGCCGGGCTGCTGTCCAGCGAGGGCACCTCGAACTCGAAGACGACGACCTGCTCGTACTGTCCCTCGTCGTCGTGGGCCTCGGAGCCCTCGACCTCGGCGTCCGAGTTCCAGATGCGACTCGTCGCGCCGTCCAGGGGCTCGCCGCCGTCGAGCCCTATCTCCGCTGACCCACCGAAACTCGGCTCCAGACGGGCCTCGACCATCCCGAACGGTCCCGCGTTCGCGTCGAGTTCCACCCGGAGCGTCTCGCCAGCCTCGACCACCTCGGGCACGCCCGAGAGCGGCGACCGGATCTCGTTGACCTTCGGGGCGTACGCCTCCGAGCCGTCGACCGGCGTCGGGTTCTGTTCGGCCTCGCCGTCCCCGTTCGCCGCCGCGGACCCGGCACCACCAGCGCCGGCGAGCGCCCCCGCGCTCGCACCCACCGTTCTGAGAAACGTACGTCGTTCCATACGGGACTGTTCGACTCGGTATCCATGGCTACGATGCCGTTGATGTAGGGAGCCTTACATAGTGACGGAGCGTTCAGGGGAGATTTATCCCCGCGCCGCACCCACGACCGACCATGGACCCAGCCGACGTCGAGGACCTCATCCGGGACGCGCTCCCCGAGGCCCGCGTGCGCGTCCGCCGCGCCCGCGGCCAGCACGACGACGACCACCTCGCAGCGCTCGTCGTCTCATCGGCGTTCGAGGACGAACTGCTCGTGAACCAGCACCAGATGGTGTACGACGCGCTCGATGGCCACATGACGACCGACATCCACGCGCTGGAACTCCAGACCTACACGCCCGCGGAGTTCGAGGACGCGGACGCGGAGTTCGAGTCAGAATAAGCGTATAGTTCTACAATCACACGAATTATTAACGAAATTTCTACATTTTCGTAGAATGAGGCACTTTCAGACAGTATCGTCGCCCTCGCCGAGTTCCACGTCCTCGCCGGCGCCGTCGGCGTCGGTCATCTCGGCGAGCGCGCCGGTCTCGACCGCCGACAGGCCGTCGATGTCGAGCACGTCGGCCACCGCGTCGCCCGGAACCGTGACGAGCACGTCGCCGAACCCGAGGTCGCGCTCGTGATCGCCACCCAGGGCCTCGACGGCCGCCACGATGTCGTCGGGGTCGGTGTCGTCGTCGGTCCGCAGGACCAGCGCGACGGGGTCGTTGGGCGGGTCCTCGACCATCGGCTGCACCGCGTTGGAGACGTACATATCGCCGGAGTCGGGACGATGGCGCTTGTGTGTAGCGGAGGACCGGCGGGGCAGGCGACGGCCAACGCCGCCGACTTCGACGGGATTTAGCCCCTCCCCCGCGAGCGCCGAGCCATGAGCGACGACGAGGACTACCGGACCGAACGCGACAGTCTCGGCGAGATGCAGGTGCCCGCGGACGCCTACTGGGGCGCACAGACCCAGCGCGCGCTCCAGAACTTCCCCATCTCGGGCATCAGCTTCGGACGCCGGTTCGTCCGCGCGCTCGGTATCGTCAAGAAGTCCGCCGCACGCGCGAACCTCGACCTCGAGTTGATCCCCGAGGAGAAGGGCGAGGCCATCGTGCAGGCCGCCGACGAGGTCATCGCCGGCGAGCACGACGAGCACTTCCCGGTCGACGTGTTCCAGACCGGGAGCGGCACCTCCTCGAACATGAACGCCAACGAGGTCATCGCCAACCGCGCCACCGAAATCGTCGGCGGGGAGATCGGGACGCGAGAGGTCCACCCCAACGACCACGTCAACTACGGCCAGTCCAGCAACGACGTCATCCCGACGGCGATGCACGTCGCCTCCCTCGAGGCGGTCGAGCGCGACCTCATCCCGGCGCTGGAGACGCTGCGCGAGGAACTCGCCGCGAAGGAGGAGGAGTTCGCGGACGTCGTCAAGACGGGCCGCACCCACCTGCAGGACGCGACCCCGGTCACGCTGGGCCAGGAGTTCGGCGGCTACCGCGCGCAGGTCGAGAAGGGGATCAGCCGCGCCGGCTCCACCCGTGACCACCTCGGCGAACTCGCGCTCGGCGGGACCGCCACGGGGACCGGCCTGAACACCCACCCCGAGTTCCCGGCTCGCGCCGCCGAGTACATCAGCGAGGAGACCGGCCTCGAGTTCCGCGAGGCCGACAACCACTTCGAGGCCCAGGCCGCCCACGACGCGATGGGCGAGGCGCACGGGCAACTGCGGACCATCGCCGGGAGCCTGAACAAGATCGCCAACGACCTCCGTCTCCTCGCGTCGGGCCCGCGTAACGGCCTCAACGAGATCGACCAGCCGGAGAACCAGCCCGGCTCCTCCATCATGCCCGGGAAGATCAACCCGGTCGTCGCCGAGTCGGTCAACCAGGTCCACAAGCAGGTCGTCGGCAACGACGCCGCCGTCGCCGCGGGCGCCGCGGAGGGCCAGATCGACCTCAACCTCTACAAGCCGGTCTGTGCCCACAACTTCCTCCAGTCGGCGAAGCTCCTCTCGAACACGGCCGAGGTGTTCGGCGAGAAGTTCGTCCACAAGCTGGAGGCCGACGAGGAGTACTGTGCCGACCGCGTCGAGCAGTCGATGGCGCTCGCCACGGCGCTCAACCCGGCCATCGGCTACGACAAGGCCAGCAAGGTCGCAAAGCGCGCCCTCGCCGAGGACAAGACCGTCCGCGAGGTCGTCCTCGAGGAGGGCTACCTCTCCGAGGCGGAGGCCGACGAGGTGCTCGACCCCATGAAGATGACCGAGCGCGGCATCCTCGGCGACGACTGAGCGTCGTCCAGGCGCGCGGTCGGCCGGAGGCGGCCGCGCCCGACCGATTCCCCTTCCCACCGACGCCCTAGTCGTCCTGTGCCCACGCGGGCCAGCCGACCCAGCCGCCCGTCCCGTTCTCGCTTCCGCTCCCGGAGCCCGCCGCCGCCCGGAGCTCCGCGTCCGCGAACCAGTTGTCGGCCGACCTGCTGGCGTTCGCGGCGGCAGCGCGCTCGCGTGGCGGCGCGTCCGCGACCCAGTCCGGCGGCGTCACCGACGTGTTCCCGACCGCCCGGTAGCGCGACTCGATGGTGACGAACGTCCGCGACCCCTCGCGCCAGCGCACGCGGAGCGCCGTCACGCGCCCGTCGGGCCGGACGAGCGCCGCGACCCGGTAGCCCGAGACCGAGCCGTTCGCGAGCGTCGTCACCTCCGGCGGGGCGCCACGGCCACGGAGGAGGTACAGCCGCTCTCCGTCCTCGCGGACCCGCGAGACCGTCAGCCGGTCGGCCGCGAGGTAGCGCGCGACCAGCGCCTCCGCCCGGTCGTCGACGACGCCCTCACCGTTACGGGGTCGCTCGACGGGTCGGACCCCGACGGCCGCACCCGGCGGGCGGCGCTCGAAGGCCACGCCCCCCGCCGCGTACTCCGTGGTCGCCGCCCGCCAGGGACCGAGGCCGCTCGCGTTCGTCTCGCGGACCCGTCGGTCGACGCGGTACGTCGTCGCGTTGGCCACCCGGACCACCCGGACCGTCTCGCGGTCGGAGTTGGGGAGGTCCCGGCGGTAGGTCGTCACGTTGCGCGCGAGGACCCAGGTGTAGTTGGTCGCCGTGAGCGTGGCCGCGTGCGCGTCGCCGACCGTCCACGGCTCGACCGGGGCCCGGAGGAAGTCGGGGCGCGCCCGGGCCGCCTCCGCGCTCGCGTCGCCCGGAACGGGCGCCGGTGTCAGCGTCGGCGTCGGCTCACGCTGGCCGGGTGTGCCGACCGCGCTGCAGCCGGCAAGCAGCAGCAGTCCCGCGAGTACCACCGCGACCGCTCGGGTCACGGACCGACTACGACCGGAGCGGACAAGAACTGTCCGGGGCCGGATACGGACCGACCCTGCTCAGGGCTTCAGCACGAGCAGGTAGATGGCACCCGCCCCGACCGCCAGCGCACCGACACCGCCGAAGACCATCCCGAGCGGGCCGAGGCCGCCGAAGTCACCGCCTGGGTCGTCCGGCGAGCGCGGCGCGCTGACCTCGTCGCTGGTGCCCTGCTCACCGGGGGCGGGCGACTCGCCATCCGGCGTGGAGTCACCGGTCCCGTCGCCGTCACCGGTACCGGTGTCGTTCGGGTCGTCGCCGTCCGACCGGTCGGTGGTTCGGGTGGGCGTGTCGGTGGGAGTCCCCGTCGGCGTCGTGGCGTCCTCGTCCGGGGCGGTGACGTTCACCGTCCCGGCGGTGACGTTCTCGGCGCGGAAGGTGTACGAACCGGGGGTGGAGGGAGTTCGGTGGAAGGTGATCCGCTCGCGCTCGCCCGGCACGAGTTCGACGAACCGGCTCTGGACGAAGTCACCGCCCCGGAACAGATCGACCTCGTAGGTGCCGCCGCCGTCGCCGCTGTTCCGGACCGTCGCGTCGATGGCGACCGTCCCGCCGACCCGCATCGTCGTCCGGTTCACGTCCGCGGCGGTCGTGGCGAACGACGGGGATTCCTCGGGCGGTCCGGCACCGCCGCCCCCGCCGCCTCCGCCACCACCGGCGCCGAAGTCGTCGGGTGAGGTACTACCGCTGTCGGTACCGTCGCTGCCATCGCCACCGTCGGTTCCATCGTCGCCGTCGGTACCATCGCTGCCATCACCGCCGCCGGGCGTCGGGGTCGCCGTCCCACCATCACCGTCGCCCGGTGTCGGCGTCGCCGTTCCATCATCGCCGTCGCCGGGCGTCGGAGTCGCCGTTCCATCATCGCCGTCGCCGGGCGTCGGAGTCGCCGTCCCGTCACCGCTCGTCTCGACGAGGGGCGCGAAGGTGCTGAACGAGTCGAGACCGGCCGTGACGACGTTCCCCGCTTCGTCGGTCTCGGCGCCCTCGACTCGCACGTACTCGCCCGCCCCCTCGTCGTAGCTGTACAGCGAGAGCGCCGACTCGTCGCTCACGCTTGCCGGGGTGTACGAGATGGTGACATCGACCGACGCGTCGTCGGCGTTCGGGCTGATGTCCACGTAGTCGGTGGTCCCCTCCAGCCCGTCGCCCGTGGGCTGTGGGTCGGGGACCGGCGAGAACCGCACCTCCGTCGCCGAGTCGAAGCTCACGTTGACGTTCCGGAAGCCGTCACCCTCGGCGACGAAGAGGTTCAGGTGGGTCGCGGTGGTGAGCGCCGTGTCCCCGGTCAGATTCAGGCCGGCCCCGCCGTTGCCGAGGACGGCGCTGTCCTCGACGGAGACGCCCTGCGCGCTCTCGACCGCGATACCGTCGCCGCCGTTGTCCCTGGTCAGGGTGTCGGCGACCGTGACGGCGTCCCCCGAGATCGCGATGCCGTCGCCGGCGCTCCCGGCGACGGTCATCCCGCGGAGGGTGTGCCCGGCCGGGACCCCGCTGGTGCCCGCACCGACCGTGACGCCGGTGCCGAAGTCCTCGACGGTGAGGCCCTCGACCGTCACGTTCGTCTCCCCGTCCGGGAGGGCGATGCCGACGGCATCGCTCCCGCCGCTACCCGAGAGGGTCCGGTCCCGCTCGCCGCCGAAGCCGAAACCGACGAGCGTCGAATCGCTGGCGGCCACCTCCAGGCAGTCGCCGCTGCCGCTCAGGTCGGCGTCGACGCGGTACGTCTCGCCGTCGCGCCAATCGCTGTATCCGCAGGCCGTGATGGCGTTCTCGAGGTCGGCCGCGGGCGCGTACGTGGTCGCGGGGTTCGAGATGTTCGCGGAGACGGTCCGGGCGTCGGCGTCGTTGCTGGAGCCGTCGACCGTCGACCAGGCCCCGTCGTACGCCTGGATGCGCGCGGTCGACCTGACCAGCGGCGGGTCGGAGACCGACGCCGGCGGGTAGTGGACCGTCAGGTCGAGGAAGCCGCCGTCGCCGTCGTCCCCGGTGACACCGCCCAGGCCGCCGCCCGTGCCGGTAGTCGTGCTCGCGTCGAGGTAGGGCCCGAACGTCCGGCTCCCGGGACGCGCGTTCGCCGGCGGGACGGTGCTGCCGAACGCGACGTCGCTGGCGGCGAACGAGAGCTCCGCGCTGGAGATCGTCATCCGCTCGACGGTCGTGGTCCCGCCGCCCGTCGCGTTGAACGTCTCGCCGTTGCCGTTGACCGTGACGCCGGCCAGCGTGTTCCCGTCGGAGGCCTGGACGCGGATACCGACATCGTCGTTGCGCTGGACCTGGGTCTCCTCGACGGCGCTCCCCGTCGTGTTCGAGAGGAGAACCCCGTGCCGGGTGTTCGAACTCGCGGACGCGCCGTTGATGTCGTCGGTGGGGTCGGCGTCGGAGACGGTGACGCCGGTGGCGTCGGTCAGGTCGAGGCCGTCGCGGTTCCCGGTCGCGACGAGGCCGAGGACCGTGGTGTTCGAGCCAGCGAGCCGCGCGCCGGCGTCGCCGTTGTTCCGGGCCTCGAGGGCCGAGGTGCCGGCCACCAGCCGCCGCGCGTCCCGCGAGCCGTCCAGTGCCGGGAGGCGGAAGCCGTCGCCGCCGTTCCGGCTCGCGGTCGACCCCAGCACGTGAACGCCCGCCGCCCGCACGACGACCCCGTGCCGGTCGTTGTCGGTGACCGCGAGGTTCCGGAGGGTCGTGTTGGGGGCGGTCGATTCGACGGTGACGC
Organism: Haloglomus litoreum; assembly: GCF_029338515.1. GTDB lineage: Archaea > Halobacteriota > Halobacteria > Halobacteriales > Haloarculaceae > Haloglomus > Haloglomus litoreum. The sequence goes on along the minus strand of NZ_CP119988.1, from coordinate 1,399,250 downwards.
CGTCGAACCCGTTCGCGGTGACGGTCGCCCCCGTGATCGTCGCCCGGTCGACGTCCCGGATGAGCAGCCCGCGGGCGAGGTTGTCGGTGAAGCTGCCGCCGGTCACCGTGAGCGCGGTCGCGTCGACCGACACCTTCAGGCCGGCCTCCTGGTTCCGCCGGGCGTCGGTCGCCTCGACCACGGCCGCCCCGCCGAGCACCTCCGCTCCGACGCCGTTCTGGGTGAGCGTCCCCTGTTCGATGGTGGCGTTGGCGAACACCGTTCGGATGCCGGCCCCGGAGTTGTCGTGGCCGGTGATCCCGACCAGCTCGATGCCGGTCACGTCGTCGGTGTCCTCCGAGCCGCTCACGAGGACCCCGTGGCCGGACCGCCTCGCAGTCAGGTCACGGACCACGACGTTCCGGGTCTCGCCCTCCGGACCCGCCGTGATCGCCAGCGCGGCCGCGTCCGAGCCACCGGACAGGACGTGGCCATCGCCGTCCAGCGTCACGTCGCCGGCGGTGATCTCCAGACAGTCGCCGCTGTCGGTCGACAGGTCGGCGGCGAGCCGGTAGTCGCCGGACGAATCGATGGTCCGGCACTCCGAGACGGTGGTCGTCGGGACGGGAGTCGGTGTCGGCGTCGCGGTCGGCGTCGGTGTGGTGTTCCCGCCGTCGGGTGTCGGGGTCGGGGTCGTGTTCCCCTCGTGGTTCGTGACGCTCGTGACCGTGCCCGCCAGGACGGCACCGGGACCGAAGGCAGCGACCAGCAGGCAGGCACTCAGTGCCAGTGCGAGGAGGGCCACCCGGGTCCGGCTACCCCCCCGCTGCGTGGGCCGGGTTCTCATCGTCCACATGAGTCTGACACAACCGTATCAACCTTCCGGGTACCGGGGGCGCTCGCTCGCCGGTTGAACGGACGTTCACCGTCTCTACCCGGGGAACGACCCTCCGACGCCGGCCGGCTCACGCGGCGAGGTACCGGTGACCCGGCCGGCGCCCGACGGCCCCCCGCCATCGGGCCGTTTTTGGTCCCGCCCGCCGCACCCGCTCGCATGGACCACGACCGCGACTACGACTACGCCGACCTCGGGCTCGTCGCGGGGCTGGAGATCCACCAGCAACTCGACACCGCGACGAAGCTGTTCTGCTCCTGTCCGACGGCGCGGCGCGAACCGGCAGAATCCACCCGCCGGTTCACCCGCTACCTCCACCCGACGCGCTCGGAGCTGGGGGAGATCGACGACGCCGCGCTCGAGGAATCACGGGTCGAGCGCGAGTTCGAGTACCTCGCGTTCGACACGACCTGCCTCGTCGAGGAGGACGACGAGCCGCCCGCCCGACTCGACGAGGAGGCCCTGGAGGTGGCGCTGGAGATCGCTGCGCTGCTGGATATGGACGTCGTCGACGCGGTGCAGGTGATGCGGAAGATCGTCGTCGACGGGTCGAACACGACGGGCTTCCAGCGCTCCTCGCTGGTCGCGACCGACGGCGAGATAGCCACGAGCGAGGGCCCCGTCGGCATCACGGATATGCTACTGGAGGAGGAGTCCGCCCAGCGCGTCGAGGAGACCGACGAGGGCGTCCGCTGGGGCCTCGACCGCCTCGGCATCCCGCTCGTCGAGATCGGTACCGGGCCGGACATCCGCTCGCCGGAGCAGGCCCGCGAGGCCGCCGAGCGCATCGGGATGCTCCTGCGCTCGACGGGGAAGGTCAAGCGCGGGCTGGGGACCATCCGCCAGGACGTCAACGTCTCCATCGCCGACGGCGCCCGCATCGAACTGAAGGGCGTGCAGTCGCTCGACGACATCGACGACATCGTGCGCCTCGAGGCGCACCGGCAGGTCCGCCTGCTCGAACTCCGCGACGACCTGCAGGAGCGCGACGCGCACGTGGGCGACACGCAGGACGTGACCGAGGTCTTCGCGGACACCGAGTCGGGCGTCATCGCGGGGGCGTCGGCCGTGATGGCGGTCCCGCTGTACGGCTTCGATGGTATCGTCGGCGCCGAGATACAGCCCGACCGCCGGCTGGGCACCGAACTGTCCGACCACGCGAAGCGCCACGGCGCCGGCGGCATCTTCCACACCGACGAGTTGCCGGCCTACGGCGTCACCGAGGCCGAGGTGGCCGACCTGCGCGACGCCGTCGGGGCCGGCGCCGAGGACGCGGTCGCCATCGTCGCCGCCTCGCGCGACGTGGCCGAGCAGTCCATCGAGGCCGTCGCCGAGCGCGCCGCGGTGGCGCTGGAGGGCGTCCCCGAGGAGACCCGCGACGCCAACGAGGACGGCACCTCGCGCTACCTCCGGCCGCTGCCGGGCGCCGCCCGGATGTACCCCGAGACGGACGTGCCGCCCGTCGAACCCGACCCGAGCGAGGTCGAGACGCCCGAACTCCTGACCGAGAAGGTCGAGCGCTACCAGGAGGAGTACAGGCTGGACGCGGGGCTGGCCGAGCAGGTCGCCTACGGCCGCCGGATGCCCGTCTTCGAGGAAGCGGTCGACCGCGGGATCGACCCGACCACGGCGGCGACCATGCTGGAGTCGACGATCACGGAACTCCGGCGTGACGACGTGCCCGTCGAGAACCTCACCGACGACCACCTGCTCGACGTGCTCGCGCTGGTCGAGGCCGGCGACCTGGCGAAGGAGGGCATCGGCGAGGTGCTGACGGTGCTGGCCGAACAGCCCGACCTCCCGGCCGACGAGGCCGTCGAGGAGGCCGGCCTCTCGGGGGTCGACGAGGCCGAGGTGCGCGAGGCCGTCGCCGAGGTCGTCGAACGGAACGCGGGACAGGTCGAAGCGGAGGGTATGGGCGCCTTCTCGGCCCTGATGGGCGAGGCGATGGGCGCACTCCGCGGGAAGGCCGACGGCGAGGTCGTGAGCGACGTGCTGCGCGAGGAGATCCAGAAACGAGCGTAGAAGGAGATAGAATCGACACCAAACGCATTACCCGCCCGATTCACCAGTATTCTGTCGAACTGACCGCCAGTACGACAGATATCCGTCGGCGGCGATATGGCTCCCCGATGCCCTCGTCACCATCGTCGCGAGAGCCACGGAGCCGAGGCACCCACGACAGCGGCCTCACCGGCCCCTACATCGAGAACGAGGTGCCACACTCGTTGCAGGTGAAGGCGAAGCGGCCCTCCTCGTTGATGGTCGTGGCGTGGGGCGTCTCCTCGCCGCACTCGCGGCAGTCGACGACGGACTCCAGTTCGTCCCAGTCGTGCTGTGCGCCGGGTGCGCCGAGCGCCCAGCCCCGCACGTCCTCGTCGCCGCGGTTCCAGCCCGTCTGGTACTCGCCGGGCTCGAACCGGATGACCTCGCCCGCCTCGACGAGCACCGTCTCGCGGTCCAGACCGACCTCGAACTCCACCGACCCCTCCATCACGTAGAACACCTCCTCCTGGTCGTGGTGGGTGTGCAGGCCGCCGGAGAACGACTCCTCGGGCTGGAGTTCGAAGTAGTTCATCGCGAAGTGCTCGGTCCCGAGCGCCGAGGAGACGGGCTTGCGGAGGCTGTGGACCCCGAGGGGGCTGTTCTGCGTTTCGACGTCGTCGATGGCGACCTTCTCCATACGCCTGCAGCGGGTGGAGGCCGCATAAAACGGTGGGGCGAGCGGGGGGGGCGCCGCGAGGGGGAGGCCCGAACCCGGCCCGTCACCCGACTCCGTGCGTCGGAACCGTTAACCACCCTGGCACAGACGACATGGTGTACCGGGGCTCACCGACACCCGCCTCGGCTCGTGGTGACGATGCGCTACTTCGACCTCGTACTGGCTCCGGGCGAACACGGCATCCATCCCGTAGACGGTCGGCTGGCGGCCGCGCCGGGGGTCACGCGCGAGCTGCTCCACCACGCCGACGCGTACGTCGACGGCACGGGCGCGCTGCTGTACCGACTCCGGGGTGACCCGGAGGCCGCGGTCGCCGCCATCCGGGGGGAGGGACTGCTCGACTACGACGTGACCGAGCCCGACGAGGATGGACGCTTCTACTGCTACGTCCATCTCGCCGCGAACGAGCCGGGCGGGACCCTCCTGGGGCTCCCGTACGACCACGCGCTCATCGTGGAGACTCCCATCCGGTTCAGCGAGGACGGGACCCTCCGACTCCGTATCGTCGGGCAGCACGCGACGCTCCGAGACGCGCTCACGGCCATCCCCGACGACATCCGGGTGACCGTCGAGGAGGTCGGGCGCTACACCCCCGGCCGGAAGGACGCCCGCGAACTCCTGACCGACCGCCAGCGCGAGATCTTCGAGACCGCCGTCGACCGGGGCTACTACCGCATCCCACGGGGCATCACCCAGACGGAGCTGGCCGAGGAGCTCGACCTGGCGCCGTCGACCGTCGACGAACACCTCAGGAAGGCCGAATCGACGATGCTCTCGTCGATCCTCGACGAGTACCACCAGCGCGGCGGTGACTAGTCCCGCCGGCGCGCGAGCAGCCCGAGCGCCACCACGCCACCCAGCGCCGCGAGGACGCCGAACCCGGGACCGCTGCCGGCCGTCGGCGTCATCCGGCCCTCGTCGTCGGGCTGGAGCTGCTGCCCGCCACCGTCGCCACCGCCCGCGGCCGTCGCGGTCGCGGTACTCCCACTGCTGCCGCCACCACCACTGCCGCCACCACCACTGCCGCCACCACCACTGCCGCCGCTAGCTGCGGTGGCTGTCGGGGTCGCCGTCGACTGCGAGCCGTCCGTGGAGCCGCCGGACGGGTCCCCGCTGCTCCCGCCGGCGGCCGTCGGCGTGGCCGTCGCCGTCGGCGTCGGTGTGGCCGTCGCCGTCGGCGTGGCCGTCGCCGTCACCGTCGACTGGGCCCCGCCGGAGTCGCCCGAGTCGTCCGAGCCACCGCCGTCCGGCGTCGGGGTCGCCGTCGAATCCGTGCCACCCGAACCGTCGTCGGCCGAGTCCGAATTGCTGTGCGGCGGCGGACCGAGCTGTTCCCTGGCCTCCGCCTCGGACGAGCAGTCACAGACGTAGAAGTACTTCGAGTAGAGGAGGACCTCCTGGAAGTTCCCCTGGTAGTTGGTCCCGTTCACGTACCCCTTGAACTGGTACCAGCCCGGGTCCGAGGGCGTGACGACGCAGTTGGCGAGCTTCGCGACCGTCTCGTCGGTGTCGTTGAGGTAGGTCGGCTCCCCCCCGAGGTCACCCTCGTCGTAGATGGTGACCGCGATGACCCGTCCCTCCACGGAGTAGCTGCTCATGTGGCGCAGGAGGCCCGTGTCGGTCTTCGTCCCCGGGTCGTCGTTGTTGCGGTCGATGCCGAACGCCTGCGCGTCGCTGGGCGCGCAGTCCTTGAACCGCGTGTCCTGGGTCGTGATCTTGTAGTTGTCGATCGTCTCGAGCCCGTCGCTCCCATCCCAGGGCCCCTTCCCCTTCGACAACATCAGGTACGCGGTCGAGGTGTCCGGGCTGTGGTTCTCCGGGACGATGGTGAAGTTGGCCCCGTCGGAGGGCGGGCGCTTCTCCATGTCCGGTTCGGGCGGGTTCCCCGGCGTCGCGATGCTCCCGGCCGCGGGGATAGCCGCCAGTGCCGATACCACCACCAGTGCCGTCAGCAGGACGGCGTACGTGCGTTGCAGTCTCATGCTGGCTGTCGTTCCGGTCGACCGGCCGCCACCCACGTCCCCCACGAGCGACACCCGGTGTTCACCCGAAGGTGGGTCCACAGCACAATCACTCCGCTGCAGAACATTGCCGGGTGCTTATTACAGGTATTCCATCCAGCGCCATCGAACACCATCGAGTGCCGACGGCCCGGGCTCCGGGCGCGGCTCGATGTCAGTCACCGGCCACCGGACGGGCGGTACTCCGGCGACGGTGGTGCTGGTGCCCGATGATGCCGGCAGCGACCAGCAAGCACACACCGAGGCCGGCGAAGGCCACCTCGTAGCTCGCGACCGAGGCGACGATGCCGACGTAGGCCGGACCGAGGCTCCCGACACCGAGGAACAGGGCTCGCGCGGCCCCGAGGTCACCGCCCACGTTCGCGTCCGGTGCCGCGTCGAGCAGGATGGCGTCGACGACGGGGAACTGGGTCTTGTAACCGAGCGCGAGCGCGACGACGCAGGCGGCCAGCGCCGGGACCGACGACAGGAGGACGACACCGCCCATCGACACGGTCGCGAGCAGCAGGCCCGCCACGGAGACGCCACGGCGGGAGAACCGGTCGGCGAGCCACCCCGCGACCGGTTTCGTCCCGATGCCGGTGAGGAAGATGAGCGCGAACCCGGCCGACGCCAGCGCCTCGGGGAGGCCCTTCGCGTGCGTGAGGTACGTCGGGAGGAAGTTGATCCAGCCGCCGATCATGAAGTAGAACAGCGCGTACGCGGCCAGCACCTCGCGCTGCTCGCGGGTGGTCGCCAGCCGGCGTACCGTCGCCCGGAACTCCAGCGAGGCCGGACCCGTCCGGTAGGGTTCGCGGTTCCACCACACGTACAGCAGCGTCGCGAGCGCCAGCAGGCCGGCGATGGGGAGGAACGGCGAGCGCCAGTCCGCGGCCTCGAGCGCGGCGCGGACGCCGGCCGGGAGCCCGACGATGGGGAGCGTGGTCGCGAGCACGAGCGCCGCGACACCCGCCGCGACCAGCCCCCCGATGTCGGTGCCGGCGGTGTAGATGCCGAGCGCGCGTCCCCGCCGCTCCACGAACAGATCGGAGAGCAACGCCCGCGACGGGGTGACGTAGACCCCCTTGCCGACGCCCAGGAGGATCGCACCCGCCACGAAGGCCAGGTAGGTCGGGGCGGCACCGATGGCGAGGAAGCCGACCGCCAGTATCGCGAGCCCGGGGACGATGAGGGTCGCCCGTGACCACTCGTCGGAGAGCCGTCCGCTCGGATACTGGGCGACGGCGTACACCGCCTGGAACGCCGTCAGGGCGAGGCCGGCGGTGGCAGATGTCAGCGAGAGGTCGTCGATGATGGCCGGCAGCAGCGGGCTCAGGATGAACCGGCCGCCCTGCAGGACGGCCCACCCCAGCAGGAGAACGGCCAGCATCCGGCCGGCGTAGCCCGATTCCTCGTCGGTCGTCACTACCGGAGCGAGGAACAGGGGCCACTTGTGCGGCCCGGTCCGGCGCCGCGGGCGACAGGTCGGCCCGGTCGGCCAGGATCAGACCGCGCTGCCGCCCGTCGGCGGCTCGTGTTCGTGCTCGTCCTCGTCGTCCCCGCCGAGCGTCTTCTCGGTCATCCACCAGCCGGCGGCCCCGACCGCGAAGAGGGCCAGGATGCAGGTGGCGATGATCACGAAGGCTACCGTGGCGCTCATATCCGAGGGTTCTCGTCCTGATTCAAGAAGGTGTCTACTCCGGATTCCCGCCGTGCGACCGGGTCGCACGGCGACGTGCCCGCCCCGGCCGGAATCACTCCGCCGACCCGCAATGTCAGGGCTCGAAGATGGAGTACGAACCGGTCGCCCTCGCGACCGACTCCCCGTCGACCGTCACGTCCGATTCGAGGTAGGCGACCGTCCGCCCGCGCTTCGTGACCGTCGTCTCGCAGACGAGCGTTCCCCCGGAGACGGCCTCGAGGTAGCTGATCTTGATCTCGATGGTGGCACAGAGCTCGTCGGCACCGAGCCCGGGATAGAGGGCGGCACCCATCCCCGTGTCCGCCATGGCGTACGCGACCGCCCCGTGGAGGACACCGTGCGGGTTGCGGAGGCGGTCGGTCACGTCCAGTTCCCCGCGGCTGTACCCCTCCTCGATGTCGGTGAACTCCAGCCCGATGAGGTCGGAGAACCCCGCATCGTCGTTGGCCGTCGGGTCGTCGGTCATGGTACTGCCGTGCGCGGCGGGTCACGAAGAATCCCGGGGCCGGTCACTGGCCGGATGGTCACTGCCCGGCGAACAGCAGCAGCCGTCCCGCCACGAAGACCAGGTACAGCATCAACAGTGTCGTCCCCTCGCCGCGACCGAGCCCGCCCGACCGCCGACGGATCTGCACCAGCAGGGCGACGCCGACGAGGAGCTTGAACGGCAGGTCCCAGAGGATTACCGACTGCGGGACCTGGTAGGTCGAGATGGTCGCGCCGAGGCCCACACCGACGAGCGAGTTGACGACGTTGCTCCCGACGAGCGTTCCGAGTGCCAGCGTCGGGGTGCGCCGGCGGATGGCCTCCCGGACCACGCTCAACTCGGGAAGTGCCGCCGCGACGCCGATGGTGACGACCCCGACCATCGACCCACCCAGTGCGAGGCGCTGGACGACCACGTCGACCGTGTCGAGGACGACGAACGAGGCGACCAGCACGGCGACCAGCGCGACGGCCCCGACCGCGGCGTCGCGGCCCGGCGCGCCGCTCTCGACCTCGGGTATCCCCTGCGTCCGCTGTCGGCGGGCGTAGCTGTAGACGAAGTAGGCCCCGTATGCGCCGACCAGGACGACCCCGTCGAGTCGGGAGAGGTGGCCGTCGACTGCCAGCACGAGCAGCAGGGCCAGCGCACCGAGCATCGGGAGGTATCGTGCGCGGACGAACGAGGTGGTCAGGTCGAGCCGGCCGTAGCCGACGAGGAAGACGCCGAACAGGAGCAGCTGCTGGACGGTCGAGCTGCCGGTGTTGCTGCCCAGCACCGTCGCCGAGGCGACTACGGGGTCCAGCGCCCCCGAGAGGATGCCGGCGCTGGCGATGACGCCGGTCGCGATCTCCGGGAGGCTGGTCCCGAGCGCGACGACGGTCATCGCGACCAGTTCCTCGTCCACGTCGAAGTGGGTCGCGACCCGGGTCGCCCGGTCGACGACGACGCCCGCCGCCCGGACGAGGGCGACCAGTGCTACGGCGCCGACCGCGAGCGTCCCGAGGAGCGCAGGTGTGACGGCCACTGTCTGCGTCAAATTCGGGATGGAATATAACTCTCCGTCTCTCCGTTCACTGGGCGATATAGAGAATAGGATTAGTTACTGAATTGATTCCGAGTTGGGCGTAAAATTGCTTATTAGGCGTGTCTTTTTGGTGAATATGTACAGTATACGGTTCGAAAACGTTCTTGGTCGGAAGCGACAGCCGGCCATCACGGAACGCAGGCGAGCCCTCGCTGGTAGGCGGTCCTGGTCGGCCACGGTTCACTCTCCGCGGAGGAACGCGACGACCGCCTCCGGGTCGGCATCCAGCCCGCCAGCCTGCGCGACGGTCGGTGACCCGCCACCGCCGCCACCGAACCGTGCTGCCACGTCGTCGACCACGTCGCCCGCGTCGACGGTCCCGTCCGTCGCGACCGCGAGCGAGGCGTCGTCGGTGACGAGCGCGACGACGGCTGCCGTCTCGCCGGCCAGCGCGCCCGCGCGGTCCGCGAGGGCGTTCGCATCGACCCCCTCGATGGTCCCGACGAGCCAGCGGCCGCCGTCGCGCTCGACGATGTCCTCGCGGAGCGCGGCCACCCGCGCGTCGACGTAGCGCTCGCGGAGCGCGGACAGCTCGGATTCGAGGTCGGACCGCTCCTCCTGCAGCCGCCCGACCGCGTCGGGCAGGTTCGAGACGGCCGTGCCGAGCGCCCGCGCCGCACCAAGCGCCGCGCGGTGGTCCTCCGCACGGCGGTCGATGGCCCGCGGCCCGACGGCGAACTCGACACGGGTGAGTCCCTCGCCAGGGTTCGAGCGCTCGAGCACCGTCACCGGGCCGATCTCGTGCGTGTTCCCGACGTGTGTGCCGCCACAGGCCGCGACATCCCAGCCGTCGATCTCGACGAGGCGCACGGTGTCGCCCGTGATGCCCTCCTCGGTCTTCGTGTTGAACGCCACGTCCTCGCGGTCCAGGGCCTCGTCCGCGGGGACGCGCTCCCACGAGACCGGGCGCGCGTCCCAGACGGCGCGGTTGGTCAGGCGCTCCAGTTCGACGAGGTCGTCGTCATCGACTCCGGCGGGCGTCCGGAGGTCCACCCGGACCTTCCCGCCACCCGCCGTTCCGTCGTCGATATCGGGGGCGGTGATGCCGAACCCGCCGTAGCCGAGGTCGTCGAACAGTCGGCGGCCCGCCCCGTACAGGGCGTGGCTCGCGGTGTGGGCCCGCCGGCAGTAGGTCCGGAACGCGGGGTCGACCTCGCAGGCGACGACCTCGCCCTCGTCGGCGGGGAGCGGGTCGGCGAGGTGGTGGAGCACGCGCCCGTCGACGGACTGCACGTCGGTCACCGGCACGCCGGCGATGGTGCCGCGGTCGGCCGGCTGGCCGCCGCCTTCGGGGTAGAAGTACGTCTCCGAGAGCACGACGGTCGGGTGGTCGGGCTCGTCGGACGCGGCGACCGTCGCGTCGAACGACGTGACCGCGGGCTGGTCGGGTGCGAGCGAGTGGGCTGCCATGGCGGGCCCACGACCGCAGGGGGCTAACCGCTGACGGTGCGGGCCGGACCGCGACTGCGCTGGGTGCCGGTGGACTGTTGATGCTGGCGCCCGGGCGTTCACTTCGGGGAGAGACACGTGCAGAGCGCCCGGATCGACAGCGTCGACGCGTTCGCCGGCACACCCAGCATCGTCCACATCAGCGACGTCCACGGCTATCTCGACGAGGCGCGGAGCGCCCTGCTCGCGGTCGGCGAGAGCAACCGGTTCGACCCGGTGGTCACCGCCGACGCCGACGAGCGACTGCACTGGGCTGGCAACGACCACGTGCTCGTCGTCAACGGTGACCTCGTCGACCGTGGCCCCGAGAACGAGGCGTGCCTGGACCTGGTCTGGCGGCTCGTCGAGGAGGCACCGCCCGGACGGGTCCGATACCACCTCGGCAACCACGAGCAGGCCATCCTCCTCCCCGGGCAGGTCCGGTGGCCGGACGCGTTCTCGACGGGGCTCGACCGGGCCGAGCGCCGAGCGTTCCTCGAACGCATCGCCGACGGCGACGTGACCGCCGCGTTCGAGGGGTACGGGTACACCTACTCCCACGCCGGCAGCAACGAGGCGCTCTCGGCCGCCACGGTCAACGACGAGTTGCGGGCGGCAGCGAGCGAACTCCGCTCGGCGATTGGAACGGACGACGACGCCGCGGTACAGGACCGTCTCGAGGACGAATACGACCACCTGTTCGGGCTGGGCGAGACGAGCGCTCGTGGCCCCGGTGCCGGCCTCACGTGGCTCGACTTCCGGCACCTCGACCCGACGGCCCCGCCACAGATTGTCGGCCACTCGATGCAGACCGAGCCGGTCCGCAAGGGGAACGTCGTCTGCGGGAACGTCATCCGCCGGAACGAGTCGCGGCCGTGGGGCGAGGGCGTGCTGGTGGAGACACCCGAGGAGCTGTTCGGGGTGTTGCGTGGACTGGACCGGGAGGTCCGCGTGATACGGATCTGAGAGGGAGGCAGGTGGAAGGTGTCTGGAGCACGGTGGTTCCTCTCCACTCCTGCTAGCCGAGATGGCCTCACCCGCAGGCCGCGTTCTCGCCGATGTCGTTCGACAGGACGATGCCGTTCGCCCGGTCGAACCGGATACCCGCCCCGCAGTTGTCGGTGATCCGGTTGTCGACCAGCCGGGTCGTCGAATCCAGCCTCTCACCATCCGCCACGGTGACGCCGGCGCCATCGTTCGCGACCAGTTCGTTCCCCCTGATCTCGGCCGAACCCTCCACGATCGAGATACCGGCCCCATCGTTCACACGGACACGGTTGGCAGCGATGTCCCCCTCGGAGTTGTCGAGGCTGATGCCGACACCTCCGTTCGAGACCACGTCGTTCTCCGCAATCGTCCCACTGGCAAGCTCCAGACGGATACCGGAACCGCCGTTCGAGACCACGTCGTTCTCCGCGATGATACCGTCGGCCGAATCCAGACCGATTCCGAATCCGTCGTTCCCTGTGACGCTGTTCCCCCGGATGACAGCGCCGTAGCTGTCACCAATCTCGATTCCGTCGCCCTGGTTGTCGACGACCCGATTGTCGATGAATACGGGATCGTCGATGGCGTTCGACGCCCAGATACCTCGTCCGTTCTCGGTGACGACGTTCCCCGAGACGACTGGTCCATCGCCACCCTCGAACAGGAAGAGCCCGATATTGCGGTTTCTCACGATTCGGTTATCCGTGACCTCGATTCCAGCGCCGAATTCGTCGATATCGATTCCCCCGCCGTTCTCGACGACTGTGTTTCCGGTGACTGTGAGATCGACCGTATCGTAGAGTGACATAGCGTAACTCGAACTCCCCCTGATCGTGACGTTCCGTACGGTGATCCCGGTCGCCCGGGGATATTCCCAGCCCCGGTAGATGCCCCGCTCGAACCCCTCGATTGCGAGGTTCTGAATGGTGACGTTCGATTGCTCGATATCGTCAGGTGATTCGATGAGCACACCGTTTCCGGTACGTTGGTCAACGGTGCCTGGGTCCTCGCCGTTGGGATTGCCGATGATGCGATGACCATCCCCGTCGAGGGTCACGTCGCTCGCGCGGATGGTGAGACAGTTGTCGGGGCCCGCTGCCTGAAGATCGGTCGTCAGCACGTAGCGACCGGGCTCGTCGACCACCGCCCCACACTCCTCGATGGGGCGCGACGCAGGAGGTGCGTCCGCGCTCGCGAGCCCGAACAGCCACGCGTCGTCGGCTCCGCTCCCGGCAGTCTCTGTCCGCCCCACGACGACGTAGCCACCGTCGGCGGTCTCGACCAACCCCCGGGTACTGTCCTGGCCGGAGCCGCCGACCGTCCTGGTCCAGTCGACCGTCCCGTCGGCGTCGGTACCGACGACCCAGGCGTCGAACCGACCGGCGCCGTACGAGTAGGTGTCGCCGGCGACGGTGTAGCCGCCACGCTCGGATTGGACGACAGCCGCACTGCTCTCGCTCCGGGGACCGCCGTACGTCCGCGACCACTGCTCGACACCGCTCGCGTCCGTCCGGATCAGCCACATATCCCGGTCGCCGGCCCTCGAGGCGAACGAGCGCGTGGCCCCGGCGAGGACGAACCCTCCGTCCCGGGCCCGGGTGACGGCGGTCCCGAAGTCGTCGTCGCTCCCGCCGAAGGTACGCCGATACTGGATCTGTCCCTCCGAGCCGACCCCGAGGAGGAACATATCCGTGCCACCAGCACCGGCCGAGTCCGTCGTCCCGGTCACGGCAACGCCGTCCCGCCCCTGGGCGATGTCGCTCGCCACGTCCATCCCGTCACCACCGTATGTCCGCCGCCAACGAGCGTCTCCCATCCCATCCGTGCGGAGGACGAGCACGTCTCGCTCCTCGCCGACCATGCGGTCCCCGACGATGGTGTACCCGCCGCCGGAGGCCGGCACGAGTCCGACCCCGCGTGCGTCACCCGCCGGGTCGAAGGTCCGGCGCTCCCCGATGGTGCCATCTGGCCCCACCTCGACGAGCCAGATGTCGCGTTCGTCGGCACCCGTGGGCCGGGTCGAGCCGACGAACGCGAAGCCCCCGGTCGGCATCGCGACCACGTCCCGGGCCAGTTCTACGCCCTCACCGCCGTACCGGCGTGACCACTCCAGCGTGCCGTCGGGGGCCACACGCGCGAGCCACGCGTCGCGGTCACCGTCCTCGGTGGTGAATCCCGCCACGACCACGTCCCCGTCCGGCGCACGCACGACGGCCCTGGCCACGTCGAGTTCGTCGCCCCCGATCTGCCGATTCCAGGCCACCGCCGGCGGTGCTCCGAGCGTCTCCACATCCGTCGCGACAGCCCCGGAACGGGAGCTGTCGTCCGGAAGCACGAGTCCGGAGCCGTTCACTGGAGGCACGCCAGCCCCAGCGAGATCAGCCGGCAGAGCATCGATTTCGGCTCCCGCCGGCTCCGCTATCGAGGCGGGTCCCGGCGAGTCGAGTGGGAGGGATGCCCCGCCAGCGACCTGCAGTCCAGCGATGACGAGAGTCACCAGAACGAGGCCGAGCCCGACGGGGCCCGCCGAACGACCGATACGGAATAGAGCCCGATGAGGGCCGTCGTCCGGAGAACCCCCGGGTCGGGAGCGGTCGTCTCGCATGCTCCCGGGTCATCGCCCACACACTTCGTTACCCGCCGGGTGCCAGGAGGTAAGCCCACCCCAGGCCAGAGTAGGGCCGGATATCGGAGCTACGAGATGTCGCAGAAGCAGGCGGCTACGAGCGTTGTTTCAGGAAGCCGGTAGGGGGCTACCAACCTGTTGTCCACATCCCTACTTATAATATACATGAACCCGGGGGTGTGTACATGGCCGATCCTCGGGAGACTATCGACGTGCTCCGCGACCGCATCGAGACCAGCGATGACCTCAGCGATACCGACCGAGAGGCCCTGCTCGCGTTCTCCGACCAGCTGTTCCTGCTCAAGTCCGAGTACTCGGACTATCGCCACGAGAAGCTCCTCCGCCACTGCACCATCATGGGCGAGGAGGTCGGCGACATCGCCGCCGCGCGCGAGGACCGCGCCCAGGCCGAGACCATCGTCCGCTGGATCAACTCCACCTACGACAACGAGGAGACCAACCGGGACTACCGGCTGGCCCTGCGGGCGTTCGGCAAGCGAACGGTCGGTGACGGCGAGGTCCCCGACGCGCTGGATTGGGTTCCCTCGAGCACGAGTTCGACCTACGACCCGGCGCCCGAACCCAGCCAGATGCTCCACTGGGAGGCCGATATCGTCCCGATGCTCGAGGCCTGTTCGAATCCGCGTGACCGGGCCATCATCGCTGTCGCGTGGGACGCCGGCTGCCGGAGTGGGGAGTTTCGCGACCTCGACGTCGGGGACGTGACCGACCACCGGCACGGGCTCCAGATCACCGTGCAGGGCAAGAACGGCCAGCGGACGGTCACGCTCATCCCGTCGGTCCCCTACCTCCAGCAGTGGCTCACCGAACACCCCAGCGGGGCGGCCACGGACCCGCTCTGGTCGAAGCTCTCGGCGGCCGAGGCCATGAGCTACAACAACTTCACGAAGATCCTCCGGCGGGCGGCCGACCGCGCGGACGTCAACAAGCCCGTCACGCTGACGAACTTCCGCAAGAGCAGCGCCTCCTATCTCGCCTCGAAGGGCGTCAACCAGGCCACGCTCGAGGACCATCACGGCTGGTCGCGGGGCAGTGACGCGGCCTCCCGATACATCGCCGTCTTCGGGGATGCCGCCGACGATGCGCTGGCCGAAGCGCATGGCCTCGAAATCGAACGCGAAGACGAGACCGACGAGAAGGCCGTCACCTGCCCGCGCTGTGACAAGCAGACCCCGAGCCACGAGGAGTTCTGTGTCTGGTGTGGGCAGGCGACCGACCCCGGCGCGGCCGATACGATGCGGGAGCGTGAGGAGGATCTCCGAACTGCGGTGATGCGGCTCATCCGCGATGACCCTGCCGTCCTCGATACCGTCGAGAACGCCCAGGACCTCCTGACCGTCCTCGACGAACGCCCCGAGCTCGCCGACGACGCGAAGCGGTTCCGCGACGCGCTGCAGGAGTTCGAGTCCTGAGCGGGTCACGGCAGCTCACCCCGCTGGAGCGCATCGAGTTCACGTTTCACCTCCTCGATATCGCGCTCGGTGCCGTAGTGGTTCAGCAGGGCAAAGGCATACGCTCGGACGTCAAGCGTCGAGCCGTGATGGAGGATCTGTGCGAGCTCTTCTTTGTTCCGGCGGACGTACTCGTGGCCGGTCTCGTCGGATCGCTTCTGGAGTGAGGTCTGTGTCATGGCTGGGAGTCCTCGAGGAGCTGCTCTTCGGCGCTGACGATACGCTGGAATGCCTCGGTGGAACCGCCGTTGTCGGGGTGGGTTTCTTTCTTCTTCGCGCGGGCGGCCGCCTCGATGACGGCCGCCGGGGCGTCGGGGGCGACCCCGAGCACTTCGTGGGGCGGCGGGCCCGTGGCGACCGCCTCGTCGGGCCCGGGCAGGGCCTGGGTCTCGAATTCCGAACCCACCGTCTGGACGCCGTACCGGTCCAGCGCGCGTTTCGCGTCGAGGTACTTCGCGATGGCCCGGGCGTTATCCCGGAGGTTGTCCCACCGGTCACACGGGAACGCGACGCCCTGGCCGTCCAGGTCACAGTAGACCACGACGCCGGGGTCCGCGGGGTCCCGGTCGGCGTACGGCCGGTGGGGGTGCGCCTGGGTGTGTGGCGCGGCGGTCTCGATGCGGATGTTGACCGCGCCCATCAGCTCGAGCTCGGCGAGGATTCCGTCGAACGCCTCGGCCCGGGAGACTCGGAACCCGTGGGGGTACGGCTCGCGGTCGGCGGGCGGCGTGCGTTCGAATCCCGGCGGCCACTCCAGGCTGGACTGGGTGGTGTCCCCCATCACCGAACCACCCCCTCGTCGATGGCGTCCCACTCGAGGACGCCGACCTCTGCGAGATGCTCGACGATCTGGCGGCGGGCATGGCGGTCATCGAACGTCTCGCCGCACGAGCAGCGATAGTGCTGCCGGCCGAACCGCTCGTCCCAGTCGAGGGCCGTGCCATCCGCGGCGATAGACTGGAGGATGGCCTCCCCGTGTGGCGCCGCAGTGATGCGGTGTGCATCGGGGACGGCGTGGGTGTCGGCGTCGCCGCCCATCACCACGCACCCCCGAGCGTCCGCACGGTGATGACCGCGACCATGGCGATGCCGGCCATGAACGCCAGTATCGAGACACCGGCCGCAGTGGCCAGCAGGAAGGCCAGCAGGGTGCTCATCGCTCGCCCTCCACGCGCTCGCGACCGTCGGCCGTGATGCGGCGGTACCCGTCCGTCTCGGGGACGAGCTCGGTCAGGCCGAGCGCGTCGAGGACGGCCAGCCGGCGCTTCAGCGTCCGCTCGGTGCAGGACAGCGCCGTGTCGGCGGTCACGTTATGATACAGGACCTTCGGCGGCAGCGCCAGGTCGACACGCGCGAGGTAGGCCAGCAGCTGCTCGTCGCGCTCGGTGACGCGGCGCCGGACGCCGTCGATGGTCCGGGCGCTCATCGCTGGGCCTCCGTGCCCGCGAGGTCGGCCAGGTGCTCGCGGAAGCACCGCTGGCTACAGAACGCGTCGGGGCGGTAGTGGTCGCTGGCCTCGACGGCGAGTTGCCAGATCACCAGGTCGTTCGTCTCGTGGTGGGCGCCAGGCGCGGCCGCGGGGTCGCCACAGTGCGTACACGCCCACTCGTTCGGGCCCGGCAGTGTCGAGAGATGCCGCTGGATGACATCCTCGAACGATTCGTCCTCGAGGGCCGCCCACTCGAGGCGCTCCCAGGTCTCGCTGGTGACCCGGACGTGGTTGCCGTTGGCGGTCTTCAGGTGCTCGGCGATGCGCACGAAGGCCCCCGCGTAGCGGGCCGGCAACTCAGGGTCCTCAGTCGCTTCGTCGGCGTAGTGCTCGGCCGTCTCCAGTGCCTCGTTGAAGGCTGCCAGCGGGTCGATCATCGCTGACCACCCCCGCGGACGGCCTCGCGGCGCTCGATGGCGTAGTCATGGCCCGGGTGCGTGGGGTCGTGCTGGTACTGGTCGTGGAGGTTCTCGATGACCCCGAAATCGTCCGTCCAGCCGGTGTAGTGGGGCAGGTCGGCCACGTACCAGCGCAGCCGGTACTCGGTATCCGCGGTCGGTTCGGCGTCGGTACGTTCTTCCGTCGTGTTGGCTAGGGTTTCCATGGTTCTCTTGCTAGGGAACCGTGGTCCGGACCGGAGCGCGCCGGGTTTTGGACAGATTGGGCGCGCTCCAGTGGGACCACGGGTGGTTGGCTCACAGTGCGTCAGTGTCGTGACCGACAGCCACGCGCTCGCGGTAGGCTTCGCGGGCCCGGTCGAACGCGCCCGCCGAGATGTACGTCTCGATGACGCTCACGTCGCCCTCGCTCAGCAGCTGCTGGTCTTTCGCTCGCTTGAGCTCGGCCAGCAGCTCGTGCTGGGCCTCTTCGAGGGACTGCTCGGCGGCCCGGTACTCCCGCTCGGCCGCGACGGCATCCGCCGCCACGTCCAGGAACGGGTGGACACGGTCAGGGTGGCGCTGTGCCATACCAGTTGGATGCGCGGGTGGGGTGGTAAGGCTCGGTGCGCGGTGTTGGAAGTGACCGAAGTTTCGCTCAGATGCCGATTTCGGACGTGAGCGAATTGCTACCCCGGATACCTTTCCAACACGGACCCTTTCCGAAAGTGGGCCTGCAGGCGGGCGCCGATGGTCGTGCCGGCGCGCGGTGACTGTGGTCATGGGTGGTCAAGCGGCGTGGCCCCGCCGGGGGTGCCCGCTGGTGAGCAACGTCCGGTGGGTCGGCCGCTTCGACTCTGACGTAAGCGGCAACCCACTTAACCTTTGGTACAAGCAAGAAGAATATCATGGGCGGGATATTTTAGCGCCAGTCTTCAAATACGGGTGTGACAAGGGGACCAGAACCAGAGATCACGGATATCGATATTCTCCGGCACTTCGTCGTGTCCCCGGATCCTGCATTCGTCGCCTCAGAGATTGCTGAAGAGCTAGATGTTACGACTGAAGGCGCACGCCACCAGATGAATAATCTGGTCGACAGAGGGCTTCTATCGAGAAAGAAGCCCGGACAGCGGACTGTGATTTACTGGGTCACCTCTGCTGGGAGAGAGTATTACGCCGAAAACGTATCCTGATTCTGGGGGAGCCACCAGATAACGGTCCTCGGGCTCGGTTTCTTCGAACAGACCATATCCTCACGCTCCAGCTGGTTCAAGCGGTTCCTCACTCCCTCAGTACTCATCTCGACCATCCCGGCAACTTCGCTGGTAGTGTAGGCAGGCTCTCCTTCCTCGTCCATCGCCGAGATTATCTCTTCATCTTTGACGGTCCTTTTTCCCTGTCCCATAGAGCGCCCTAATGTTTGCAATTGCAAAAAGTTTATGCGGCTCGCGCTGTGTCTACCGGATAGGAACAGACGCCTCTTGCGGGGGAATTTAGACGAAACGCCGGATTCCCCGCCGCGTCCCAGCGCGACGAGGCCGACGTTCCGAACAATACAGCAATGGCAACTCGACTCTTCAGCGACAAAGTCGTTGCGGGGCGTCCGAAGTGGCTCTGTATCCAGGGCCGCCCGGACGCCGAGGGCGCATGGCATCATCTGAACACCGCGACCGGTGAGATCGTCGTGGTTCGGGACGACCGCATCGAGCACCGGGAGAACCTGAATCAGCGGAGCGTCGCCGAGTGGAAGGCGTACGTGGCCGCACGCCGGGGCTGGACCGAGTCTGAGCCGACGGCGGCCGATGCGCTCGTGGAGGGGAGCGCATGAGCGCCGATGCGATGGCGCGGTGCCTGGGCTGTGGCGCCGAATTCGAGAGCGTGCGCGAACTCCGACGCGGCGAGAGGCACGCCGAGGGCTGCGAGGAGCCCGGCGAGGTGTTCGCATGAGCGAGCTCGAGCCCGAACCGGATTGGCAGTTCGTCCGAGCGCGGGTCCGGAAGGCGAGCCGGCTCACGCGGCATCCTGAAGCGCGTGACGAGCTGCGAGCCGTGTTGGGTGAGCTGGCGCCGGACCTCGGGGCACCCATCGAGCAGTGTCCAGCCTGTGGTGTGCTGGGGACGCGGGAGCGACTGCGGGAGCATAGCTGCTGAGACTGACTGAGCTGGTCACTGCGGCTGTTTCGATTGATGCAACGTATTCCGGCCCCACTGCCGACTATACAGCTACTAGTGTATCCGGGAGAGTTTCTCGTCAGCGTTCCCGTGGCCCCTTCTAACAACTAATCCTGCAACACACCTCAGAATCACTCTGTGTCGGGACTGTTGTGTTCAGTACCCCCATCTCGGTCACTTGACGGCCCATCAAGATCCAGTCCTTCGGAACCTGCCTGGTCTCTCGATGGGGAATCTGGGGAATCCGTATCTTCATCTACTGGAACTGTGTCTGGACGAGAGCTTCCATCATGCTCAGGTGGATTAAAATCGATTGGTGGCCACGTCAACTCAAATGAAATCGGCGATTGAACGGTTGTATAATCAAATATCAGGGCCCAACCTAGACATAGGATCCCGATAATGAACAGTGCCGAATTGAATATAGTCAATTGCCATAGCGTGGTTGGATTTCTCGAGAGGAGAGAGTGAGTGAGAAGAAATGAGAGAGAACCCATGATAGTGCTAACGACGAATGCTGCTCCAGCAAATGTTGAGTACTTCGCGGAACGCTTCAGTACTTCGTCATAGTTCTTGTTCTCTACCTTTACATTATCGACATTTGGGTCTAAGAGACTGGAAAACGAATTATTTCTCAGGGAAACACAGATTCCCAGTAGCACTGCAGAAATCGAAGCTGCAGTCAGGAAGAATGACCCGTAATTCAGCATCCGTAATCAGACGATATTCAGAGTAGCCATCCCATCCCACAGAGCCTCGCAGTCTTCAGGCGTGAGGTCTAGATGAGATTTTTCCTCTTCAAGCAGATAGTCGATTAAGATGTCGTGGGGCAAATCCTCGTTGTTCTCCGAAAGCCAGTGTAGCGAGGCAGCTGCCTCAAGCTTCTCCACATCGTCTTTTATCGGATCCAGGAACTGGAGTACCTCCTGGAATCGTCCTTCAATCTCCTCATCAGAGAATTTCGTCGGCGAGACATCTTCATACATCTCTTCCAGCCGGTACCCGACTCTTGCAAGTTCGGGGGAGTAGGGGCCATGGACGTACCAGTTATACTCATACCCCAGGTCGATACCAGCGGCTTGGATGAGGTAGATGGTCTTCTGGAATTTCTTTCGACCTTCTAATGACCTGTTGGAGAACTCACCGACTCGTTTGATGATGCCTCCGATGTAGTGCGCTTCCTCATCGAGGCCATTATCCTCATTTACGTGGATTGACATTCCCCTGGTGGCCGGTTCTGGACACCTCATGTCCGGACGGTGGCCAGCCGTCTTGATTGCCTGACTCCCGATTACCTGTCACCCAGTCTGGAGCGGGTAAATAGGTTCGGGATTTGCTCGTATATGTCTTCTGGCATCGTCCAATCTTATCGGACGAATCCGTACGTTAACTCACTTGTCACGGCTTCGCATAAGTACATGCGGACTAAATCCTGGTAAGTAGTGGGTAAGTGCGGTGAAAGTAAAGCGTCAGACATAACGGTGACAAAGGACGTCTCGAGTGCTGAAACTACCCGCAGATATCGGTACAGGGCCTTGGATACGGTGGGGGTAGCATACCAGTCCGGCGATGGTTCTAGGCGGGCCGAGATGGTGAATCTCAACGAGGACTCTTAGATTGGTGAACGTCGAAGAACTGACTGCCCCGGTACTGCAATTACCCCTCCACCGGACTACACGCCAATGCCACCGCAAGCGACGAAGGACTGGCTGTCGCTATTGGAACAACAAGCCCGAGAGCGAGGAGTCTACATCGACACCGACATCGACGGACGCATCTTCCACTTCCAGCTCGGGGAGGACCCAGGAGTGATTGGGAAGGTCCGGTACTCTGAGGCAAAGAGCCGCGAGTACGAGAACGAACAGGGCCAGAAGCACATCTGGCATCGATACAACCGAGAGGTCGAAGCGATCGAGCAGGGCGCTGAACGAGCGGTCGTCAACATCACGCTCGACGTCTGGGACAAGCACGAGTTCGACCCGGACGAGCACCATTTCATCTTCCTCACCCAGCAGCTAATCGAGGAGGAGACCTACTCCAAAGGCGACCAGAAGATCTGGATCGAAGGCGAGGGCCAGTACTCTGGCCCACTCGGCAAATACGTCGATGATTGGGACGCAGTGTTCCAGTATGCGACGGAGCCAGATACCGTCCCGCAACCAACGGCCACTGACTCCGAGACGCAGCCGGCAGACCAGGGCGGAGTGCGCGAGGACACGTCCGGGACGCTCTCGGAATCGCGCCGGACGCAGGTGCACGTGAGCACCGAGTTCAGACGGGCCGTCTTCGAACGGTTCGAGCACCGCTGCCCGCTGTCTGGAATCGAACACGCGGACCTGCTCACGGTCTCGCATATCCTCGGTCGGGCCGACCATCAGCAGCTGGCCGAAGATATCGAGAACGTTGTCCTGCTGGACTGGACCCATCACATGGCCTTCGACGCCGGCCTTTGGACCTTCGATGAATCCGGACGCATCTGGCTCAACCCAGAGTTTGAGACGGCGAGTGAGTCACTCCAGCGCTCCTTGACCGGGCGACACGGGGAGAAAGTAGAGGAGCTGTCCCTGGTGGCTGATGAACATATCGAGCAGCACAACGCGGCACTGGACTGGTGGCCGCCGCGGTAGGCGTCGTCTCTGGGAAGGGGCTCGTGGCATTATTCTGGATCTCGTTGGGAGGAGAGGTAATTCGCTGGTGCCTCGGCTGCGGCGCCGAATTCGAGAGCGTGCGCGAACTCCGGCGTGGGGACGCCCACGCCGAGGGCTGCGAGGAGCCCGGCGAGGTATTCGCATGAGTGAGCTCGAGCCCGAGCCGGACTGGCAGTTCGTCCGGGCACGGGTCCGGAAGGCCAGTCGGCTCACGCGCCATCCCGAGGCCCGCGACGAGTTGCGGGCCGTGCTGGGTGAGCTGGCACCGGACCTCGGCGCGCCCATCGAGCAGTGCCCGGCATGTGGGGTGCTCGGGACACGGGAGCGGCTCGAGCAGCATGACTGCACGCGGGGGCGGGCATGATGGAAACTGAGTGGCTATACCCAGCCGACACGGTCCGCGGCCGAGCGACACACCGCTCTGGCGATTTGTGGTGCGTTCCAGGCCGAGCATGACGACTCGGAGCTACTGATTCCGGTGCTGGTGCCGGTGCCACCGGCGATGAAGGCGGCGCGTAGCGTGGACATCGGCGGCAAAAAGCCCCGGAGATTTACCACGTTAGATATAAACACGCATACCCCTTGAATCGGTCTGGGGAGAACCCGTGCTACTGGAAGCACTCGCTCAAGACGGTGCGATACTGGGAATCATGGCCGTCCTGATCCTGTATTGCCTGGCCGAAGGGCTCAGGCCGCAGGCTGCAATCGTGTGGGGCTTCGGCGGAGCCCTACTGTTGTTCTATGTCGTTCTCCCGCATGAGCCGTTCAACCTCCCATTCCTCCGGGCCAAACCGGTCTTCGAGGAGTTCGTCGTGCTTGCAGGAATCGTTGCCATCATCGGTGGCCTCCTCGGGCTTCCGGGTCTGTTCCAGGCGAGCAGGGATGGTGACCCCTCGGACTCCGCCTCTCCTGTGGAGGCGGAGGTGGGGCAATTGGCCGAACTGGCGAGCCGGCTCGCTTCGATTATCGAGAACGCCCTCTCCGGGGGGGTCACGCTCTTTGAGTTGGTGTTCAAGAAGCACCAGCACTTCGGGAATCGTGAGCCCGGCGTTTACGATGCACAGGTGGCTGCCTATACGATTCTGTCCATCGTGGGACTCTCCGTGCTGGGGTCGGTCCTGTTCCTGAACCCGTAGGGGGCTTCGTTGCCGTGGGGCAACGGCCTCCCGCCTCCTCGTGCCGTCAGGTGAGGGGGCAGTGAGGTGTACCCTACCCAGTCGGACCCGTTGTAGGGCGATATGTCGACAAAAATGGTATGCACCAATCGGACACAATGTGCGAAATCTGTGCGACGACAATGGACGTGGCATACGGGCGCTTCAGCGTCCCCGCCGAGTGTAGCCCGCTGTACGGCGAGAGTGCGGTCTTCCCGGCCCCGGAGGGCCCCTTGATGAGTACCTGCCCGAGCGCACTCCAACTGCTATCGTCGACGAGCGGGCTCAGCGCGCTGCGGGGGGCATTCTTCTCTGCGTTGCGATGCTGGAGGTCCTCGGGGACCCACTCGCGGTCGAGATAGCTGGCATCACGGATCATCACTGTCCCCGGGTCGGGTCGAACACTGGCGGCTGATATAACGCTATGTCGTCAATTTCCAGATTTCCAGATTCTTTCGCTGCGGCCAGCGCCTTGAGCGTGGCAATCGGCTGGTCGCTCCCGGAGCGGTCCAGGAGGACCCAGACAAGGTTGGGACGGAATTGCGGTCGGTCGTGCGGCGTCTGCTGGTCGCCATACCCGAAGCGGCGGCCGAGGAGTACTTGCGCGAGGGCGTCGGGTGTTGGATAGGATGGAGAAAAATACCAGCAATCAGTACTTCTGGGCCGGACGTTCAACTTAGACAGGCGGCGGCACGCCAGATTCGCTCAGCGCCCGAAGCAGGTCATCCCCGTCCATCAGTTCGAGCCCCTGCGGGAAGTCCGCCGCATATTGCTCGGCTGTCGACGCGAAGGACGAACTGGTCACCACGATCGCCCGGTCTGCATCGCCTTTCGCGAGCGTACTCGAGAGCTTCTGCAGCGTTTCCCGGCCAACGGTATTCCCGTCCGTGAAGTGCTTTGCCTGAATCGCGATCCGTTCGTCGCCAGCCTCGGCCCACACGTCGACGCCGAGGTCTTTCGTCCCGGCGGTCACTTCGGTCTCGTATCCACGGGCGTCGAACAGGGCTGCAATAATCACCTCGAACTCAGCCCAATCGAGGTCGTTGAGTTGCGTTCGGGTCCAGCGGGAGGATTTGAGCCGCTGCACCTGCTTCTGAACCGGAATCACGGAATCCGGGAACCGCTCCTCGAGCGCCGTGCGAATCGTCCGCTGCCACTGCTCGGCCTCAATTGCGGGGTGGGTGGGGTCGACCGTCTGAAGATACTCGAGGACCTGCACCGAGCTCTCAACGAGGGTGCGAAGCTCCGCCACAGAGTCCTCGGCCCGCGACTCGGATTCGACCGACGAAATCAGTGCCTCAACAAGGCTGTCGAACGGGTAGTCTGGATACTGCTCCATCGCGTTGATCACCTCGCGGCCGAGGTCGAGATGACGCTCAGCAGTCGCCAGACGTGCGGATATCGCGGGGAGCTCGTCAGGCAACTCGGCCGTCCAAAGCTGGGTCTCCACTGCCTGCAGTATCTCGGATGCCGCCCCGTCCGAGGATTCAGCACTCACTGCCTCAAGCCGATTCCGCGCGGTCTGGTACTGCCCGAGTGACGTAATTACCGTGTCAAGCTCGTCAAGCGCCGCTTGTGCGTCGCCGACCGTCGTGCAGGTCCAGGGTGCGGCGTCAGCCACTGAGAACGGGACCGTCTGCCCCGCCGGGCTGGGAAGCTTCGAGCCACTCTGGTAGGCCTTGAGCCGGAGGTCAAAATACCGTTCGTGCGCCTGAACCCATGCCCGCAGTTGGCCGAGGCCTGATTTGGCCCGCTGGAGATTGGTCGTCGAGGGACGATATTGCTCGGTCACCCGTTGCCGATGCGACTCGGGAACACCGTCTCCCAGAACGAACTCGACGGTCGCTTTCAGATGCGACGCTTTGGCCGAGCCGATTCCAGGGACCTCTGCCAGTTCGGCTTCGGAACTCTCGGCAATCGATTCGAGGGTATGGAAGCCAGTCGAGCGTAACGCCCGCGCTGTCTCTGAGCCGACGCCTGGAAGGTCCTCGATGTGGATCGAATGTATCGTGCCTTTAGCCCGGGCCTGCAGTTTTGAGGCGGTGATTTCGCCGATATCACCGACGTCCACGAGCGTCGAGAGAGCAACGGTAGAGAGGTCACTGCCATCCGTAATCCCCACTTCGGACAGCGCTTCAGCACGCTGCTCTCCAATCCCATCGATTGCGGTCAGCTCACGCCCCCTCGGGGCGTCGGTGTTTGAAGCGAGCAGCGCTGCTACCCGTGCATACTCACGATAGAGGTGGACCCACTCGCTGGCGCGTTGTCCTTCTGCTTGCACCTCCTCGGGCGATGACAGCTCTGAAATCGCGTCTGGCGACGTAACCGCTTCAGCGAAATGCTCCGAGAAGCCGGTTTCCGAGGCCGTGCGCTGGGCATCCTGATATGTGCTCGCGTAGCTGTCGAGCGAGTCTAGCCATGCCTCGAGTGCATCGACACTTTCGGTGGCGCTCTCGGCATCATCATACGACTGTACGTAGCTCTCAATGAGGGTCGTAGCGAGATTTGAATCACCAGACGAAGACATCTCTGCTCGCTGTGTTCGGAGCTCCAGAAGCCGGTCATACGCATCGACGAGGGTTTCAAATCGTGTGACCACCCGACGGGCACCATCGAAGTTCTCGAACTGTCGCGGATTGAACTCGGCTGTCTCAATGGTGATGTCTCCATCAAACTGCTGCTCCAGTGTTTGAGCGTCTTCGTGTAGTTTCTCGTACCGCTCAAAAACAGAATACCACTCATCGAGTTTGTCTACCTCCCCAGATATGAATGTAAACGGGAGAACCCAACACGCGCCAAACAGCGTGGCCGAAATAATCGAGATGAGTACAATTCCACTGGCAAATTGTTCCAGACCGATAGGGAAAAGAATAACAGAGATCGATGCACCCACAACAAATCCACCCGCAGCATTTCTAAACAAGAGCGGTGCTGAAACAATAAATGTCGCAATCTGGTCAAACATGTCGGGGCGATCAGAACTGTCGATGAACGAGAGGTTGGAATGGCCCCCATCTATTCCTATTACGCATGCAATAGAACTTGCGACGACGAACAATCCGGCTGAGGCGGCAAGTTGAGTTCCAAATGAGGGTACTGGCCAGTCAATGGGTATCGCTATCGATAGCGCCGTCCATATCGCCAGAGATAACACTGCGATGGCTACTGCATATTTAGACCGCTCTGTAGTTGTGAACAGATGCTTACTTACAACCCGATTTTTATCTGAAACGGCGTCGCTTGGGTGCCTCAGTGAGGCCCCGGGCGTCGCGAATAGCAGATAAAATATCACCTTGTCCACAACCTCAATCTGGCCAGCCCCCTCTCCAACGATATCCTCGTTCACCGGCCCCGATGCCATGCCAGAAGGCCACTGTCCATTCACAAAAAAGGATGCTACGAACGTCTGATGGAGAGGTTACTCACTCCCCCACCCGATGGCCATCATCGTCCGGACGTCGTCTGCCGCTCGACAAGATGGTACGTCGCCCACGACCGCCGAAGGTCGTGACTGCTGACCTCACGCCACCGCTCGGGCTGGCTGGCGTCCTCGGCCACCTCCCCAGCGGCCGCCGTCACCCACCGGCGCACACTCGATTTCGAAGCCTGCACCCACGACGCGCCACTCCCCCGCCCACGCTCCCGTGAGACCCGCCGCACGTTGGCCTCGACCGGCTCGAGCATCCAGGCGTCTCGAACCGTCGGCCCACCCCCAGCGGTGTTCTTGGCCCGGACCTCGAGGAACCAGCACTCGCCGACCTCACTCCAGCGCAACTCGCCACCCCCAGCGCGCCCCACGCCACCAGCCAACGCCCGCGCGGCCCGGGGGCTGAGGATATCCGCCAGCGTCTCGGTGTCGTAGGCATCGACCGCCAGCGGCCGGAGGTCGGTCACCCGAGACTGCAGGCGTGGCTCGAGCGTGCCGACCCAGCGGTCGGCGTCGGTCGTAATCGCGACCACAACCGCCTCGGAATGCTCGATGAGTTCGCGCAGCAGCGTCTGCGCCTCCAGCCGGTCGACCTCGTCCAGGACGACGACGAACGGCTCATGATGCTGCCGGACGAGCTCGTGGAACTCGTCGTGGGCGACGCTGCGCTTGACTTGTGCCCGTAAGCCCAGCCGATGGAGCAACGGCTCAAGCACCTTGTACTCGGTCCCGCTGCGCCAGCCGTCGACGTACATACTCGGCGGGAAGAATGAGGCGCCGTTAGTTGTCAGAGAGCGAAATCCGGGGCACTCAGCAGCCCCGGGATTAGAACTTGAGGCTGTCGTCGAGTTCTGCGTTGCTGACCGTCCGACCAGCAGCGAGATCGTTGATGCCACGGAGAACACCTTCGGGAACAACAGGGTGGGCGGCAGGCTCGACGCCCTCGAAGTCGCCCACGTCTCGTGGCTCCGTGCCCATACCAAGTCGTAGGCAACGTTCGGCACTTAATCCATGTGCTTACTCACATCGCCCACAAGAGCAGCTAAGACTGCTGTTCGACAGCTCTCCACCCGGTCGTTTCAAAGTAGGTCACCTCGCTTGGTGAAGGCCGTAGAGCCGACTGGCCCGGTACTGAAATGAACCTCCCGCCGGACCACACAGCAATGCCACCGCAAGCGACGAAGGACTGGCTGGCACTTTTGGAGCAACAAGCCCGAGAGCGAGGGGTCTACATCGATACGGATCTCGACGGCCGCATCTTCCACTTCCAGCTCGGGGAGGACCCCGGCGTCATCGGGAAGGTCCGGTACTCCGAAGGCAAAAGTCGCGAGTACGAAAACGAACAGGGCCAGAAGCACATCTGGCATCGCTACAACCGCGAAGTCGAGAAAATCGAGCAGGGCTCCGAGCGAGCGGTCGTCAACATCACGCTCGACGTCTGGGACAAACACGAGTTCGACCCCGACGAGCACCATTTCATCTTCCTCACCCAACACCTGATCGAGGAGGAGACCTACTCCAAAGGCGACCAGAAGATCTGGATCGAAGGCGACGGCCAGTACTCGGGGCCACTCGCCAAATACGTCGATGATTGGGACGCAGTGTTCCAGTATGCGACGGAACCAGATACCGTCCCGCAACCAACGGCCACTGACTCCGGGACACAGCCGGCAGACCGAGGCGGAGCGAGTGAGGACACGTCCGGGACGCTCTCGGAATCGCGCCGGACGCAGGTGCACGTGAGCGCCGAGTTCAGACGGGCCGTCTTCGAACGGTTCGAGCACCGCTGCCCGCTCTCTGGCATCGAACACGCGGACCTGCTTACCGTCTCGCATATCCTCGGCCGGGCCGACCACCAGCAGCTGGCCGAAGATATCGAGAACGTCGTCCTGCTGGACTGGACCCATCACATGGCCTTCGACGCCGGGCTCTGGACCTTCGATGAATCCGGACGGATATGGCTCAACCCGGAGTTCGAGACTACGAGTGAGTCACTCCAACTCTCGTTGACCGGCCGACACGGGGAGAAAGTAGAGGAGCTGTCCCTGGTGGCTGATGAACATATCGAGCAGCACAACGCGGCACTGGATTGGTGGCCACCGCGGTAGGCGTCGTCTCGGATAGGGGCCTCGTGGGATGGATCTCAACGTCGTTGGTAGGCGGGCATTTCGCCGGGGCCTCGGCTGTGGGAGTACGTGCGAGAACTTGTGCGAGCTCCGGCGTGGGGGCAGGCACGCCGAGGGATGTGAGGAGCCTGGCAAGGTGTTCGCATGAGCGAACTCGATCCCGGCCGGATTGGCAGTTCGTCCGGGCGCGAGTCCGGAAGGCGAGTCGACTTACCCGGAATGCTGAAGTCCGCGACGAGTTGCGCGCCGTACTGCGAGAGCGGGCGCCGGACCTCGGCGCGCCTATCGAGCAGTGCCCGGCCTGTGGGGTAATGGGGACTCGCGAACGGCTTCGCGAGCATGAGTGCTGATAGCTCAATTAAGAGATGGTACTGCCACTGTAACAGTGGTAAGAGGGCAAGCACCCCTGTTGTTCCGGATCAACACTGCCGGTACCTTGCTAAGGGCACGTCTCCGGAGGTTTATCATGCCCCCCTAGTAGTATGTAGTCGTGTATCCTGAGGAGCACCGACCGGAGGCCACCTTCGATTCAGGTGACTCTATCAAAACATACCTCTCTCGATCTGTTTCAGGAGGCGCGGACGGAACGAAATCCGCCGATTTAAGGGGCACAGCTTTCAGATCGGTCCGGTTACCCGTTGCAAATCTAACCTTGCTTTCCAGGTTAAATCATGGCGAGTGCAGGACTCCAAGCGGGTTGGATAGGTTGAAGATGTGGAGCGCCGACAGTCAAACTACTCTATCCATGCACCATTGGGGCCGACCAACCACCAGCTAAGATGAGCCGTCAGCTGTCACCTCCGGACGGAATAGAGGAGATAGAGGGTGAAATAAGGGATGTCGGGAGTGAAATCTACGAATACCTCCAGTTTCCCGACGACCGGACAGCGTCAGTGAACGACTGGATGGCCGACTTCGGTGTCACTGGGGCCGGAAATCCGGACCGACTCATGTGCAATCTCGCGGCCTTCAACCGGTTGCTGAAGTCTACGCTCTATCAGATTTATCAGGAGGAATCGGAAGCACTGGAGCCGCTCGCTGAGACCGACGATATCTACGCAGAATTGATTCAGGCCGGGGCAGAGACCGATGACGAAGCATTCAGCGAGAACCCGCTCGATACCCTTGTCAAGGGAATCGACGCGGAGTTGTTCGCCCCTCTGTTGGATACCCGAAAGCACGTTCGTGGCCTCGAAATGCCCACAGATGCAATCGGCGAGCTATTCGAAAACCTCGTTCCGCCCGAAATTCGCCGGGAACGAGGGCAGTTCCGTACCCCCCGGCACGTGGGCGAATTCATGGCCGCCTGGGCCGTGACTGCTGGCGATGATGAGGTGCTCGATCCGGGCATCGGCGCTGGCGTGTTGACTGCCTGCATGTACGACGAGAAGCAGGCAGCCCCGGAGCCCAGCAAGGTAACTGAGATGTGGGGCGTGGATGTAAACGCTTTAGCGATCGTCATGGCCTCTGCAGGGTTGAAGCTCGAGAATGGGGATGGGTCGCCGAACTTTCATCACTCGGACTATATGGATACCTTCGTCGATGGCTCGTCGACGCGTCTCGACCAGCGGAACCCGAAACGGATTCCCGAAGTAGATGCGATTGTCGCCAATCCGCCGTACTCTCGGAGCCACGCTCTTGACGAGGGCCGCGGCCGGTACAATAGAATCCTCGATGCAGAGGCAGGGGTCTCCATCACTGGCCAGTCGCCGCTGTTCGCGTACTTTTTCGCCCATTCCGAGCAGTTCCTTGGGCAAGGGGGGCGGATGGCATTCATCACTCCGTCCCGGTTCTTCGATACCGTTTATGGAGAGACCCTCCGAGCGTTTCTGCTCGACCGTTTTGCGATTCAGGCGTTCGTCTTCCTCGATTTGGACACGCCGGTGTTTGGGGCTGCAGACGTCATGCCCTGCATCACTCTACTCGAAAAGCGGGCGATTGGTGATGACCACGATACAGCGTTCATCAAGGTAGACGAATGGCCCGCCGTCGAGACGCTCCTTGCCGCCGTCGACGGCGCGATGACGGGGGAGACCGAGTTCGGCCTGGTGAATCGAGCTGCCCAGCATGAACTGTTAGTTGAAAACGACTGGCGGAACTACGTCAACCCGGAGGAGGTGGATTCAATTCCGGGACTGACCCCCTTCCGTCAGGTGGCGGATATCAAACGCGGTATCGCGACTGGAAAGAACGACTACTTTTGTTTGACTCAGAGCGAGGTTGAAGAGTGGAACCTCGACCGGTCTCACCTCGCGAGGCTCATCCGCCGGACGAGTGGGTTCAAACAGCTGGAGTTCACCGACGATCACTGGGAGTCGCGGAGAGAGGGTGGTGACGAAGTGTGGCTGCTCTACTGCTATGATGACGATGAGAAGCTCAGAAACGTTGAGGACGAAGCGTTACAGTCGTATCTCGACCACGGACGTGAGATTGGGGCTGACAAAAGTTACTTAGCTGACAACCGTGACCCCTGGTACGCGGTTGATTGGCGGGCAACCCCGGACATCGTGGCCACGTACATGAGCAAGGATGGATTTCGGTTCATCCGAAATGGGGCTGATATCCGGACCCTGAACAACCTCCACAATATCACACTCGATGGGTTCGACGATACGGAGGTAGAGGCGTTGTTGGCATACTTGAACAGCAGCGTCGCCGATGAAATCACGAAGCGGAGTGGACGGACGTACGCCCGTGGGCTACATAAAATCGAACCAAACGAGCTCAAGGACGTCCCCATAATCGACACAAGGGAATTGCCGAGGGACGAAGCCAAACGGCTGGCAGCAGCATATTCCGACCTTTGTGAGGGACTTGATAGTGGACAGGACGTCGAAGATGTTTCCTCGAGGCTAGACGATACCGTTCGAGACATACTCGGCCTCGAATAGGGTTCGTGAGATTGAGCGGGTCTGTGTCCCTAGTACAGTAACGGAAAAGACTGGATAGGGGGTGTGACCGGAGACCCATCTGAGAGATTCAGACAAAGGACAGTGAGAGAATCCCGTCCGGGTGAAAGCTATTTATATAGCCGCCAGCAAGGTCGGTCAACTAACCATGGCGCAATCTGGGCTCATTACTCGGGAGCAGGCCCGTTTCTCTAGCGATAGCCAGTTGCTCTCCGAACTCGGCGAACGGCTCATCGCATCAACCCAAGTTGCACTTACAGAACTCATCAAAAACGCATACGACGCCGATGCCACCAAGTGCAACATCTGGCTTGAAAACGAGAACGAGACGCTAGTCGTCAAGGACGACGGGCATGGGATGACGGAGCGGGAGTTCAGCGAAAACTGGATGACGATAGCGACATCGAATCGAAGCCGCAATCCGGAATCACGACGCTACGGTCGCGAGGTTACAGGGTCCAAGGGCGTCGGCCGCTTCGCAGTTCGTAATCTGGGACTAGAGTTAGAACTCGAATCAGTTGCCAAGGATCCGACCGAAGACGAGTACCGGCGTTTGGTCGCCGAGTTCGACTGGCGGGAATTCGAGAGCGGATCTGGCCTCCGAGAGATGGAAATCGAGTATCGCCTGTACGACGATGCGAGCAGCGATGATGAGGGGACGACACTCCAGATAACGGACCTTCGCGAAGACTGGTCACAGGAGAAACTCAAAGAGGCATCTGGAGAGGTGTTGGATATCGTTTCTGCCCCGTACGAACCGGAGCCGTCGGAGGTAGTCAGCGAGGATGCTGAGGGCGACCCCGGCTTTTCTGTCTATTTTGCCCCCCCTGGAGAAGGGAGCGTTGCTCAGAGCCCCGCTAAGGAAATCTATGACCGTTGGACATCGCTAGTTGAAATCGAACTTGATGGAGATACGGTGCTCTACCGGTTCAAACACCAGAATAATGCGGACAAGAACCGGGAATTTACGTATACTCTCAACGAGACATATATTTCGCATTTGAATGGAGAAATTAGATACTTCGACATGAGCCAGGGGCAGTTTCGCGGTATGGAAACGCTAGACGGTCGCTCAGTCCCCTCGTGGTTAAAAGAGAACGGCGGCGTGCGAGTCATTGATAAGGGATTCCGGATGCCACCCTACGGTGATAGAGAGAACGATTGGTTGAATCTCTCTGAATCGCAGGCCCGACGTGAGCGAGAGTGGCGATCGCCGATAACGGAGCGCCTGTTCCCTGAGAATGAATTAAACATCAGTGTTCCTCGAGCCCAGCTTGCGCTTCCAGGAAAGCGCAACCTTCTGGGGGCGGTGAACGTGTCCAGCTATCGTGGTGGCGACCAAGAACAACCGGAACGGCTCGTCCCTGCGATGGATCGACAGGGGTTCATTGAGAACGAAGGCTTCAATCAACTGCAGACCATCATACGCGGAGCAATTGAGGGCCTGTCGATTGTCAATAAACAAGAGCAGAAACGGCAGCGGATAGAACGAGCTGAGCGAAAGCGCTCAGAGCTCGGGGAACAGACTCAGTCCACAATCGAAGATATCGAACGGAGCACCGGTATTGACCCAGATGATAAGGAGGAGCTCGTATCTGAGGTAAGAGAAATAGAAGAGGTTGCCACCGAGTCTGTACAGGCCGAACGCGAAGCGCGTGAAGCGGTCGAGTCGATGAATCTCCTCGGTGCGGTCACGGCCTTCATGAGCCATGAGTCGTCGAATATTCTCGATAACGCAGAGGAGCTCTTGCGTCAGTGGAGGTCGATTCCGGAAAAAGAGCGGAGCGAGAATTTGCAAGAGACAATTGATGAGACGGAACGCCTCGTGTCGGACTTCAGAAGCCATCTCGGGTATGCGGAAAACTTCATGGAAAGGCTCTCGAGCCAAGAGGAGTCGGAAATTAATCCTAAATCGCAAGTACGACACGTAGTCAA
The DNA here is from genome assembly GCF_029338515.1 of Haloglomus litoreum. Classification (GTDB taxonomy): domain Archaea; phylum Halobacteriota; class Halobacteria; order Halobacteriales; family Haloarculaceae; genus Haloglomus; species Haloglomus litoreum. Next base: position 1,365,629 of record NZ_CP119988.1, on the reverse strand, counting down.
CCGCTTCGAATCGAGATTGTCCGCTTATAACATCGAAATAGAGAATGAGATTGAATTCGATCTATCCGGACCAGAAATGAATGTGGCACTCTATTCTGGGGTACTCACAAACCTGTTGACGAACGCGATTAAGGCCGTCTCCGAAGAATCAGCACCACCTGAAGGGAACAAAATCCGGTTCGAAGCTGAGAATACCTCAGATACCCATAAGCTACGTGTCATCGATAACGGAACTGGTATCCCTGAGGAAGAGGAGGACCGGATTTTCGATCCGCTGTACTCGACCACGGATTCAGGAGGTCCGGAAAGCGTCGGCGCTGGGTTAGGCCTGTACATTGTCAAACGAGTCGTAGATAATGTGGACGGGGAGATAGAGTTGGTCGCAGCGCCAGAGGCATATAGCACGGCCTTCGAGGTACGGTATCCACTATGACGCTTGACGATAGACGTATCGTCTTGTTCGAGGACGTGAAAGAGAGGAGTGACAGATTTAAAACCGGATTTGAGGCTGCAACGGAGGGTAGCGACCTTCAAATTGAAGAATTTGACCCAGACACGCTAATTGAAGCACCTGATGTTTTGGAACCGCTCAAAGAGGAAATCCAAGATCCCACTTATCCTCTACTCGTCGTCTTGGATCAGAATCTACGCGGATATTATGAACACGATGTCCGGAGACAAGATGTTCGGCAGATGTGTAGTGATGAAAACATTCCACTCTGTATCTATCACCGTGAACGGAAAGATGAAGACGAGGCAAAACGACGAATCGAAGAATACGAAGAGGACGTAATCAAATTCGATCCGAGTAAGGATATTGAATGGCTGGCAAGCGAGACAGCAAACGTTGCCCGAGGATTTAGAGAGATTCGCGATGCGTACTTGGAGCTAAAGGAAAGCGAATCGACTTCCCCCATTCCAGAGATATTACGCGCGGACGAAACAGTCCGATCACAGATGGATCAGTATGCCTGGGGTAACCCGAGAACAATCGTTGGGGCAGATCCCGATGCCACAGAAGACGAGTTTGATCGTCGATTTATCACGCTTCTAGGTTATTGGATTTATAACGAACTGCTGAAATTCCCTGGCGCTCTATTAAACCCGATAGCGACTGCTGCCTACCTAAACGTTGACCACCAAACGTTCATCGAAGACGAGCAGTATCATGAGCCGCTTACTGACGCACTTTATCAAGGACCATTCAGTGGTGCAGGCAAATGGTGGTGGAAACCGAAAATCGACCAAATTCGAGCGAACAATTTGACACCAGAAGACGACGGGTTGCCGGATGGAAGTGAGTTCTTCGAGCGATTCGGGTGTGACGAGATTAGTCAATCAACATGCCAGGACCGCGAAAAGGGTGGCGACCACGAAGCGCGATTCTACGGTGTTATGATGGAGGAACCGGTCTGTGAGGCACACTCCAAGAACCCTGGGGGGTGGCTCCCGATGGGCGCAAGTAGATCCCGGGTTAGCGTCGCAAAGCACGCTGAGTACAAACCCTGGATGATGAAGTAGAGAAACATGAGTTGGTCTCGAATTGATCCCACCACTGAAGGGTACGCTGGCGAGATTTTCAGCTGCTTCAGTACCTATTTCGGTAACCTCGATAATGTCGTTGGCCCCTCTGTGCCAGGGAGTGGTGAGCCGGTCGATATGGATTTCGATTCGAAGAAAAATTTAGTTGAGATAATCAGCCCTCCTGGTTCATTTCACAGATTCACGGGTATGGCGTACCCCTCTAATTCCGACGTTCACCGACTTCATATCTGTGCCCGATTCGAGCAAAAGGTGGGAGTTCGTGAACCCGATCAAGAAGGTGAGCCGAAATTCGTAATCGAAAAGTCGACCGCTCGAATCACCTATCTCAAGATAACGGGCGAACGAGACCAAGAATCAGGAAAGATTCCTGCAGAGATTCGGCATGGTTTCCATTTCGACTTCGAGTGGGAACCACAACCAGATCATCCAGTCTTTCACGTTCAACATACCCCCCGTGCTATCGATATAGATATCTTAGAGCAAGCCTACGATATTCCTGATCAGGGACGGTTGTACGATGACTATCCAGATCTGCCACGAATCCCAACGCCCCCGATGGATATCGCTGGAGCTACTTACCTCATTCTGCGCCAACATTCCGCAGATATATCATGGCCCGATGATTTGGAAGGCGCGATAGACGGATTACCTAACTTTCCGGAAGAGTGTTTCAGCCCAAACCCACAGGGGGGGCTATCGATGCTCCCAGAATGGTGGTATATTCATGCAGATGGAGAGTTAGAACATGTCCCTCGAGAGACGACAGAACTTCGCGGAAACGGGACAAAAAGATTTCTTGGCGATGAATAGCAGGGGGAGAGTAGTACCTATGATTATACATGCTGGATGGGGCATAGATTCCTACTCCCCCTGAGTGATACGGTTACGACCGCTCCAAGAGGGGTACTTCAGCCGGTATCCAGTCGAGTAGTATAGCTTTCTTCCGTTTCGATGTACGATATAATTTCATCTATGGAGACGGGTTCATAATTAATCATGGACGCTGAAAGATTGATTCTGCTGGATTCCTGATCCAGGAACGGATACTCCTCGGGATTCTCATTGTGCTTGTGACCGTAGATTCCCCATCCCTCGTAATCATCAGGGAGCTGACTCGGCTTGTGACAGCAATGGAATTCGAACCCGTTGGCAGCAAACGAATATTCAGCGTGTAGCGGAAGTGGAAGGTCGGAGAATTCCGACCGTTCGAACGGGTCATGATTGCCTGCTACCCAGATGTCAATTGGAAGTTCACCCCACCATGTCCATGCTTCGTTCTCATCTCCATTTTTGCCGATAATATCGCCGAGAAATACGAGCTCATCGGATTCGTCGACGACGGCCAGACAGCGTGACTTGAGATGGGTGTTCATCTGCTCTACTGTATCAAAATCTCGGCGGCATGATTGTATCCACTTATCACCGAAGTGGAAGTCAGAGATGAGATAAGTTACCATGCGTGAGGAGAAATGTTGTGGAAGGAACATATACCTTCTCAATGATAGTCCTGGAGCTATCAGTGTGCGAATTGAGCAGGTATCACGAACTGACTCTTTGCTTCACATCCGTCCATGGTTAAGGAGGCGCTCTTCCAATATGCGGCCGACCCAGATACCGTCCCACAACCAGGATCGTCAAGGTTCGACTCCTGGACATCGCCTAAAGGGCAGAACGAGACAACCCTGAGGATACGTCGGGAACGCTCTCGGAATCACGCCGAACGCAGGTGCACGTGAGCGCCGAGTTCAGACGCGCCGTCTTCGAACGGTTCGAGCACCGCTGCCCGCTCTCTGGAATCGAACACGCGGACCTGCTTACCGTCTCGCATATCCTCAGCCGGGCAGACCATCAGCAGCTGGCCGAAGATATCGAGAACGTCGTCCTGCTGGACTGGACCCATCACGTGGCCTTTGACGCCGGCCTCTGGACCTTCGATGAATCCGGACGCATCTGGCTCAACCCGGAATTCGAGACGGCGAGTGAGTCACTCCAGCGCTCCTTGACCGGGCGACACGGGGAGAAAGTAGAAGAACTGTCTCTGGTGGCTGATGAACATATCGAGCAGCACAACGCGGCACTGGACTGGTGGCCACCGCGGTAGGAGGCAGTCGGATCTGCTGAATCGGTTACCAGGTGAGTAGCTGAAACTGTAGTTAGTATGACCAAGGCCAAGCCGACTGCTGCCAGAGACTCTTGCTATTACCGCTCAATCTCAATACTACGACTCCACCGACCCACACATATTTGTCCAGTCAATACGTCGCCCGTCTCATGTCGGGCGAATTTTTATTAGATGGGGACGCTATCCCGTGGGAATCAGATCGCACGGGTGCCGCGTGTGAAGTCTACCTGGGGGAGGGGAGTGGGAACAGACTCGAAATCGTCGTCACGGAATCTGACGGCGAGCCCACCATGGAGTTCCTCCAGACGACGTACACGGATCGCAGGGATGGCCGTGTCTCGCCGGTGCTCATCGTCGCGCAGTATGGCGGTGCCAGGGTCGGCCTCTGTGGCCCCAGTGGTGAGGAGCCGATGGTGTTCCGTGATATCGATGCGGGGCAGGCCCAACGCGTCTGCGAGGCAGCCCTCGACAAGCCGAGCGGCAGTTCGGCCCGGAGCTTCCTGAAAGACACCATCCCGCAGCTCTCCGACGACCTCGCTGGGCTCCACAACCAGGGACTCCTCTCGACGCACGAACTGACCGAGGGTGTCCCCAATCGGGACGACTGGGCCGACGCCGCCGAGCGCGCCCAGAACGCCCTGGCGGACGACCCCCGCGAGCTGCTTGAAGGCCTCAACTACACCATCGAGCGCGACACCGACCACAGCTACGTTCTCAAACACACCGAAGACGGTCGCGAATCTGCCGTCGCGGTGTTCCTCGAAGAAGAGGAGTCGTTCGAGCACAAGCAGGACCGCTTCGTCGGCGACTCGCCGGTTGCCTATGCCCTCCGCCAGGCCGAGCAGCGCAATCTCGACTACGTCATCGGCAGCTCGGGCGACCAGCTCCGGCTCTACACGACGAACCCGGAGGCCGGCTTCGGCTCCCGGGGCCAGACCGACACCTACGTTGAGGTGAACACGCGCCTCCTCGACGACGAGCAGGCGGCCTATCTTTGGCTTCTCTTCTCCGGTGACGCGCTCCAGGAGGGTGGCAGCCTCCACGAAATCATGGAGGACTCGAAGGAGTACGCCACTGGGCTGGGCGAGCGCCTCCGCGAGCGCATCTACGACGATGTGGTCCCGCAACTGGCCGAGGCACTGGCCGAGGCCCGCGACCTCGACGACCCGGACAAGGACGACCTCGACGAAACCTACCGGATGACGCTGGTGCTACTGTACCGGCTGCTGTTCGTCGCCTACGCCGAGGACGAGCGGTTCCTCCCGCGCTACCGCAACAACCAGTACGACAAGTACTCGATCAAGCAGAAGGCCCGGGACATCGACGACGGGATGGCGTACGACGAGAACCTCACCACACTCTGGGACGAGGTGATGACGCTCACCACGGCCATCCACGAGGGGTCTTCGACGATGGGCCTGCCTGCCTACGATGGTCGACTACTCTCGAAAAACAAGGACTGGACCGAAGCCGGCTACCAGCTCTCGGAAGTCGAACTCACGGATGCGAAGTTCGGGCCCGCCCTCGAAGCCCTCCTCATCGACGAGACGCCCGACGGCTGGGAGGGCCCGGTCGACTTCCGGAACGTCGGGGTCCGCGAGTTCGGCGTCATCTACGAGGGCTTGCTGGAGTCCGAGCTCTCCGTTGCCGACCAAGACCTCACCACCGAAACCGCAGACGGCAACGAGCAGTACGTCCCGGCCGAGGATGCCGACGAGGTCGTCATCGCGGAGGGGCAGGTGTACCTCCACGGCCAGTCCGGCGAGCGAAAGGCCACCGGCACGTACTACACGAAGACGCGGTTCGTCGAGCACCTCCTCGATTACTCGCTGGACCCTGCGCTGGAGGACCATCTCGACCGAATCGACCGCATCCGGCAAGAAGAGGGCGACGCCGCCGCCGCAGACGCGTTCTTTGACTTCCGCACTGCGGACATCGCGATGGGTTCTGGCCACTTCCTCGTCGGCGCCGTCGACCGTATCGAGAAAGCGTTCCGGAACTACCTGCAGGAGACCACTCTCACCGGCGTTGAGGAGGAACTGGACAACCTGAAGAACGCCGCCGAGGCCGCCTTCGAGGACGAGGAATACACGCCCGACATCGAGCGCAGTCAGCTCCTCCGGCGGCAAATCGCCCGGCGTTGCATCTACGGCGTAGACATTAATGAGCTTGCCACGGAACTCGCACGGCTCTCTCTCTGGGTCCACACGTTCGTCCCTGGGCTTCCACTGACGTTCCTCGATTACAACCTCCAGTCTGGCGACGCACTCGTCGGCGTCGGTACGCTGGGAGAGGTGAGCGACGAACTCGGGATGGAAGAGGACCAGGTGACGCTGGGTAACTTCGACAGCGGTTCCGGTATCATCGACGAGCTCGACGACGAGATTCAGAAGGCTAAGAACGTCTCGGACACGAGCGCGGAGAAGGTGCAGGAGGCCCGCGCTACGCGGGATCGCATCGACGATTCGCTTGCCCCCGTACGCGCACGTCTGGACATCCTTACCGCGGCTCGCATCGACGAAGATATTAACACGGAACTCGCCACTGACACGAGCATCGACGACCCAGGGGGCCTATCAACGCATGAGGACGCACAGGATGTGCTGGAGCCGTTTGACGTGTTCCACTTCCCAACTGCGTTCCCAGAGGTGTTTGAGGGGAATCGTTCGGGGTTCGACACTATTGTCGGTAACCCGCCATGGGACAAAGTCCGATTCGAACCTTAGCAGTTCTGGGTTACGCGGCATCCCGGTCTCAACACCATCCCTGCCTCGCGCCGCGAGGACCACATGGACGAACTCCGGGAAAAGTATCCACAACAAGCCAAAGAGGAGGAACGAGAGCAGCTCCAGCGCGAGCAATATCAAGAGTACGTTGGGAGTTCGTTCAAGGACCAGGGGCGCGGTCACTACGATTACGCCAAGCTGTTTGTGGAGCGCTCAACGGACTTATTGAATGATGAAGGCGAACTCGGGTATGTCCTGCCTCGCCAGTGTCTCGTGCTAGGGGGGTGGAAGCAGTTACGGCGACGCCTTCTCAAAGATGCTGAGGCGACTGTCCTACAGGCGAGGAATCGTGGCGGATGGATTTTCGAGAACGTGGAACATCGGTATATGATTGTCCTCATCACCACGTCGCCGGAAGAGGAGGAACCAGGGGCCTATGTCTGGCCGGCTATCGAACGGGAAGAGGCAATTGATGAGATATCTCTCTCGAACTCAATTCACCTCTCATACGACGACTTAGCGAACCTGACGACCGAAAATCGGCTGGTTGTCCCATGGTTCGATAACAGCGGTGCGCGTGATGTCTTCCCGAAAATGGAACAGCGACACCGGCTCTCGCAAGAGGATGGCTGGTTCAAAGGGAAGCACGACGCCCGCTGGGATTTTACCGGATATGGCCCTCACAGCGATCTCTCAAACAGCGAACGAGAGCCCCACCATTGGAGAGTGTTCATGACCCGAAGCGTCGACCAGTTCCAAATAAACGAGGAGAAGGAATTTCGGCGGTTTGTGGATCCCGAAGAACTGTATGAGGAGGAGGATGATATGGTGAAGTCGGACGGCGAAATCAGTTTCTCGGTGGAGCATCCGACTGTGACGTTCCGCTATGTCACGATGAACGACAACACCAGAACGCTGATCTCGACGATGCTCCCCGAGAGGGGTTTCGTCTACTGTAAGGGATATATTCACGCCGTCGAACACGAGTCTGGAACGTCTGTTGAGGAACAGCTCGCTCTACTAGCTTACTTTAATAGCTTCACTTGCGACTGGTGGCTGCGCCGAATCGTCGACCGACATATGAACGCGCCGATGATAAACAATCTGCCCATCCCGAACTGGGGTGGCGACGAAATCAAGCAGGCGGCGGAATTGGCCGCGGAGTTGACCCAACGGGGAGGAATAGAAACACTTCCTGGAGGGCGGCCCGTCCCGAGTAACACCGGCTATAATTCAGTTGATGAAGAGGAAATCCGTGCCCAAATCGAGGCTCTCGTCGCGAAAGGTTATGACCTAGAACGGGAGGACCTCGACACGGTTCTCAGTGACTTCACAGAAAATGCGGCCTCGGAAAATCTTCGGGACCGAATCCGGGAACTGGCTGCAAGTGATTCCGCGGAAGTCGTTCACACAGAACAAGACGATGACTGAACGGCCACAGTTCGTCGATAATCGTGGTGGTAACACCCTCACCGCCGCGATAAACAGCTACCTGTCGGGACTCGGGGCAGAGTTGCGCGATTCACCGGATCTCGACGTGGTGACGGGCTACTTCAACCCGCGGGGGTACTTCTCCGTCCGGGAAGGGCTGGAGGAGGTCGGCGACGTGCGCCTGCTCATCGGCGCCCAACCTAACGATGAGGACCGCGAGGAGTGGCGCCAGCCCGGCGACCCGCTGGACGACGAGCAGTACAACCAGGAACAGGTTGACGAGGTGCTGCAGTCGCTGGACGATGACCTCCAGCGGGACCGGGACCTGCTCGGGTTCTCCGAGAACGTCGACGAAGGACTCCGGGAGCTCGTGGACTGGCTCCGTTCGGACGCCGTCGAGGTGCGACGCCACGAGGGCGGGTTCGTCCACGGGAAGGCGTACCTGTTCGACGAGGGGCACCAGGGCGTCGTCGCGGGGTCCTCGAACTTCACGGGTGCGGGGCTGAACTCGAACCTGGAGCTCAACCTCGGCGCCTACCAGCCGCAGGTGACCGAGGACGTGAGCGAGTGGTTCGAGGATCTCTGGGCCGAGAGCGAGCCCTACGACCTCGCCGCGCTGTACGAGGAGCGGTTCGAGCCATTCGACCCGTACATCATCTACCTCCGGGTGCTCTACGAGCGCTACGGCGAGGAACTCAAAGCCGAGGGCGACGACGGAGACGGAGAGATCGAACTCGCGAACTTCCAAGAGGATGGGAAGCTGCGGGCACAGCGCTTCCTCGAGGAACGCGGCGGCGTCATCGTCGCCGACGAGGTCGGGCTCGGCAAGACCTACATCGGCGGGAAGCTGCTGGAACAGACCGTCCAGCAGAACCGCCAGCGTGCGCTCGTCGTGGCGCCGGCGTACCTCCGGGACGGGATGTGGAAGCGGGTGCGGGCGGAGTGGAACTTCTTCTTCGAGGTCATCTCGTACAGTCAGCTCCGGAACGAGCAGAAGCTCGGCGGCGACTCGGTGTATCTCGACCAAAAGATCGAGGACTACCAGATGGTTGTGCTGGACGAGGCTCACGCCTTCCGGAATCCGAACACGCAGCAGTCACAGGCCCTCCGACAACTCCTGCGCGGGACGCCGCCGAAAGATGTGGTGATGCTCACCGCAACGCCGGTGAACAACTCGCTGTGGGACCTCTACTACCTGCTGCGCTACTTCATCAGGAATGACGCGGCGTTCGCCGACGACGGGATTCGCTCCCTCCGCGACCGCTTCAAGAGCGCCCAGTCCGAGGACCCCTCGGAGCTGAACCCGGAGTCGCTGTTCGACGTACTCGACCAGACGACTGTCCGGCGGACCCGCCGGTTCATCAAGGACAACTACGACCAGGCACGGCTCCCGGATGGCGAAGGAGGCTACATCTACGTCGACTTCCCCGAACAGCGCCCGCGTCGCATCGATTATGACTTCGACAACACGTTCGGGGACGACTTCTTCCAGGACATCGCTGAGGGGCTGGCGGCCGGCGAGGACATCGACGAGTCCGAGCTGAAGCTGGCTCGTTACCGACCCTCGTACTATCTCGAAGGAGAAGACGACGGCTCCGAGCTGTCGCTGGTGGGGCTGCTCCGGACGGGGCTGCTCAAGCGGTTTGAGTCCTCGTCATACGCGTTCGCGAACACACTCGAGCGGATGGTCGCGCAGAACGAGGTCGCGCTCGGGCTGTTGGAGGAGGGGTACGCCCCCGACGCGGACGCCATCGACGAGTGGGTCGAGATGGACAGCGACGAGGGGTTCGAGGAGGCGTTCGACAGCGTCGGCGACGGCGAGGTGAACGCCCGGCAGCTGACCGACGAGGACGCGAACCCTGAGCAGTTCCGTGCCGACCTCGAGAACGACCTCGAGATTCTTCGGTACTGGCGGGACCGCGCCGCGGAAGTAACCAGGGATGACGACGAGAAGCTCCACGCACTCCGTGATACCCTCCACGACATCGTGTCCGACGCGCGGGATGATGCACGGGCGGGGACCACCGAGGAGGCGATGTTCGACGCGGCCTTCCGGCGGAACCGGAAGGTGCTGATTTTCTCCTACTACAAAGACACCGTCCAGTGGGTGCTCGACTACCTGCAGGAAGCCGTCACCAAGGATGAGGAGCTCTCCTGTTACGAGGGCCGTATCGCGGCCGTTACCGGCGACGGCTCCGTCGACGGCGTGACACGCGAAGATGCTGTCCACGGGTTCGCACCGAGCTCGACCGACGCCCCAGAAGGGGCGACCGACGACTACGACATCCTCATCGCGACGGACGTGCTCGGCCAGGGTGTCAACCTGCAGGACGCCCGGAACGTCATCAACTACGACCTGCCGTGGAACCCGATGCGGGTCGTCCAGCGCAACGGCCGTATCGACCGCGTCAACTCGCCTCACGACGAGATCTTCCCACACTGCGTCTTCCCCGAAGACCGGCTCGACGACCTACTCGGCCTCGAGCACCGAGTCCGCCAGAAGCTCACGCAGGCGGCCCGCACCATCGGCGAGGACGGCGGCATCTTCCCCGACATGGAGACCGTCGACCGGAACTACTCCGACAAGAAGGCCGATATCGAGGCCCTGCAGAGCGAGGACCCTGACGCGTACGAACAGGGCGGCAAGGAGGCCGCGGCGTACTCTGGCGAGGAGTACCGCCAGGAACTCCGGAACGGGCTCGCTGACCACGAGGAGCGGGTGACCTCACTCCCCTGGGCAGCAGGCTCCGGGATGTACGGCGACCATCCTGGCTTCTTCTTCTGCGCCCGAATCGGGGAGGAGATCTACCTGCGGTTCGTCCCCGCGGACTACGACGAATCCACCGAGGGCGAACCCGACGACGAGGAGGACGACCCGCTGGTTCGCGACACGCTGGGCTGTCTGAAGCGTATCGAATGCGACCCAGGAACCGAGCGCCAGCTCCCGGACGAGGCCCGTGGTGGCGTCTATGATGCCTGGGAGGAAGCCCGCGGGGACATCTTCAGCCAGTGGCAGCATCAGGTCGACCCACGGAACGTCCAGCCGGATGTCCCGAAGATACTCCGGGAGGTCGAGGAGCACCTGTCCGAGCACGCGCCGACCAATACCGACCTGGACGGTGCCGAACGGGCCCGCAAGTCCGTCGGGGCGCCGCTCAGCCGCCGGGAACAGCGCGAGTTCCGTGAGATCTACAACGACGATGGGCTCGGGCCAGTGGAGAAGTCGAACCTATTCGTCGAGAAGGTCGAGGAACTAGGGCTGGAGCCGTTCGAGAGCCCGGACCCCAAACCCCGGATTCGCGAGGAGGACATCCAACTCATCTGTTGGATGGTAATTACGGAAGAGGAAACACGGGACTGGGGCGGGTTGGAGGAGCAGGCTACAATCGGAATGTAATCTCTACCGGGTGAGTGGCTCTGTCGCGTTTTACCGCGTTTCGCCAAAGATCGTAGTCTCGATGTAGCGGCTCTACTGAACCACTCAGCAACAGAATATCGAATCTGGACAGGCTGTGGGCCTCAGCCATTAACGTGGCTGAGAGACTGAGCGGCGTGCAACCTGGGCACCGCTGGCCGGGGGTCAAGGTTGCATTTCTCGAAGGGATTATCCAGACGGTAGAGAGCCTGCCGATACTGTGGAAGTAAGAAATAGCCATATAGTGTTACATCGTACCATGGCCAATGTACGAGAAGCTCGACCAAGGACAGTTTGCTCAAGTCAAGATTGATAGGATTTCTAGAAGTGGCCGACCGCTAGCCATCACTCCGAGGAACGGAATCGTCCATGTACCGGGAGGAGTTCCTGGAGAGAAAGTCGTAATCCGCTACGCTGGGAATGGTCATAGTCATATTTCGAGCCCAATCAACGGCGAGGAAATCATCTATTTCCATGGCTTCTACGAATGGGTCGACGAAGAGCGCGAGAACAGACAGAAGGGAACAGAGTCAAATCGGACCGACACCACCGCACCCAGGTTGCGCGACGGTACCCGAGTCAACCCAGTACTGAAGGGAACGAAATCCAAGAAGGAGCGGAAAAGTAAACGAGAGTTAGAACGGGAGAACATCAAGAGGATTCTCAGACGAGGATTGTAACCAGACACCGCGTGGATGGTCCGGACGGGCGACAACAACTGCCGTCCAGGAGGTCGAATCGCGTGCGGAGGAGCGCATCTCCGACATCATCGCCAATATCGATCCCCGCGACCTCGAGGAGCTGGTCGCCGCCGTGTTGCGGGCGATGGACTACACCGCACAGACGACCGCGAAGGGCCCGGACTACGGCGTCGACGTCATCGCCCACCCGGATGCGCTGGGCTTCGAGGAACCCCAGATCAAGGTCCAGGTCAAACACACGACGAGTGCGGTCGGCAATCAAGCGCTCGGACGGTTCCTCGGCACCATCAACGAGGGCGAGAAAGGGCTGTACGTCTCGACCGGCGGCTACACCACGCCCGCCCGACGCGAGGTCAGAAACCACAGCCGCACCGTGACACTGCGCGACCGGGACGGATTCATCGAGCTCCTCCTAGAGCACTACCCCGACCTCGACCAGGAGTACAAGGCCATGGTACCGTTGAAGCGGGTGTACGTGCCGACGGAGGAGGGGTGAGACGATTGGCCAGTTCACGCCAGGTGTAACCAGCAGTCCTCCCAGAGGAGATTTTCGAATGGCACAGCCACAGATTTACTCAATAGAGAGTCGGCCCATCGTACTCCTTCTGGCCGATCAGTTCAGCGACCCGGAACCCGATGTTGGCACGTTCCTCAGGATCCACCGAGCTAGCCTCCCGCTGAATATCGGCATCATAGACCAGTGAATCATCATCGAGAACGGTCAGCTCGATGATTCCGAAGCCAGCACCATCATCGCTGACCTGGCCCCCGTCGGTGATCTTGTTCCGCGTGGTACTGGAGCCGAGATTTCCGTATCGGTAGATATCCTTGATGAGGTCGAATTCTGGTGACGCAGACTCGTATTCGGTACCGTATCGGCGCCTGATCAGGCGCTTCAGTGTGGTTAGAAGATACCGCTGCGGGGATGGGGGATTGAGACCGTAGTTGAATCGGTGCTCGTTCGCCATCTCTCGCATGAACTCATCCATATCCGCTGGAGCGTAGAGGAACGGGCGGTGGACATCACTGACGAAGGAACAGTTCAGGAAGGTTTGCGTGGTCTCCGAGAGGTCGTAGGGACCTGCTTGCGGGTCGAACTGCAGGCAGAATTTGGGCCGCTCCTTCACGAAGTGGAACTGGGTCTTGTCTACCTCCCACGTCGCATACCCCTTATCGGAATTCCGGATGCATTTGACTTGAGAAATGAACCCCTGTCGGTGAATGACGCGATTTCCGAGGTGAAAATTGACGATGACTAGGATATCACCGAGTTCGATGTATTTTCTCGGGAAGTTGTTGATACCGTAGAATGAGATATATGGTGACTGGTGGAGTTCCTTGCTTTTCGAATGGATGAGGTACTGTGTTCCGTCTGTAGCCCAGATGTTGTCCAGCAGATCGACGACATCGTCGATGAATTCTTCCTCGGTCCCAGGTCCGTACTCGTCATACTCGTTTTTTAGTTGGTCTTCGATCTGGGACGCAAAATCTTGGACGAGATCATTCGGAACATCTGGCTGGACCATCGCTCAGGTGGCATTTGTTGATTTGGGGCACCATATTCCTTGCCACCATTCGTCAACTGAATATATCACCACATAGGACGCCGTGGTGGTGGGTTCACCGAACGGACCCAACAGTTGACGACGAACTGTTGTGGGCGAATCAGCGGTGATTCAGTTCGTGATTAGCTCAGCCCTCGGGCCTTGCTCAGACCGAGAGTTCACCGGAGAATTTGAAGAGAACGCTCTATGCCCGATTGAGATAGGCACTCGCGGGGTAGCCTGCTTCAGAAACGATTTGTCGAGCAGCCCTGCGAACGCTTCGATTCGATGGGCGCTCACCGGTTTCACTCATCTCATCCTTGATATACGCCGCGACCCGGTCCAGTGTATCTGGATCAGCGCAATCAGCCACCTCCCGGAGCGTGCGCTCATAGCCCTGCTTGGCTCGGGGATAGCCCTGCCGACCACCGAGAACCACATCATTCGTCTTGCCGATCTCGTAGAGATGCCCTTTGAGACGGAGTTCGACCCCGCGTCGCAGTTCAGGCTCCATGCAAGTAGTGCACCCATTAATCCCGGGACATCCGACATCATATATCCTGGGATGTGCGGTTCCATATGATCCCGGAGTTTCTTGAGGAGCGAGCGGCGTGCATGCAGTTCTGTCCATCTATGCTCTGAAATCCGACGTACGAGTCGCTATCGTTAGTTTCAGACAGCCATTGCCGATTGTCCGCAAGAGATTCCGCCCACCCACGTCCCCACATCTCCACGTCCTACGGGTCCCGGTCATCCCGGTTTGTTGGCTCCCCCTATTACCAGGTTAACTGGTTCCATATATCCCGGGATAACTGGACACGGACATCCTGGATTAAACTGGTAAAAACTTATTCCTGCTGCTGAGCTATGTTGGGGTGAGGACGCAGGGTAGGCCCTTGCCTTTGTGGCGGGGACTACCCTGGGAAGCACGTGTGGTCACAGCGCACGTGTGTCGACGTCCGGAGGTTTTCACTATCTATAATTCATCCAGTAGATAGTTCCGTACCGTCTCCGAGCAGAGCCTGTCCGCCAGCGACTCGAGCGGTTGCTCGTTCCACGCCCCCTCCTCAGGTGGCCGGCGTCCTTCGATCCAGGCGGCAGCACGGTCCTCTTTCGTGAGCTGGCGGCGCCGATTCCGAGTGCGTAGCTGGTACAGCGTCGTCGGGGCTTCATCGGAGGCCCGCCACGAATTATCAATTCGCTGGACGTCACATCCAAGCCCCTCGATGCCGCTCTCGGGAATTTGGCTATTCAGGTATCCAGCAATGTAGTCGGCGGCGGTGATCTCGGGATATGTCTTATCCCCTCGTTTTAGATTCGAGAGATAGAGAGGCGTAATTCGGTCACCGAATCCGCTGAACTGCCGTGCCGCAGCTCTACGGAGTTCGATCTGCTGTGTCCCATACATATGCCGCCCCCCGTCATGGAGGAGTGTCGCTGGTCCAGTGTACTCGGGGATCTCGCCATCAGAGCCACCAGTCATCGCCTTACTGGTGACTATACAGGCGATCATTCCACGTTGATCTTTGTTGTAGTCGCCCCAGCCCGCTACGGCGTGCCACGTGACTGGAAGCTCTCGAAACGCGTCGATTAGGTCCCGAACTCGACTCGAGAGATCGGCATTGGTCATTCCGGGTGGGGTGGAGCTGGATTTGTTTTTCCAGGGCTGAAGGTCCAAGTCGATCAGCAGTTCTGCCAGATCTTCGCCTCGCTCGCGGGGACACTGCACCGCGACCATCACGAATGGCCCTCCGCCGCCGTTTCCAGACTCGTCAACGCCGACGACGTGGTCTGCCTGTTGCACGTCTGCATCGCGACTCTCCACCCCCATTTCCACCAACTCAACACTTCGTAGACCAGACGGCATACAGGCTTACTCCAGATATTTGCGGCGCGGGGAAAAGGCTACCTTTGGCTGGCCTCCCGAGTCGCCGGATGAAAGATTCCGTAGGTGTAGAGTGACGCGTCGTCCCCTAGGCACCGGACGATGCAAGTAGCGAGGAGAAATCCGGGGATGGCCTCCGTTCAGATATCGAACTCCTCGACCACCTTCTCAGTCGGCCGGTCGTCACTTACCCCCCAGAGCCCCTGCGGCCAGAACCCGTCCTTGTACTCCAGCAGTCGATTGACCGCCTCAGGCGCGACAGCAACCGAGTCATCGTAGTCCTCGACGACGAACACGTCCAGCGCCGGGCCTCCATCCCAGTACATGTCCCGGATGTACTCCGTGTGGGTCATCGGCCCGATTCGCCCCGTCGCAGTATACCGACTGTCCGAGTTCCGGTAGATCAACAACGGGTCGCCCGGCGCCATTCGCTCGAGACTGCGCTTGTTGCGCTCCCAGGAGCCCTGTTCGGGATCGGTCCGAACGCCCCAGACACGGGCGGACTCAGGGAACGCAGGCGGCCGGTCCGCCCAATCCGAGAGGTCAACCGGTTGGGCAAGCGTGCGCCGGTAGGAGGCCTCATCGACCGGGATGAGCCAGAGCGTCATATCCCAGCTCCCATCCCGAACCGAGAAAAGATTGCCCCCAGATTACACCGCCGCGTACGTCCGGCCGCTCGTCGCGCCCTCGATCGTGACCAGATTGTAGCTCGCGAGCTTCTTGAGATACCGCCTGAGGGTCTGCCGAGTCTTCGGGTTGCTTACTCGGTGCCGATACTCCTCACTGACTGTCCCCATCGGAACAGGCTCGTCAGCTGCCTGCAGGATCTCATACAGCACCCGCTGATGTCGCGTCAACTTCGAGACCGTCTTCTGCCGGAGGTTCTCACGAGCCGTCGTTTCCGCCTGGATCACATCTCCCGTTGTAATCTGGGTATGACCGGCCGCCCGCGCTGTCCGGGCGGCCACTTTCAGCATCTCGATGGCACACCGGGCGTCGCCGTCGGCCAGCGCTGCGATCTGCTCGCGAATCGGGGCCGGGGCCACGTTCAGCTCCAGCCCGGCTGTGGCCCGGCGTTCCAGAATCGCCTGAATCTCGTCGTCGCTATACCGGTCCAGATGAACCCGCTCACCGACGCTGAGGCGTGAGAAGAGTCGGTCATCAAGCGTCGCGAAGAACTGTTCCTCCTGATTCGCGACAAAGATGAGATGGAGGTGTGCCATGCGGTTGAGATGATACAACAGTTGCGGGTCGTCCAACTGGTCGGCCTCGTCGATGACGACCACGTAGAGCTCCTCATCGCGTTCCCGAACTCGATTGAGCAGTTCGTCATGACTGGTGGACCGCTCATCGATATCGTGGGTTGGTCCAACGCCGTCGACGAGCTGGAAGAGGAACGCAAAGGGAGCGTGGTGGTGCCAGGCGTTGATATACTGCGTCGAAATCTTCGGATGGGTCTCCCGAAGCGTGTGCAGGAGGTAGCGCGCAAGACAGGTCTTCCCCGACCCGGAGGGGCCGAAGACATACGAGCGATCGCCATAGTGCTGTTCGAGCGGCAACGCCAGCGATTGACTCAGCGCATTGAGCTCGTCATGTCGGTGGAGGATGTCACTGGGGACGAAGTCCGTATCCAGGACGCGAGCATCGGTTATCATGCCGACCGACTGGTATCTGGGCCGGGTACTTAGGCAGAGTCGGGTGCTTTCCAGAAATTCCGGAGCCGACGCCTGCCAGACAGCGCACCGACCAGGCTGCTCGAGGAAGACAACAGCAAGCGACCTGCGCTATCGGGCGTCGACCCTGTCGCGCGAGAACTCAGTGTCACCGGCCCCCGCCACACTCGCTCCAACCACAGGCCGGGCACCGCTGGCACCCTTCCTGTGGGGCCAGGCGCTGCGTCCCACACTCCGGACAGCGCTCACGCATCGGCTTCCTGCCGGCTCGAATCGAGGTCCGCGGCGAGACCCGTAATCTTGACCTCAAGGTCCATCCGGCTCACGAGTGCAGCCACGACCGACGGCTCCAGGGCAGCTTCCTCGGCGAGGGTGTCAAGTGGAAGTGTCTGGCAGCCGGCCGGCGTCCGGGCGACTGCCTGCCGGATGCGGCGCCGGGCGATACGTTCCAGTTCTGTCTGAACGGATCCCATACCGATGGGCAGGAACCACGATCATATGGCCCTAGGAGGGTCGTTTCCAGAAATTCCACTTCCAGAGCAACCGTCCAGTCACAAGTGGAATTTCTGGAAATGACCCCCTTCTACTTATCCCGCTCCCGTCAGAGGGACGTGGTAGATGATCGAAGATGCTCGTGTCCTGCAAGCGGAGTGGGTCCCGCGGGAGGTCGAGCATCGGAACCCGGAACTCAACGCCCTCTCGAACGCACTCGAGCCAATAACCGATGGCGAACCCGCCGAGACGGCGTTGCTGGTTGGACCCTCGGGCGTGGGGAAAACGTGCTGTGCTCAGTTCACGCTCGAGCGACTCCGGGAGGCTGTCCTCGATATCGAGTACCAGCGGGTGAACTGCTGGCAAGATTACTCCCGCTTCCGGACCCTCTACCGCATCCTCGATGGAATCGGGGAGACGCTTGATATCCACCGGCAATCGACTGCCCACGACGAGTTACTTGAACGGCTCCGGGACTACGACGGCCCGCCCTACGTTGTCGTCCTAGATGAGGTCGACCAGCTCGAGGACACGCGGGTGCTGTACGACCTCTATTCGATTGATGGCCTCTCGATGATCCTGATTGCGAATCGGGAGGAGGACCTGTTCGGTCGGCTTGATGACCGGGTCGTCAGTCGCCTCCAGAGTGCCCGCCGCGTCCGCTTCGAGAAATACGGTCTCGAGCAAATCGTGTCGATTCTCGAGGCCCGAGTCCGCTGGGGACTGGAAGAAGGTGCGATCGAACGGCCGGAACTGGAACGTATCGCAGACACGGCCGCCGGTGACGCGCGGGTCGCAATCGGGATTCTGCGGGCAGCCGCGCGTGAAGCTGAGCGGCGGGAGGTCCCGCGCATCACCGACGACATCCTCGACATCGCGATTCCCCGAGCCCAGGCAAACATCACCGAATCGACGGTGGAGAAGCTCAACGAGCACCAGCAGATCCTCTACAACATTCTCGCCGAGGAAGAAGAGCTCCGGCCCCCAGCTCTCTACGAAGCCTACCGCGACCGTATCGATGAGCCACGAACCAACCGAACGGTCCGGAACTATCTCCAGAAGATGGCCCACTACAACCTTATCCGGGCCGAGGGCAAGGGCCGCGCCCGGACCTACCTGATAGACGGGTAGCCCTCACGGGACGGAAAGTAGCCTCGCCCCACGCCCTATCTGGAAACCGTTCTGGAAAGCCCCCACAGCAACGCCAGAAGGGCTCGAGACAGGTGAAATCTGGCGGTCGCCGTAGCTTCTGGAAACCTGGAAAGACCCCGGTACGGCTTATCCAGCCCCCACACCGTCGTTGTGGTATGCAGTCTGCACCATCACCGCAGCCACCGGAGACGCCGGCCCTCCCCACACTCGAAGCCGGCGTCACACTACTCGAGACCGACACTGCACCGGGCCCCCTCCAGTCGCTCGTGCTGGACCACCTGCTGGTGACCGATGGAGCGGCCCTCTGGGTCGACAGCAAGGGGCGGGCGACGACTGCCGCCCTCGGGCGGCTGGCTCCGAGTCGCCGCCTCTTGGGACGCATCAGTGTCGCCCGCGGATTCACCCCCTACCAGCACTACAGCCTGGTCCAGACGCTTCGTGAGCGGCTTGTCGACGCAGCTGGCGACGTGGCACTGGTCGTCGTCCCCGTCGTGGACCATCAGTACCGCGCTGAGGACCTTCAGGGCCTGGATGGCGCGGAACTCTGTCGCGAGGTAGCGCACGACCTGGCAGCGATCGCGACAGACCACGACGTGCCGGTCCTCGTCACACGAGCGGCCGCCGACGAACTTTCTCGACCGATTGCGGATGTCGCCGCAGAGACGATTGCATGCGAGCAGACGCAGTTCGGGCCGCGGTTCACCGGCTCGGGATTCGAGACGCTGGTCTACCGGGATGGTCAGTACCTCCAGACAACGCTGGCGTTCTGGGGCGAGGTGCTTGCCGAGCGGGCGACGGCCGTAGCGGACACGACGGAGGTGGCGAGCGTTGGGGCGTACTAATCCGACGTACCGTGACCGCCTCCGCGGGCTGGAGGAGCGCTGGCAGCCGTATCGAAGGGGGCTCCGCCGCCGGGAGCAGGGCCACTACGACCAGCTGTGGGCGGACGCCCGACAGCACGCCGATGCCGCCGGCTATCTCAATCATGACGAACCGCTGTTCCCCGTCTTCCTCTCGATGCTGCTGGCCCAGCAAGCTCGCATCGCAACCCTCGAAGAGCAGCTCACCGCCCTGGAAGCGGTCCACGGTGAGGATGGTTCTGAAGATTGACTTTCAGGACGGAGCGGTGCTGGTCTGGCGGGTCACCCCCGACGGCGTGACCGCCGAACGGGTTGCCGACTACACGCCCACGATCTGTGTCCACGCTGAGGGCGGATCCCTAGACGATATCCGGCCGCATCTTCGCACTCACCCGCAAGTTGCAGCGACCGCCCGTACCCACCACCGTCCGGGCTTCCGGCACGAGGCCGCCCCGATGCTCCGCGTCGATGTGACCGACGTTGGAGCGATTACCGACGTAGCCCGACAGATCCAACAGTGGGACCGGCCAGGCGCCTACCGGTTGTTCGACGTGGACCTCTCGCCGGAGTTCCGCTACTGTCTGGAGACGGGGACCGAGCCGACGCCCACCGAGACCCGCGAGCTCGAATGCCTCCGGCTGGCCGCGACCGAGGCCGACCTGGCGACCAACCCGTTGCCACGGCTGACCGTCGGCGAGCAGGTGATTGAGGGCCCCGACACCATCATCGAGACGGTTACCCGACGCCTCCACCGGACCGACCCGGATATTCTGGTCGTGAGTGCAGCAGCGCTCGTCCCCCGACTGTTCGAGCTGGCCGACCGTGTCTGCAATCGGTCGTTCCAGCTGGGGCGGCGCCCGGGCTACCAGCAACGAGCGGGGCGGTCGACCTATACGAGCTACGGACAGGTCGGCCACTCACCAGCCCGCTATTCCGTCCCCGGACGGGTTCTCATCAACGAGCAACACTCGTTCATGTGGTCGGAGACGAATCTGGCGGGCTGTCTCGATCTCGTCGAGCGCTCGGGGAAGCCACTCCAGGAGCTCGGCTGGGCCTCCATCGGGAATATCCTCACCGCCATCCAGATTCGCGAGGCGCGCGAGCGGGACGTCCGCGTGCCGTGGAACTCCTGGCGACATGAATTCTTCAAATCGATGCGCACGCTCCACGAGGCCGACCGCGGCGGGTTCACCTTCGAGCCCGAGGTCGGCATCCACGAGGACGTCCACGAACTCGATTTCTCGTCGATGTATCCGAATATCATGGTGACACGGAACATCAGCCCGGAGACGGTCTGCTGTGACTGTCACACCAGCGACGACGTGCCAGGGCTGGACTATTCGATCTGCGACGAACGGGGCTATCTCGCGGATGTGCTAAAGCCGATTATCGACGACCGGGCCGCGATCAAGGCCGAACTACAGACCGTCGATGACCTCGAGCGAGAGCAGGCGCTTCAGGGACGCTCGGCGGCACTGAAGTGGATCCTCGTCTCCTGCTTCGGGTACCAGGGGTTCAGCAACGCCAAGTTCGGTCGTATCGAGTGCCACGAGGCGATCAATGCGGTCGCCCGGGAGATCCTCCTCGACGCGAAGGAGCTCCTCGAAGCGAACGGCTGGCGTGTGGTCCACGGCATCGTCGACAGCCTTTGGGTGACCGCGATGGCCGACCGCGAGCAGACACCGCTCGAAGAAGTTTGCGAGACAGTCAGCGAGGCAATTGCAATCGACCTCGAACACGAGGCGGCGTACGACTGGATCGCGTTCGTTCCACAGCGGACCTCGGATGCGGGCGCGCTCACGAAGTACTTCGGCAAAGAGGCAGGTATCAACGATCGCTACAAGTATCGCGGCATCGAGTGTCGACAGCGCTCCACCTCAGCGTACGTCGACCGCGTGCAACGTGGATTTATCCAGACGTACTCGGAACACCGTGAGCCGCAGGCGGTGTGCGACATTCTCCAACGACGGCTGGATGAACTCAACCGGGGCGCAGTCGACGCGAGAGAACTGCTCATCACCCAGCGAGTCTCGAAACCGCTCGAGGAGTACGAGCAGCGCACGCGGTCGGTATCGGCGTTGCGGCGCGCTGAGTCTCAGGGTATCGGCGTCCATCCGGGCGAATCCATCGAGTACCTCGTCGCCAACGACGCGACACATTCGCGCGATCGAGTTCGGTTGGCGTTCGAAGTCACTGCCGAGACCGCATATGATGCCTCGTTCTACCGGGAACGACTACTCCGAGCAGCTGAGAGTGTCCTCTCCCCGACGGGATGGCGGGAATCAGATATTGAGGCGTACCTGGCGGACCGCTCGGATGCGAGTCTTCGGACGTATTGAGCTCTGTCATCTCGGTTAGCGGCGATAATCGATGTGCGGGTGCGGCACCTACCAGTCACTCCGGTTGGCGCTCAAGCAACTTATCGAGGAACCGCTGTGCGGATTTTGACATACCTCTGTGCTCGACGAGTTGCCCAAGGTACGCTCGAGCATCTGCACGCGTTAGGCGCGTTACGCTTCGCATGAGCTTGGCCTGGTGGAACAGGCCACCCTCACCGAAGCGCGCGTTGAAGGGACGCGCGAACTCCCGCTCGACAGTCTGCAGTTCCCGCGCGTAAAGGACGTAGTCGTAGGTCTCAGGCCATGGTGTTTCAGACTGGTCAGTGACTGGGGCATACCCGTGGTATTTCCAGAGGCCGAGCGTCCCGTGGGGGGCAGAGCCGTCGCCCCGTGTCGTCCGCCGCGCAATAATCAGCGCACCCTTCGGGATCGTCCGAGGGTGCAGTTCTCGGTTCATGGCATGCTGTTTGATTCCGTGCCAAGGCTGACCAACATTCACGCTGCGATGAGCATTGGCGTCTGTAGGACCCTCTACGCAAGGACGCCAGTTGTGCTGTCGAGCATTGAAGACGACCACGTTGTCGATGAGTCGCGAGCTGGACTGGGCCGAGGGGGAGTGAGCATTCGTCGCCATCCTCGATGCCAAGTCGGAACCCCACCGACATAAATATTTCTGTAAAATTTGGAACAAATTTCGAACATCCAGTGTTTGAGAGATTTAGCCTAGCCCTTTACCTAGTTCAACTAGTCTAGGACGAATTCAACCTAGTAAAACCACTCAGCAAGTCAGTAGTCTAGTTTGGAGCAGTTCCTAGGCTTCCTCAGTCCTAGGGCTATCGCTCCTAGTTGTGTGCTAGTCCAAGACCGCCTCCGGATTGTTGACGAAAAGGGGGGTAGTGACCCCTCACGTCTCGCAGACCTCCACGTACGCGTCCTCACCGAGCAGCAGTTGGATCTCCTCGTAGGGCTCGTACGGATGATCGAACCCGTTCATCTTGTATCGGGTCCCCTTCTCAAGCCGGATATCCGGATCGTAGACCACGAACGGCCGGACATCGCCGGCCGACATCGATCCATCCCGGAGAAGCCCCTTCTGATAGGGCTTGGCGCTGTTCAGATCTTGGATGTGGGTCACCGTTGCGATGACGAACACGTTGTCACCTGAACCGTTCATCTCGTCGAGACGCGTCCGGCCTTCTCGCACTGCCATCAGGACCACCCCCCGGTCATCGTGATGGTTTTCTCGACCGGGTCGCCGCAACGGGGGCACGCATCGTGTTCGAAGATATCGGTCAGACAACCACACTCACAAGCCTGCATGCTTGTCGTGTCCATCCGGTCGTGGTCAGCGTACAGTACCGTCACCACTCGCCAGGACTTGATGACCAGCAGCAGGTCGTAAGCGGGGTGATAATAGGCCGTATCGCCGTTGACCTGGCTATCTACTTCGAACGCATCGTGGATGGCTGTTACCAGCGGCTCAGGGGTGTCGACGGGCGCTCGATCTTCCCACTGGTCAGCAGCGTGGTTTGTAATCGTCGGCGGGCTCGGATCAGAACTGAGGCTCTTTGTGCTCATGGTAATGGCTCTCCAATGCCCTGCCAGCGCTGGCCAGCGTTGCCACTCGCCAGCGGCCGTACAGAGCATTACAATCGAGGGCAGCGGTCAGGATTCTCCAGGCAACCTGCCACTCCAAAATCCGTGCCGACCTGGTATGGCAAGAGACGCAATCAACGTCTCACCACTCAGAATCGGATTGTGTCGGGACGATCCGCTTTGCTCCGAAGCGCCTAAGGGTTACATCACCCGGGCGCAGAGCGCGTACGATACTGTACGCTAAGCGAATGAGGGTCGCTTCGAATTCCAATGGACAGAACATCTGTCGCATTATTGCGACAAGTCAAATCGGAGTTCGAAACGAGCCGAATCAGAATGATTCACCGGATTGGCAGAGCCGGCATCGGCCGCTGGCCGTCGCCGACCGCCTCCCTCACGTGATGGTATTGTTGCGGAAGTACATATAAATAATAACTATCAAATAAGCATTTGGTAAGTTACTCAATGATATACGTGGCCAAAAGGGGTCTTCCGTTCACACATAGGCTGATAAGCTCCCGTATGGAACCCCGTCTCAGATGCGTCGGATCGTTCGGGTGCGACAGTTGGATGAAGACGAAGCAGTCGCGCCTGAGGAAGATATCGACCGTATCCAGTGGCTAGATGAGTCCGATGATGACCAGCCGACTCTGGACTACCGGGGCCGGGACACGTCGGATAGTGTAGATGGTGAGCTACCGGCGGCGTGGGAGACAGAGTTGAGTCCATGGTCTGTCGGCTACGAACCTATCGGAGCGACATCGATCGGAGTAGAGGCGGAACGGAAGAAGTCGAGTCAGTTTGCCCGTTTCAAGGTCCCTGAGACCCGGCTCGCACTGCATCAGGAAGGCCGACATCCGTCGGACGGAAACCAGGCATCCCGGCTAGCGAATATCGACAAGAAACGGATTACGCAGGCGTATTGTAGCCAATTGGATATTCCTAGACATCTCCAGGCGGAGGCTGTTCGCGGAATGCTGTTATTGGATCTGACTGCCTTCGGGAATCGGAAACGAATCGAGGGAATTGCGCTTCTGGTCATTGAAGTCATTGTCGACTATGAGCGACGATACCGCCGTCGGGACGAAGAGGCGGACCGGCTGGCTGAGGATCCGACGTTCAAGTATCTCTCTCGAGCAGCTGGGCTAGTTCCCGGGAAGATGAAACTGGGACAGAAGGTCAAGACGGAACTTATCGAAAGGGGATTCTTTGAGCCCGGCGCTCCAGGTCTCAAGTCGGGGGCTGACGAGAATGCAAGAGACGCCGGCCAGGTCGGTGCTTTTGCCGATATCACCACGAAAGAGAGAGGAAACAGAGACACTATCTCGCTTCGCGCTGCGGCGTCGATGGAGCAGGGAGAATGGTGGCAGATACAGCAGGACGAAGACACCGAAGCAGGATGACAGCGCCTTCCCGATTCGACTCTCGGCCGGCTCTGCGAGATACGGCTCGCTAGCAGAGTAATCAGATCACCTACCGACGGCTATCATCGTCCGGACATTGGCCCGCCGCTCGACGAGATGATACGTCGCCCAGGGGCGTCGGAGGTCGTGACTCGATACGTTCCCCGTCCGCTCGGAGCCCACACCATCCCATGAGTTGGATGGTGATCTCGTGCTCTCAGTCCGCCCGGGCGGCAGTCTCCTCGAGCTAGCCGAGTTCCTCGCGGTCAAGCCAGCACTTCGTGAGGCTAGCTCTGATGGAGACTTCAGGATAAGTCCCGGGTACGGTCCGATAGTGACCTATTCTCTCATCAAGTTCCAATTGAGGGCCTATAGCAACCGTTCAAATTTCTCGCGCAAGAATCCGGAAGACTGTGACTTTGTCCGCGGACGCGCAGCTATGTGCTCGATCGAAAACGCCTGGAAATCCTGTTCACGACGGAACGACCCAGAGGAATCATCGATGTACAGGATCGTACCAGTCTCGGCCTCGGGAACCAGATCCACGAGATACGTGATGAAGCGTCGGTAGTCATCCAGGTCAAGCGTCCGCCAGGTCTTGTATTTCGCGTCACCGACCCAGACGAGCTCGCCATCAGCTTCGAGCGCAAAATCAGGCGCGCCTGGGCTGATTCCCATCCCGGGCCAGAGGAAGTTACTGTGGGTGGCGATTGACCGATTGTAGTAGAGTTTGACCGAGGATCCGTATTCGAACACCCCCGACAGCGACTCGGGACGTGTGCCGTCGGTACCGACGATATCGGTGAGGAGACGATCGAGAAGACTGAGACACCAGAGTTCGTAGATCTTGCTCATCGGTTTGATAGCCGACGTAAGATTCGAGGCGAGTTCGATCTCCATACTGATCGCCCGCTGGAACGCTTCCCATAGGTCGACGACTTCAGCCATCTCGCCACTGACTGCCCGTCGAACCTTCGAGAGAATCCGTGGATCACCGAAGTCGGTCTCGAGTGCATCATCCACGAGTTGGCCCGGAATCCCTTCCTGGATGAACTGCTCATGATACCGGATCTGTCGCTGGAATGCGCGCTCGTAGTAGGTGAACTCGTCTGCTAACGCTCGCATCTGGTTTGCTAACTCGATATGGAACCGGACGAGCAGATAGTTCGGCAGCGTCTCAAACGAGAACTCGACGTTCTCAGTGACGATGTCTCGGCGGCCCTGAGCGCGCTGTGTGATGGTGTCCGACATCACGGGTCGGCCCTGCGGTGACTGCTCTCGTTCTCGTGTCCGGGTGACCGTCACGGGAAGCCGGTGGGCTAAGATAGTCTCAGTATACTCGATCAGCGCTCGACTGTAGCCTGCCAGTCGCGTTCGCTCATCCAGCAGCAACTCGTTCGAGAGCGGCAGTGATGCCGAGATCGTATCGGCACCGACCACCTCTGCCCAGCCCTGGATATCGGCAAGCAGGGACTCGAATTCCTCATCATCCAACCGACCGGGCTTGACCGTCACATCAGGCGGGTACTGACCGGCCCACCCACCAGGTGAGAATCCATCATCGCTGATTGATGGTGGGGGGACTTCGATTTCCTCTACGCGGGGTCGGTCGGATTGTGCCTCTGCGAGTGCACTGTTGATCGATTCGACATACGCAACCAGCCCGTCCCAGTCCGCATCGCTAAGGCCGAGATCTGCCTGCGAGTAGGTTTGATACGTCCGGTAGGGCATTCTTGCTACTCGAGCACGCGCTTGTCTTCTTTCGCCGCAGCCAGGACAGACGCGGTTTCTGGCAGCCCGAGCTGATTCGCGAGATCAATGATCTCCTGGAAGTCCTCAGCTGCGTGGCTATCCTGATCGATTGTTTCTGCACGGCGGAGCTCCGGCATGAAGTGCTCGAATTGCGGGACGAGATACGACACCACGGCCTGATCAAGCACACTACGGTCAAGCTGCTCCGGGAAGAGCAGTTGATAGGCGACAACGTATTTCGCGGCGTCGATGAGGAGCGCTTGTCCGATTTCGACGACGTCACGCTTGATCACCTCTTGAGCGAAATAGGCGAGCGTTTGGAGCCAGTCGAGCGCCCCCGTCCGGAGTTCTTCGTGCTCATCTAGTGCCTCCATGGTTTGCTGGAGCTGTGTGGGGGTCGCCAGGTTTTCCAGCACCACTGCAACGTCTGCAGCGGAAACACCCACACCGTCGTCAACTCCAAGGAGGAAATATTCCGGAATCACATCCCGTACGACATCGATTGTCGTTTCACTTCCGGGAGTCAGATCAGGAGGAGAAGGGTCGTGAGTCGGCTCGCTGGTTGTGGGTGCTTGGCCCCCATTGTCCATCAGCGAGGGGACCCGGACGAAGGCAAAGCGCCGCCTGAATGCATAGCCCAGCGAGAACAGCTGCGCCTGGTCATACGTGTTCATCGTGGCGAGAATCCGGAACGAGAGAGGAACTGGGACGTCGTCCGCGTTCGGTGCGTATGAGAGCTTGCGGGAGGTTCTGTAGTCGATATCGAGCAGCGTGAAGACGTCACCGAAGGCCTCGTCGAGATTCGCCCGATTGAGCTCGTCGATCAGCAACCAAGTCGGATGGGCGTCAGCTGGCTGCTGGAGCGTCTGCTGACAATCAGCGGCCGCCTTTGTCAGGAATCCTTGCTGCGGTTCGAACCCGTCTTCAGAAGGCGCATACCCGCCGACAACCTGGTAGTTCGACCACTCTGCATTCGCCGTCACCAGCGAGTAATCGCCCGCGCAAATCGCGTTTGAAAGCTTCCGAGCTGCCCGCGTTTTCCCGGTTCCCGGTGGGCCATAGAAGACGAGATTTTTGCCAGCCACGAGATGAGCCAGCGCCTGCCGATAGAGGTGGGCTTGCCCGGATTCCTCTTCGAGGAGCTCGTCGGTCGCGGCTCGCGGGTCACGGGCAGTGTTGCTGCCGAGGATATGCTCGTAGTCGGACTCTTCGATCTTGATGATCCCATACTGAATCGGAAAATCGATGGTAAGCTGCTCTTCGACAGTCTCACGCGGAATCGGATCGATTTCGTGGTACTGAGTTACCTCGGCGAAATAATGACTCACTCCATCCCGATCTTTGGTTTCAACCTCCCCGAGGGAGCCGACAGCGTAGAACTCGCCGTCCTCGAGGTAAACGAATCGGACATCCGGGACCGCTGTATTCAGTTGGTTACAGCCAGGGATGTTCTCTCTGAAGTGGTACGAACTATCTGGCTCATCATCATACTCGTCGTCACCCGTCTTGAGGATGAAATACTCGAAGTCTCCGTCGAGACTTTCGGCAAGCCATTCAGCAAGCCCAAATCCCGGACTCTCGCTCGGTGCGGCAATTAGACGATTGATGAGGACATCATTATCAGGTGGGTACGACTCTCCACCCAACCCCTCCAACAAATCCTCGAAGTATTCCTGTGAAACCGCAATCACCGGCTCCTCGGGGAACTCTGCCGGAACATCGGCGGTGATGTGTTCCCCATTATCCGCTACTGTGACCCATGAAACCCACAACGCGAGTGGGTCTCCAGTATCCGGATCAACGGGAATCGACTCCGGGTCATAGAATTCGTCTCCGTGTGCGACGACCCCGAAACCAAAGGTGTGTTTGGTGCCTTCTTCGCCGCCGATGTGCTGGGCAAGAACGACATCGCCGACCTCAATATCTTTGAATGTATTCACATATCCTTGCGTCTCATCCGGCTCTTCGGGGTATTCTACCCGATTCAATCGTTTCCACCGCTGCCACCCATCACGGTCACCACAATCCACTTTGTAGATGTTCCGGCCCTCGAGGAACAGCTTGAAATTCGCCTGGAGAGCTTCGTCACCGAATTCGACCATTACCGGCAGAATGCCTCAAGTTACAATAAAACCGGTCATGATCTCCCCTTGCGGCGGTAGCAGGTACTCTGGGAGCATTGCGAAGTAGCTGACACATAGTGATCGCATACAAGCGGGAAACGCTCAATCCAGGAGGACTGGATGCCTCTCTCGATCCTGATCGACTTCAGAAGGCCCTGAGTCTCGAAGATAAACCTCAATGAGCGTATCAGAAGAACTGCTCTGGCTGGTCTTCAAGCGTCCAGGTCAAAATACCGCCGCGTTGGTGGACCTCGTGCTGGAGATCGTCGAAGTGCGCGATGGTGTCCACGCTGATTGAGTAGCCCGTCCAGAGGTCGACGTCGGCGGCGAACTTATCGGCGATATCCTGGCTCGTGATCTCGGTGCCGGCACCCTCAACCGGGCGATAGTACAACCCAAGGAACGTCTTCGGGTGTCGGATATCGGCTTCCGCGAGCTTGTTCACATCATGGATGAAAGATCGCGGGTTCCGCTCCTGGAACGGATTGAATACCTTGCTGAACTCCTGAGCGTAGGGATTCCCGTTCGCTTTCTGGAAGCGGAACAGCTTCGCTTCACAGTACTCAGCGCGGCCATCGCGCTCGAGATACAGGTCGGCAGCCTGCCCCCCTGGGTAGCGGACGGCCGCGGCATCGCCCTTCGCGGTCGCAATCGTCCCGTCGAAAAGTCCCTCCTCCCGGACGGCCTGCACCAGCGCGTCGATCTGGTCGTCTTCGTCGTGGGGGCCGATGCCAGCGCCGTAGGTTCGATTCTCGCCGATTTCGGCGTCGACCTCGTGAATGACATCGACGAACGATTCGGCCAGACGACCAACCAGACTGCGGGGACCGCCCATATGGCTTGTGCGGCGGACTGGTCCCTGATAAAGTGTCGGACATGCTCAGCCGACACTGGAATGGAACGAGAGGAGCGCGAAGCTGCTGCTACGTGTCCTCAATAAGTGCCGCTTTGACAAGCTGTGTAAACTCGTCCTCAGCAATCGGGTCGATCGTGACCAGTTCATCGTCGGCGGTGTAGAACACCGCCAGTCGGACCTCACGATCCGGATAGACGGTGGTGAGGACGTGATAGTAGGCACTGAGCTGCTTCTGGTACTCCGACTCTGCGACCCGACTTAGGTCGGTCTTGTAATCGATCACCTCGACGCGATCTGGTGTGATGTGCAGCAGATCGATGATGCCTGTGAGCGTCACCTTCGGGTCCGTTGTGAGCGGGAGCAACACCGTCTCCTCGGCACTACACTCTCCGTCTAGTCCATCAAGCAACCGGGCCACGTTCTCCTGATCTTCGTTCGCTGGCGCGCCGGCCTCGCCGAGGACGTACGCCTCGGCGAAGTCGTGGAGGGCATCGCCGAACTCCTTGCCGCGACCCTCCGTCACCTCCTGGTATACGCTGTCGTCCATGATATCATGGACACCGTGCCGTCGCGGCAGCCCACTCGCATCCGGAATCGTGACCTCGTAGTCGGCCGCCGTCTCGGTGCTAGTATCTACCGTCCTCGGTTCCGGCTCGAGTTCGTCTGCCTCCACCGGTAGCTCGGTGAAGAACAGGCTCGGCTCCTCACCGGCGGTGAACAGCAGGTGTCGCTGGGCCCGCGTCATGGCGACGTACAGAAGCCGGCGCTCCTCGTCGTACTCTGAGGGGAGACAGGACCTGAGCAGATCGTAGCGCCAGTTGCTGAAGACGTGCGGGTGTGTCCCCGTATCGGTGAAGACCTTCCGCTGGCGGAGGCCGAGCGGCTCCTGGTAGACGACTGGCGAGGACGGTGGCTGGCCGTAGTGCGGGAAGGCTCGATAATTTAGATTCCCCAGCAGGACGATCGGGTACTCGAGTCCTTTGGCGCCGTGAATTGTCTGAAGCGTAACGGCGTCCTGTCCAGGACTCGTATCGATATCGACCGTACTCCCGTTCTCCAGGTTGTCCGTGATGTAGGTGATCGCCTCGCCCCGGGTCAGCAGCGTCCCTTCGTAGACACTCGTTAGGTGGTCAAGCAGCGCATCGGCGAACGCGTTGGCGATGTTGTACCGGTCAAACACCCGCTGGGCTAGCCCACCGAGTGTCTCCAGCTCGAGTAACTCATCACGGAACGCGACCATCGCGTCCGGGTATGCCTCCTCGGCGAGCAACGTCTCAGTCTGCTCGAAGGTGTGCCCGGCGCGTTCGAGCACCACGGCCCAGCCTCGCGGATCGTCGGACTCACAGATACGGAGCCAGGCGAGGAGCAACTTCGCCTCTGGCGTGTCAAATAGTTCGACGCCTCCTTCGTAGGCGATAGGGATGTCGTACTCGGCCGCCCGGTCAAGAAGCTCTCGGGCGAACTTTCGCTTTCGGGTGAACACGGCGATATCGCTATACGAGGGCGCTCCGAGGCGTTCCTGCTCGGCCGCCCGCTGTTCTTCGGGAGACATCTCCGCCGTCGACGCTGGCTCATCTCGAACCTCGACAGCGTATGCCTCGTTATCGACAATCGTCTGTATCCGGTCGAGAATCAGGGCATACTCGTCGTCAGCCCGGTAGGCATCGATGCGGGCGTTGTCGACGTAGTTTGTTGCCTCAAGTTGCTCTTCGTCGGCCAGCGGATCTTCGTCGAGATCCTCGGAGTACGTCGCGGGGATCGAGAGACTCTGCTCGGCAATATCAAGAATAGATGCTGACGAACGGTAGTTCTGGAACAGCGGGATGGGCTCGACCTCGTCGACCGGGTAACTGATCCGTTCAGTGTCGCTGTTGAGCTCGTCTGCATACTGCTGGAGCCGGCTCTCAAACTCAGTGATGTTCTCGACGCTGGTGTACTGGAACCCGTAGATACTCTGCTTCCAGTCACCAACGACACAGATGTTGTTGGCCGATGCGAGCAGGAGCGTGATTTTGAACTGGAGTTCGTTAGTGTCCTGGAACTCATCCACCATGACGTAGTCGTGGCCGACTGCCGTCCGAACGGTAGGGTCTTCGCAGAGCATGACGAAAGCCAGTGCCAGCATCAGCCCCTGAGTCAGGTAGTTTCGAGAGAGTGCGAACTCGAGATACTCAATATAGACATCGTGGAGGAAGGCCCGGAGCGCCTCGCGATCCTCATCGAACGCGTCGAAGACGAGGTCCTCGCTGACCTGCGGATCGTCATGGAGTTCGGCCTTCGTGGGTGCGTCTGGTGCGTACTCCGTGACGTCCCAGCCACCCACAGCACCCCTGGCATCGCTGTTTTTGGGTCCATTCGCCCCCTCGTTCGGGGCGTTGGTCTCAGCGACGGTCTCGAGGAACGCGTCTCGGTCGCCCTCAAGTGGCGCTGCAGTGTCGCGATACCAGCCCTCGCGTTGTGGAATGACACCCTTTGCGGCGAGCTGTTGGATCACCGATCGGAGCGTCCGCCGGTCGCGGAAGATACGGAGCAGATCCTCGTGTTCGGGGTGCCGGTCGGCAAACCGAGACATGAACGTCCGGAAGTGTTGGCGTTCCTGGACCTCGTCTTCGAGCAAGTCCAGCCCGTCAGGGATCTGGTCATCGATGCCCAGTGCCTCGGGAATCGTGTGTCCGTACCGGCGGAGCAGTTGATAGCAGTAGGCGTGGAACGTGCTGATCGGTGCGTCCTGCAGCTCTCGGAGGTCGTAGTCGGTCTGCTGAACGATCCGATCTTTCATCTCCGCCGCCGCGTTCCGCGTGAACGTCACCAGCAGGATATCGTCTGGCGTGGCGTCGGTCGTTTCAAGAATTTCGCCGTACCGGCGGGTGACGGCGAACGTCTTTCCAGTTCCTGCGCCGGCGTTGACGCGATAGATGCCCTCGGTCTGCGTGATCAACTGCTCCTGCTGGTCGTTCGGTGATGGCTCAGTCATTGGTGAGAATGAGATCCGGCATGTCTACGCGGTCCCAGTTGGGACCGTCCTCGCTGATGCGGACGGGGAAGCCCTCGCGGCGGTACTCGTTCAGGTTCGCCAGCTGCTCGTCGACGAAGTCGGCGAACGCGTCGAGGTCCGGCTTCAGGTAGTAGGTTCCGACGACATCGTCCATCTCCTCGATGGCGTCTCGACAGCCGTCGTCGACGTATTGGAGGTCCCGCGAAGGCTTGACGCGATCTTGTGTGTATTCGATGAACGCCGTGGTCACAGCCGCTCGTTGATCAGGAGCCGCGCCCTCCCGTGGCAGGTCGTGGGTGAGGAAGAACTCCCGATACGCCTCGTAGCCGAGCGGCTCGAGCGCTTTGACCTTGGCATTACTGTCGGCATAATCCGTGACCGCGTCGAACACTTCGCGCCGCGCAACGAATTCACTGAACGTACACGGGAGGTACGTAATCGTCGTGACCAAATCATCGATGTCCGGGGCTTCCCCTCTGACCATGCGGTTCGTCTGCTCGAGAGCGTGCACGAAGTGAATGGAGAGCGGCTCCTCGGGTTCTTGCTCGCGATGCTGGAGGAGGTACAATGCTGCCTGAAAGTTTGGATCCTCATGTGGCGGATCAATTGCAGCCTTCTCCCGGAGTTTCGAGGCTGTCGACTGACTTCCAGTCTTGTAGTCCACGAGGTCTGTGGGCCCATGGAGCAGATCGACGAAGCCACGGATGCCAACCTCGGGAGCTTCGAACCAGCGCTCAGTGAGCGGTGAGTCACAGGGTAGGTCCAGCCGATTCGCGAGCCCGTTTTCCTGCTGGCGGTCAGCGTATGCCTCGTGCTCGGCCTCAGTTGGTGGGTTCGCGTCGAGATACTCCATCACCGTCTCGAGGGCGATCGCTAGTTGAGTTCGCTCGACCGGTCGCCGGTCGTTGGTGGTGTAGGCTTCAACCTGCTCGACCATCGCATCAACGACAGTCTCGAATTGGTCGCGGATCGGCTCCGGATGGGAGACGTAGAGTTCAGCCGCCTCATGGACGACCGTCCCGCGAGCCATGTAGTCCGCCGTCGGGGTCTCGACCAGTCGTGTGAAGAATTCCTCACGAGGGCAGTTGGCGAGGCGCTTCAGCGTCGACTGGCTCAGGGCGGTAATTTCCTCCGGCTCCTCCGATACCGCTGGCGCAACGAACGGTTGTCCAGGAGCATCCCGGTCGACGCCGTGGCCGTCGAACCGTTCATGCGGTAGGTCGCTGAACCGGTCGAAGGACTGCTCGAATAGCTCCCGGAAGTAGAGACACGGTGTCACGTCTTCACCGGCGCGCGTGTCCTGCACGAGGTAGTGGCGTTGGCGACCGTTCTGGAGCAAGATCTCGAACCGGTCGAGGTCCTGCTGGACGTACTCTGTAGTATCGATCCAAGGGACGTCTGGCGGCGTTTTCGCCCAACCAGTGCCGAGGCCGAGGTAGAAGACGACCGGCCGGTCGATGTAGGCTGTCGAGGCAGCATCCGTTAGGAGTACACCAGTCTGGTCCTGGTCGACCGGGACATCGAACGACTGGAGGTAGTACGTGAGCCGATCGAGCAGCGCGGTGGTGACGGCTTCCTCAAGAATTTCGAGCCGATTACACTCGTCTCGGAGCGTCTGGAGTCGCAAACCGGCGAGCGATTCGTAGGCGGAGATGGCATCCTGCAGCGTTCCCGTCGTGGCTGCCTCCTCGATTACAGCCAGCTCGGAGAGCGTACCGTCACCCAGTGCATCCACACGCTGTTCCCCCAGCGTGCGCGGGACGTCGACGCCGAGTGGTGCGAGCAAGGGTTCGACATCCGCGACACGGAGGTCGCTACCGGTGAAGATGGCTTGCAGGAGCCGCAGGAAGGTCCGCACGTCCGGGTCGTCGACGAAGCCGGGGCCACCCTGGAAGGGGATATCAGCCGCCGCGAGCCCGGCTTCGACGAGCGGACTGAATACGGTCGACTCGTCGAGAACAACACCAACTGAGTCGGCGGTTTCGGCCGAAAGCTGCTCGATGAGTGTGTCGACGATCGCCGTCGCCGACGGAAAGATTTCGAACGTGGGGAGCGTCCCCGTCGCCCCGGTAAATCGGTCAACCGACTTGTGGTCGGATGGGAGCAGCGATCTGTCGAGATTGGTCAGTGCCGATTCGCCGACGATGGCTAGGTCCAGTTCTTCATCAAGGCGGGCATCCGAGAGCTTCCGGTAGCTACTGTCGGCGTCGCGGATCCGCTTCACCGCAGTGCGGATGGCTGGCGTGTCGAACTCGTCATAGTCAAGAATCGCCTCAGGGTCGGCGGTCCGGTCCCACGCCTGAAGACAGCGATCGAGGCCACGGTGGGCTTGCTTCCAGGTCAGATCCGTCTCGGTGACGAGTTCCTCGAACAGGTCTCGCCGGTCCATCGGCGTGAACTGATTCGATACGTGACCGCGAGGAGTGGCACAGACGCGGCCGATCCGGGGCCGATCAACGCGCCGGTCCAGAGCGAGCGCAAGCGGCGGATCCGCAGTCAGGGCGAGGTCGGTATCACGAATCTCTCGATAGAGAGAATCGATCGACCTGGCTTCACGGAGTGTCACACTCCACCAAGCAAGAACAGGGGCTTGAAACTACGGCCCAGGGTTGTCGGTCGGCACTCTCGATTCGTCGATCGGGGAAACGATCATACCCGGCCCAGTGGATGCCGTACGCAATGCCCTCCGAGCCCCTTCGGAGT
Source organism: Haloglomus litoreum (assembly GCF_029338515.1). GTDB lineage: Archaea > Halobacteriota > Halobacteria > Halobacteriales > Haloarculaceae > Haloglomus > Haloglomus litoreum. Next base: position 1,330,316 of record NZ_CP119988.1, on the reverse strand, counting down.
ATTGTGCCGATGTTCGGCGGCGCGACGAGCTACGTCGACACGGTGGATGCCGTGCTCACGTTCGTCGACGTCCACCAACCGACAACGGACGAGCTGGTAGGGTGGCACCGGGGGAATTTCACCAACGTTTCGAGTCGTGAGTCGATTATCCGGCGTGTTGAGTATCTCGAGGACGTGGGATTGCTCCGTCTTGAGGGCGGCGAGTGGATGCTCGGGCCGGAAGGGAAGCGATACGTCGATGACAGGACGATGGAGACGCTCCTCGAGATACTGCTGCGGCGGAACGTCGGGTTACGCAGTCTTCTATATGCGCTCTCCGCTGGTGGGATGACGATTGAGGAAGTGAGCGATCAGCAACTCAGCACGCATCCCGAACTGGGCTGGAATCCTGAGAAGACTGATATGGCTAAACAGCGGGCGAACTGGCTCCGGAGTCTTGGCTTGGCGGAGCAGGATGGCGACGTCTATCGACTGACCGAAGAGGGACGACAGTTCACCGACCAAGCCGTTGACGAGTGGGCTGGTTTCGAATCCATACCCACGGCAGAAGACGACTTGACCGCAGCGACCTACGAGACGACAGTCCGTGCCCGCTCGATTGATCCGGAGTTTCGGGCGACAGTGCTTGCTCGGCACGATACCACATGCCCGGTGTCAGGGGTAGATCATCCTAGTCTGTTGGATGTGGCTCACGTGCTCCCATGGAGTGAGTACCCGGACCATCGGGCCGATCTCGGGAACGTGCTTCCGCTGAACAAAACCCATCATGCAGCCTTCGACCGCGAACTGTTCACGATCAGTTCTGGATACGAACTGCGGGTGAACCCTGAGTTTACTACGGAGAGTGACCTCCTGCAGCGGACGATCATCTCCCGGGATGGCGAGGAGATCCAGTTCGGTGACGTAGGCCTAGAGCCAGCGTATCTCCGGGAACACAATCAGACGCTGGACTGGGTCGCTGAATAGGTGGTTATCGAATCCCGGAATTTGTCCGAGTGAGCTGGCAAGAGGTGAGAACGATCTGGAGCATCTAAAGACAGACACCCGGAGCTCATATTTTTGTCAATCTTGAGAATCCCTGTCGAACTCACCAACCTACTGGCGCCCAAGCGGTTTTCACCCTCTCCAACGGTGTGCTGGTACATGAGCGCGGATCTGGAACCACGTGATTGGACAAGCCTGGACCCCTGGTGGGCAGCCTACGCGCAGTCACAGCCCCTCACTGAGAATGCCGGCCAGGCTCGCGTATTCGACCTGACGTGGTTGGCTGAGTGCCACGAAGAGATCGACGAGTGGTGGGAAGTTTACACCGAGGGGGACGAGACGGCCAAAGAGCTCAAAACGCTACTCGCACGTTCCGACGACGAGTGGGCACAATCCGAGGCTCCGTTCAACACGGACCCGCTGAGCGTCGATCTAACCGACGAGCGGTTTCGCCGGGGGCCGCTCCAGCCAAGCAACGAGCTCGGATGGTCAAACTGGCTTGCTAGACTCCTCAATCCGTCGGGCGATTTCGTCTCCGAATTATTCGATTCCGAGATGTCGGAGCCCCCGAATGAGGTCTTGCGAGAAGAGCGAGTTCCCGATACCGATGGAGGGCACTGGCGCCCGGATATACTTCTCTTGGGGGCAGAAAACGGAATCTCAATCGAGGTAAAGTTGGACGATACGAACTACGAGAAGACCTCGGACACCGCAGCACGTGTCGAGGAGGAGTATCAGGATCGGGCGTGGACGCACGTCCTGCTTCTTCCCAAGAATAAACGAGGCCGTCTTGAGTCGATCGTCGAACCACCAGTTGAGCGTAGCTCCGATGGCTTACCGAGGGTCCACTGGGAGCGGCCCGGCACAGTCAGGGTGATGTACTGGCGGGACGTGACCGCAGCGCTCCGATCACTACTGCTCCGTGGCGCCATCGTAGACGACCACTGGGCCGCGAACGCGTATCTGTTCTGTACGGTGGCTGAGCAACAGCGTGTTGGCTTCCAGCCACGACCAGTGGTAGACCGACTGGCAAATCCCGGAGACGTGGTTGACGCAATCCAGCCGATCAGGATTGCCGACATACTGGAGGAACAGCTAACATACCTCCGTGAAACCGTAGAAGCATGACCGATGACTTCCTAAGCAAAGGTCTCGAGCAGGATCGCTATCTGAAGGCGATCCGGCTCACCGACCAGTTCGAGACGAGCATCGAGGGTCGACTTCGGCAGGTGGGGCAGGAGATGCGAGCAAGGAAGCCGGAGCTATTCGCCTCCGATGATGCGGGGAGCGAGAATACCGGCCGAGACTCCAGTTCTTCGTTGGCCTTTGCACGAATCGATTACCCTCTGTCGCGTGTCCGAGATCAGGGTAGCAACAAGCAGCTGAAGCTGAATGTCCATCTATACTGGGTCAAGCCTGAGCAGTACAATCGGGATGACATCGAGGAGGGAGCTCTACGGGGATTCGGATACAAGATCAAAACCGCCTCGAGTGAAGACGAGCAGCGCGTCAAAGAACAGACGCGCGATTGGGACCTCGAGACGGCTCAGGACCCATTCGGGTACAGGGTCATCTTCTACAAGCACGTCAGTTCCATAGCGGATATCGAGGATACTAGCGAAACGCTCGTCGAGCATTTCGGCGAATTCGGCGACGAATTCGGTGTTCCGATGCAGAGCTAAATGTTGCAGAGGAGGTCGCCAAAACATTCTGGCTGAGTCGAAGGCTCTGTGATTGCAATTACAATTGGAGATCCCTTCGAGAGTGGACAAATACCTCTAACCGCCTGTGTTGAAATTCACAATAGCTGACAATAGCGACGTGCAAGATACAGAGGGTAGGTTCAGCAGAGATAAGTGTACGTTTTACCGGCACAGGAGTGAACTGGCCTCAGCATGGGTGAAAGCCCGGACAAGATATCTTCTTCACGCACTGAACACCATCGATAGATAAGACATCCCGGTGTCATCATCTCAAATGAAATGGATAGACATCTTCGATGGCCTCTGACAGCTATCTTCGCAGTTGTGGCGGGCGTCTCTCTCGTGGCAGCGGAGCTCTCGAATTACGACCCGGCAGAGAATGGACATCATGAAGAGATGCCGAGGCCGTCTACCTCTGGCTTTCAGATTCGCTGAGTAAGGCTGCTAACTCGCCCCCATCGATTAATTCAAGATTGGGTCCGAAATCCGCAGCATATTGTTTTGCAGTTCGGGCGAATTCGCCAGTTGTGACAACTACGGCCCTGTCTGCATCCCCTTTCGCAATTGTGCTCGCTAACTTTTGTAAAGTTTCTCGACCTACGGTGCTGTTTCCCCGTACCTGCTTCACTTGAATCGCAAGCCGGTCGTCACGCTTACGTGCCCAAACATCTACACCGAGATCTGCACTTCCCTGAGTAACCGTGACTTCGTAACCTTGTCCAGAATACAAATCCCCCACGATATTTTCCAATTCCCTCCAAGATAAATCATAAAGTAGTGATTGGTCCCAGATTTGGCCAGTATTTAGTCTCTCTACCTGTCGGATTACGGGCTTCAATATGTCGTAATTCTGATTCTCAACAGCTGTCTGTATCGCTTCTTCCCACTCAACTACATGGACAGAAGGGTGAGCGTTGTCTGTCTCCTGTATGAAATCCGCGATTGTAGCAACAGTAGAGACGATTTGATCAAAGTGGTTGATATCTTGAGGTGATATAAATGGTAGTCGGGAAATGATCTCTGCTTCGAATTCTTCCCAGGGCAGGTCGCCTCCTGGAGGGTGTTTGAGTTTCTTCAGCAGGTCATACAGATCTCCGTAAGCCCTGACTGTCTCTCCTTCTTGATGGATTCGAACTTTATCAAGCGGGATGTCGAATCTAATCGAAATCCGGGTTCGTGCCTCCCTGATTTGATGTTGCTTTCTCTCAACCTCAATGTTCTTTCTCCGTGATGTAATTCTATCCTTGAAATGTTCGTTGTCGTCTTTTGTTAGAGATTCCAACTTTTCGAGGGCTTGACTCGCTCTCTTGAGATGATCATTTGCGTCGTTAAATCGCGCTTCGTCAGTGGCTTCTTCAGCCAAGGAGATTTGTTGTTCAATAGTGTCTTCAGTCTCTTTAGTACTCGATTTGTGCTGTTCTTCGAATTCTTCTCGGAGAAATTCAATCCGCTCGTCATAAGTGTCCAGATTCCTCGCAATATGCTCAGCAGCAACTAGCACTTCGTCGGCGATAAAATACTCATCCGCTTTCAATCGGTTTTCGGCCCTCTCGAGAATCTCATTGAGAGTATCTTTCCCGAATTCATGAATACTTGCCTCAAGAGCACCGAGTTGACTTTCGACAGCTGGAACATAGAGGTTCGCTTCAGCGATTGGTTGGTATTCTGCTTCTGCCTCAGCGTATTTGCCATACACAGAAGAGAATGATTCAAACAGAGATATATGATGCTGATCCTGAAGTGTACCTCTTGCCTCCCTGATCTCCTGCTCTGCACCGGCTGCCAGAGTAGTTATAGATTCTATCCGATTGGTTGTTTTACTTGGAAATACAACATCCGCCCTCCCTGTTACCAGTGCGGGGAAGCACGCACCGAATCCGACAATAAACAATTCAAATATAGCGCCCGTGATTATGTTTGTAGTACTCCCAGCACCGAGAGCGGCTTGTATCGCGTCTCCAAGGGTGGCGGAAACAAGATGACCCAGAAATAGCATAAGTACTGCATATACAATACCCCCCACCGCTACGAATGCCAATCCGGATCCCACAACTTTCCCGTGATTCTCAGAATCGGCCCACCCTAATCTGTAGTAGGCTACTGAGAGAGTAATTACGCTAGCCCAAAGTGCGGAATAGATTACTTCATTCAGCAAGACATAATTTAATGAATCTATTTCAACCATCCCGAGGAAAACCTGCCCATTTCTATCCAACCCTTGAAGAACGCCAGAATATTTGGATATGGAAATGTAACCGGTCAGGAATGAGAAATATAATAGTATGGATAGGTAAATAAACCTCTTTGATTCTTTACTGCCGAAGTATTTTTGGAGCGAATTGGTCCTGCCTGACTCGAGCACTATTCAATGATTTCGTCAGTATCTAATGAGTGTTTTCGCTAGAGTCTTTGCAGTGTTACTTGTAAGGGAAACCTGCCTACTAGTTCGCTCGTTCGATTATCCTGTGCCTCTCGTCAGGGCAGTTTTCGAGATCGCCCTGTTGAGTACTAGTCGTCTTCGTTGATATTGCCGCGAGGTGCTTCTGCTATTGCCCCTAAAAATAGAATTCATCGGCCTTGTTTAGACGCGGTGGAGATCGCCGGCTCCGCTCATTGTCCGTACACCGAAATCAGACCGAGAGGCATTCATCGACAGATTCTGCCCGCCCGACAGAACTGCCGACCTACCTATTCAGGGGCGTCTAAACAAGGCTCGCGCCCTGTATTCAGCACGGATGACCTAACCTATCACCGACTAAGCGCTTCACCAGAGCCAGAAAAATCAGACGGCGGTAATCATGTCCTCTTCGGAGTCAAATTCAGATATGATGCCATATTCCTCCTTCAATTGTGCTTTTCGGGATCGAAGGTGCTGTTGAAGGGATTCACAAAGTGAGAGGTACTCGTCGACATTCTGGTCAATTTCGTTTAGGGGTTCGGCTGCCACGTCGTAAGCCAACGCTATCAATTCATCCTGTTCAGATTCCCAGAACTCCTCATGATCCCTATACCCCTCGTTTTCTTTGACTACCGCATCTAACAACACATCCAGTTCATCCTCCTCAAATTCGTCAGCATAGTCGTTCTCTTGCAGGAAATCTTCCACTGGTTTCTCAATCTCCTGAATGATATCCTGTCGAAGCTGGGTAAACTGTTGAACCATCTGGTTGTGCTTCTCAATCGCTTCAACGACGTCTGGATCCTCAGCAGGAATCCGCTCTCGAAGATATGGGTCTGCCGGAAGGAAAACCAACTGAACCTCGGTTTTTAGAATCGCTGTCTGGCCACGAATGTCGTATATTCTGTTTGGTGTTTTGTTGATCCATTCTCGCGCTTCGGCCTCTCGGACTACGTTGATATTGCTCTGTACAATTGCTATCGATGGTTCGATAAACGCATTGAGTTCTTCTCTGACCACTTCTTTCTCTCGTTCTCGTATCCGTTCCTCAATGAGCCGGCGATTCTGACTAACTGACCAAAACGTGGCTACTGCCAGAAATAACGTGCCAATAACTCCGAGTGTGGCTGTTGCGACGGAGATGCGAGTGGATTGGGCAAGTGCGTCCCAGCTCGCCCCAATATACCCCAGACAGAGGATGAATGCACCAACGAGTGTGAAAAGGATTACTGTAATGAATCTATTTCTCATAGACGCCATTGGTATTGTTTGAGGATGGTGTCTCTCCGCACTGATAAACTCAATTCATGGTTCTGTGTTGGACAGAGACTGCGGGTATTGTGGTTTTTGGGTTTTCATGAGCAATTCGGGCCCTGTATCCAGCAGGGGTGCTGCAATATATCATTAGTTGAGGGTTTTAACAAAGCCTTCTAGCCGAATTGAGACACAATCAGCGCTAAACTGCGAGGAAGGTCGGACACCCCACCAGTGAACGAGTTCTTCAACTACCCGCTCACGAAGGGGGCCATTCGGGGGTGAATCGGCCCAGATCACTACACCGACCCCAGTGTTTGTGCCGGAGTAGTCTGGACAATCCGCTTATGGTTCGCGTCGACGACTCCGGCGATGTGACGAAGTGCTGGCTCGATCAGGACGAACTCTCCCGGCTCGAACGGGAAGCTGGTCGCGAGGACTGGATGCGTGAGGTCGCGGTCCAGCTGATGGGGCGGTGCGGCCTCCGGGCTCACGAGGTGCCCTATCCAGCCGACAAGCACCTCCGGTGGAGTGAGGAAGGTGAATGCTGGCTCTTCGAGATCCGCGGCAAGAACACTGAGGGCGGCGACCGGAAGCTGCGTGACGCCTGGATGCCCGACCGGGTGGCCGAGGATCTGAACAAGTACACACGGGAACGTGACCTCGACCGAACCGACCCGTGGGTCCCGCGCTCGACGCCGACCGTGCGCCGATGGGTCGACGCCGCGGCCGACGCCATCGCCGACCAGCTGGGCGAGGAGCGCTGGCGGTCGGTGACCAGTCACGATCTCCGGCGCTCGTTCGCGACCTACCACCTCGTCGAAAAGGGGCGAGATGTACGGACCATGATGTCCATCGGCGGGTGGAGTGATTACTCGGCCATCGAGCCATATCTAATGGAGGCGACCGAGACACGGATTGGTGAGGTGATGGGGAACGGCCTTGTTGAAACCCTCCGCCGCTGATAGTTTGTCGAGCACGTGCTGCATACAGGGCGCGAATCCCGCAAGCCAGATCTCTTGTAACGTTGATTAGAACCCCGAAAGCTCACATCGACGGGAGTTTCGATTTTGGTTCCGTTTAGTGATCCTGATGGTCTGGTGGGAAGTATTTGTCCTGCCAAGGATTGGCCTGCTGATACGCAGCCGATGCCTCAATCACTGTTTCATCATCCAGATGTCCTCCGACTATCTGAAGGCCAATTGGGAGATTATCGTCTGTCCACCCTGCGGGGATTGTAGCAGCAGGCTGGCCAGTGAGATTGATTGTGAAGGTGAACTGTAACCAATGGAATATCCCAACATCCCGTCCTTCGAGGTCTGGCGGTGTCGGTAGGTCAGCATCGAACGGGGGTGCCGCAAGCGTGGGAGTAAGCAATAAGTCGTATTCCTGCATGAATTCCCGCATTTTCATGTTGACCTGCTGACGGACTTTATATGCTTCAGTGAAGTCCATCGCGGTCCACTCCGTTTCAAGAACGTCCACCAGGACAGGCTCCATTTCCGATTTGTGATCGTGGAGTTCTTTCCTGAGTTCTTTCAGATCGGTGCTATTGGCGACTGTGGCCGTGAACGCCTCCTCGGGATCTGGAAACCCTGGGTCATCCGCTGTCACCGTACAATCGAGTTCGTCCTCGAAGACCTGGGCTGCATTTTCAGTCATCTCCCTCACGACAGGGTCGACGGCTGCATATCCCCAATCCTGGCTATAAGCAATGTCCAGGCCGGAAATATCGGGATCGGTTGAAGCTCCAACATAATCCGTCCCATCATCAGGGAGTGAATGGCGATCCATTTCATACGGGCCTGCAATGACGGAGAGAAGATGTGCCGTGTCTTCGACCGTCCGCCCCATCGGCCCGATATGCTCCACCGACTCCCATGCGTTCGTCCCGGGGAGCGAAGGGTCACGGTGCTCTGGGTAGAGGGGGACTCGCCCGAACGAGGCTTTGATCCCGTGAAGCCCACAAAAACTTGATGGGATCCGGACCGAACCCCCACCGTCCGAGCCAAGGGCAAACGGAACCATCCCCGTCGCCAGGGCGACACCGGAGCCACCGGATGAACCACCGGGGGTCTTACTTTCATCCCAGGGATTGAACGTTTTCCCGAAGATGGCATTATCGGTAATCCCTTGGAAACCGAATTCAGGAACATTGGTCTTCCCGAGGATAATGCCCCCTTCATCACGGATTCTCGTCACCGTAATGCTATCTCGTTCAGGGACAAAGTCTTCGTAGAGAACGGACCCGAATGTTGTCCGCATTCCTTCCACAGGAATGAGATCTTTAATGGCAACCGGAACTCCATGAAGTGCCCCTAGTTCCTCGCCGTTCTGAACGGCTTTTTCAGCGTCACGAGCTGCGGTTTTTGCACCCTCCTCGTCGACAACAGTGAACGCATTCAACGAATCGTCGAGCTCCTCTATCCGCTGGAGTGATGCTTCTAAGGTATCTTGTGGCGAGATTTCCCCGTCTTTCACTGCGTTTACCTGGTCGACGCCGCTCATCTGCCAAATCTCCTCCAGTGTGTGCGTGCTCATTGTTAATGTGGATTGATGTGGTCTGAATATTAATCGTCGTCTGGGATCGGGTCAGCCTGGCCTTCGAGGTGTTGTCGTACCGAATCCTCGCCTGAAATGCTCGCCCTCATCCAGTCCAGGACTGGGTAGAGAATGAACGCCAAGAGTAGCCCTGCTAGCCCAGTCGGAATTACGGGAATATTATTATATACGTAATAGTTCAGCCCAATCGCCAGAATCAGACTAATAATTGCAGGAATATTGAGCCGTTCTTTGCGCACTATGTCGAATGATTGGTACTTCCGAACGATGAAAAATTCACTGAGGATGATTGCCCCAATTGGAGGCACAACAATACCGATTAGGATCAAATAGCCTAACAGATTAGAAATTATACCGGATACGACAGCAATTACAGAGATTAACATGGCGCCCACTGCAGCTGTTCGCCATGTGATCTTCTCGTGTAGATTTGTGTAGCTCATCGTGGCGCCATAATGGCAGGCATCGCAGGTTGAGAAGCAACTGACGAATGCAACTATCACAAGCGGGATAGACGCTAGAAGACCAATCATGCCGAAGTAGAGACTGAGCTCCGGCAATGTCGCTGCCACCAGTGCCCCAAGAACCATCATCCCGGTGTTACAGATGAGGAAGGCGACGACTGTGGCGATGATGGCATTTCTGGTACTTGATGCAAACCGGACAATATCACCCGTCGCAGTTCCGCTAACAGCAAATGTACCCCAGGCCAACCCGACACCCACCATAAATGGAATCTGCTCCCCCGGGGCCGGCTTATTGAGAATACTCGCGCCTGCAGGGAGAACTTTTACCACGAGCATGTATATCCCTGCGATTAGCATTAGCGGAATTACCAGTTTAGTGACGACCTCCTCCAGAGCCTCAATTCCAATAATTGAAGGAATCCCGTAGAGGACGGTGATCCCCACGGCCAAAAGCAACCAAGGGGGGCTCCACGCTGCTCGAATAACGTCTGCGGCGAGCCATGCTTGGTAGGCGTACCAGCCGTTCACCAATAGCCCCATTATTGCGATCGGAATTAGCGCGCCTAAACTCCCGAACGCCTCCTTGACTTGCAGTGGAAAGTTCAATCCGCCTTCGGCAGCTGCGTAGGCAAGCGCACCCGAATACACCACTAAGATGAGGTTCCCTAAAACGATGGCATAAATCGCATCCGGCATTCCTAGCCCGAAATATATTTGTGCACCGATGAAGGCCACAATATACGCGATCGCGAATCCTATCCAAACTGACGTCGGACCCCAAACACCCATTCGCTCCTCCTCTGGGACCGGCTCATCCGACCATTGATCTTTATCTGGATCGTACGCGAAAAATTCTTTTACTGATTTGGTGAGTGTGGTATTGTCTGGCATTGCAAATTTTGCTGCATGGCCAGAGTACTTATACCTAGTCAGATTCTTTCACAATCTATGAAATTGAATGTAGGTTCTTAATCCGTATATTAATCCAATATATAGGTGGCCATGGTTCTAGTCAGGTGAATGGTTCTCTGATGCCTGCTCATGGAAGCAGTATTCAGCCGCCCCACGAGCTCAGAGGAGAGAGGAGATATTTCTGAGAAGCGCTCGATTATCTTCACACTTTAATGGGGTCTATGGAGTGGTGAAATTCGACAATTGCTTTTGTGGGTAGTTGTCGAACCGTTTCGAATGCTACTGTTGGAAATAATCTATCGGGGATAGGATTTCGCTGCCGTGCTGAGTTTACAGCGCGTATCTCGCACGATACCGGTTCGAAAGCTATGGAGCGGAATTACCAAGGACAGACACTGGCTGTATCGCAGGGAGCGAGAGCAGCCTACAACCAGCCCGCGGGGAGTTCGTTCTGGTGGTCCTGAATGAGGCGGAGGAGCGGCGCGATATCGTCCCAGCGGGGGCCAATCCTGATTCGATTCTTATCGCGGTCCCACTCAATGAAGCCGATTTCCTCCGGTTTTGGTAGATGCTTATGCGTCATCGCGGTCTGGAGGAGTTGCCTATCCTCGTCGGGGTCGGCAACGACGTTGAGCGGGTCAGGGTCATCGTCTTCCTGGGGGTTGTGTTGGAGGAGCGCGACGAGCAGCTGACGCCGATACGGGTCCGGGAGCGCCTCGGGCATCTCCCCCCACCGCTCACGCTCTGGGGGGTCGCTGTTCATAGATAATTCTACAATTCCAAACAAAATATAGTGTGTGCAGCGATACTAAACTAGATTGTATGCAAATACTAAAATAATATCAGAATTGAAGATGTAATTGGACAATCTGTATCCAAGCCTAACAACAGTCTCATTTAGATCGGACTGAACCGAACGCAGTCCACGTACTCTATCCATCCTCTATAGCCAGCAAGCGGTTCGTGTGACATACGGGGAAGTTCATCAGAACCATCATAAGAGATCGAGGCTACGGCGCCTCGACGAGCACATCCTCGCCATCGCCCGTCCGCATGAGATACAGCGATTCCTGTAGCTCGGCATCGAGCCACTCGCGGATTCCAGGTGGAAGCGTCACCGCGACCGAGTCCCCACACTCCCCCAGTGTCCGCTCGTAGTCGACCGTGTCCGCGTCGTAGTCGCCCAGATGAAGCGTCGCCCCGCGCTCAGCGTACTTCCCGGCGCCACGGTCGATGCCGATGGTCTCGCCCACCGAGAGCCCGGCATCGGCCACCCACCCAGGGTCCAGCGTCACTCCATGCCGACGTGTTCCGAGACACATCAGTGAACGGATAGAACAGTTCTGCGCTGACATACGATATTCAGAGAGGCCTATCGTAACAAATCCTGCGTCCAGTACGACCGCATGCCGGCGAATAGCGCACAGTATTTGCACAGTATCCGCGAGGGATTCGCACGCCATCCGCGCAGTATAATCCGACAGTTGACATATTTTCCACCACTGGATTGCTGGAAGCCCGCGGCCCTGGGCCGTGGGCGGAGCGCAATCCATGAGCGCAACCCCAGACGGACGGCGAGAGCCCCCGTCGACCTCCTTTTCCGGGGAGGCACGACCCAGTAGTACTGATTCCATGACAGCGCAGGCCGACATCGCCTCGACGCTTGAGGTCGGCGACCTCGCGTCGGTCGACCCCGAGCTCATCGAGGCGGTGTTCGACGTGGAGGAGCGCCGATGAGACGGCTCGTCCAGCAGGGCTTCATCGCGCTGATCGCCATCCTCCTCGCGACCGCGATGGTCGCGCCGGTCGCGATGGCCGACCACGACGAACGCGAGAACGGTGCCCCACCCATCGATACGACCAGCGACGAGAGCCCGCGCGTCTGGGTGGAAGAGACCGACGTGACCATCGCCGAGCATCGCATGGGCGAGCACGGCACCGACCCGCTCGCCTACGAAGCTGATGACGGCAGCAACACCGACCTCCCGGCCGAGGTGAACACCTCGGACGCCGACGCGCCCATCGAGGTGTCGCCGGCGTACATCGACGACCCGGACCTCTACGGCCCCGTCACCGACGACGAGGCCAACGTCGAGGGCCAGTCGTTCGTCGCCGAGGAGGGCGATTGGTCGGTCAGCGGCTCGGCGTCGGCCAAGGGCAGCGTCTCGGAGTGGGGCAGCGCGCCCAACGTCCGCGCGGCGCCGACGCAGCTGGCGACCGACGGCAGCATGACCGCCGGCGACACGGTGCTCTTCAGCTACAGCGACAACGTCTCGCTCGACGACGCCCGCAAGCGCGTCGTCACGATGGCGGGCGAGCTGAACACGCTCGACAGCGGCGCGACCGTCCGCGTCGAGATCGTCGACACGGACGGTGACTACGCGTATGCGACCATCGCCGAGAGCGCGGCCGACGCGGATGAGGAGACCTTCGCGAACGAGACCGGCGCCTTCTACGCGAGCACGCGTGTGGACACGCTGGTCTCAGCCAACGGGGTCCAGGGCACGGGCGACGGGACGCTGTCGGAGATCGACACGGTCCGACTCAACGTCACCGACGCCGACGCTGACCTCGCCCTGACCGGGATGGATGTCTCCGCGAAGGAGACGATGGCCTTCGGCACGGTCGCGTATCAGGCCGACTCGGACGACCGCTACGAGACCGAGACCCGAACGAACGTCGACGGCGGCACCGTCCGCTTCCGCTCACTCGACGGGCTCGCGGACCACTGGGGCGACGCCCACGTCCACGACCTCGTCGTCGGGGCGGGTGACGCGACGGTCAACTACCCGCTCTCGATGGCTGACGGCTCGAACGTCACCATGACCGACGCCGAGGACTACGCCAGCTACTCCGACCGGCTGGAGGGCCAGCCGCTCGCGGTCTGGGACATCCCGGCACCGGTCGACGTGACCCACGGCACGCTCGACCTCGTGGCCGAGCAGCGCCAGCCTGGCAGCCAGTACATCAGCGTCGACTACGCCACCGGCTACGCCGGCAACTACTCCGAGGCATCGACGACCGGCGCCACCAGCCAGTTCAACGGTGCCATCGGTGATCGCGTCGAACTCGCGACGGACATCTCGGCGTCCAGCGACCACGACGCCGCGGTCGGGATGGAGATCGTCTACACGAGCTCCGAGGCTGACGCGGTGTTCCAGGAGGGCGGCACCGTCGCCGGCGGCCCGACAGGGAAGTCCGGCGGGTTCCTGAGCACGACGCTCGGGAAGATCACCGGCCTCATCGGCGCGGCCATCACCGCGCTCGGCCTCGGGAAGATCTTCGGAGGCGGGAGCTGACGATGTCGGCGTCCGGCGCAGGCGGGCCACGGGTCCGGCGGCTGTTCGACCGGGCGAAGAACGCCGGAAGCATCGGCGGCGTCATCTTCCAGGGCCTAAGCGCCATCCTGCTGGCCATCGGCGGCGCGCTGGCGTCGGGCATTCTCACGCTCGCGGACGTCTTCATCAAGCCGATGGCGGCGTTCGCCAGTGGCGCCGCGGGCCTGACCGAGTCCTTCCTGGCATCGTTCGGCATCGTCATCGACTTCGGGGCCATCGGGAGCGCCCGTTCGATCGGCCCCGGCGGCCTGTTCGCGAGTCCGCTCTCACTGCCCATCGCGTTCGGCATCGTCGCGCTGAGCGGCTACGTCATCATCGCGTTCGTGAGCGAGGAAGAGACGACGAACTTCTTCCCGCTGGTGGGGAGCGGCCTGGATATCCCCACACCCGGCGCGGAGGACGCCGAGGAGGCACAGGAGGAGTGACGATGCGTTCGACCACCGCTCGTGCCGACCGGATGATGACGGCCCGCGAACCGGGGGTGGTTGGTCGTGGTTAGGGTCAGCGACTTCCTCAGTGTGGGCCCGAACGGCTTCCAGACGCCCGATTTCGGCCGCATCGCACAGGTCGGCATCGGCGCCACGTTCGGGGCCTTCCTGACTGGCGTGGCCAGCCTGGTGCTGGGTATCTTCGATGTCCCGCTCGCGTTACTGGCCGGCTTCGGCAACTTCCTCGCGAGCGTCGTCAGCCTGCTCGTCGGGCTGCCTGGCGTCCTGGTCCAGGAGGGCTTCCTGGCAGCCTGGATGTTCGTCCTCGAGGCCGGCCCGGCCAGCCTCGTCGTAGCCATCGGCATCGGACTGACGGCCGTGTTCGTTTTCCGCTGGGTGATCAGTCGTGCCTGACGACGACGGTATCACGCTGATTCCCATCGGCCCCGGCCTCGGGACCTCGACGGAAGTCGCGAAGCAGTTCAGCAGCGGCACCGCCCGCTTCCTGCGGCGCTTCGCGAGCAATCCGGCGGCGCTGGTCATCTCGGTGGTTTCGGGCTTCGTCGTGTCCGTGCTCTTCGGGTTCTTCGAGTTCCTCATCGGCGCGGTGCTGTTCCCGTTCGATCTGTTGGTCGGCGGGCTGGCCTGGGTGCAGCGCCAACTCGTGGTCGCGTTCGCGTTCGTCGGGTTCGACCTCCTCGGCGCGCTGCGCGGGCTCCAACAGTCACTGGTCGCCGTGGTCGAGAGCGCGGGCCCGGCCGGACCACTGGTCGCGATGGCGGCGGCGGGCGTGACGCTGTTCGTCCTGTATCGAGTCACCGTGGCCGGGCTGGCGCTGGTCCCGGGCGGCAGCAGCATCATGGCACTTCTCGGACGATGACAGTTCCACAACAAGCGAAAGAGGCCGTCTTCCACCCTATCACGCAGCTCTCGGCGTTCGTGAGCCTGCTGGGTGGGCTAAGCTTCGGCTGGTTCGAGCCGGTCTGGACGCTCATCTCGGCTACGTCCGGGTACTGGTTCCCGGCCATCGCGGTGAGCGCGGGCGAGATCTTCCCGCGAGTCGGGCTGGGCCAGTACGGTGGCCCCGCGCTGCTCGGCGCGGCTATCATCTTCGTCGCAGTGCAGCTGGATCGGCTCAAGGACCGTGCGGAAACCTGGCTCAACGACCGATGAGACACATCACAACTTCACGACCGGAGGCATCGCCGGCCGTTCTGCGCGGCCGAACCAACGGAGGTGGCACCTGATGGCCGAACTCTTCGGCATTCAGGTGACGGACGCGGTGACGCTGCTGATCGTCATCTTTGGCGGCGCCATCCTGGTGCTGGCAGCCCGGTACATCGCGGCGTACCTGAACGCCCCCGAGTCAACGGACGACCGGTTCGAGTGGGCAACCAACCGAACCGCTCGGTGGCTCGGGATGATCGCTGGCGGCGTCATCACGGCTGGTGGCATCGCCATCATCCAGGGCGTCGACATCGTCGCGATGCTCACCCAGTTCATCGGTAGCCATCCGTTCATCGTCTCGAATCTCGCCGGCATCGGGCTCGGGGCCGGCGTGCTCTCGGGGACCATCCGGCTGACCGTCGACCAGTACGTCGGCATTGCGCTGATGGCGGTCGCCGGGACCTTCCTGCTCTCGGAGGTGTACGGCGATGCCTCTTGACCAGCTCCCAGCCGTGGTCGATGGCGCGCGGTACGGCATCGCACTCGTCACAACGGGAGTGCTGCTCCTGTACACCTACCGGCGGGCGGTCGCCGGGAGGGACGAGGACCCCAGCATCGCGCTCTCGTACGGTGGCCGCCAGGGCTACGTCTCCTTCCTCGTGACGGGCGTGGCCGCGGCGGCGTTCGTCGCCGGCGGATGGATACTGTCCCTCTCGCCGGAGATCATGGACCAACCGGCGCTGGCACTCATCCCGCTGGCGCTGGTTGCGGCCATCGGCATCGTGGAGGTGCGTGAGTCGTGACGCACGGCACGCAGTACGCTGGTCTGGCCGTGCCGGCGGCGTTCGAACAGGAGCTTCGTGAGCGGGACTGGGACCGGTCGTGGGGCGCTATCGAGGCGCTCCGCGAGACCGGACACCTCGCTCCGGTCGCGACGTACCTCCTCCTGGCAGCAGTGACCATCTACGCCGGTGCGCTGGGCGTCCGCGGCAACTCACCGGTCGCCGGACTCGCCCTCGCCGTCGGCGGGCTCGTCGGCTTCGGCCTCATGATCGACACGACGCTGTGCAAAGGGACGCCGGCGCACGTCCACGAGTGCCGGCGCTGCCGACGCGCAACGGACCGCTGGCGGGGCCCGACACGAGACGGCCAGTGGATCATGTCCATCCTCGGCCAGCCCTCAGCGGCCGAGGCGACACCAGCAGCGCAGCGGTACGGTCGCTCAGCCCCCGAGCCGTGGACGTGGCCAGAGGAGGCCGACCCCGCGGTACGGGAGGTCTCGGTGACACGGTCGGCGGCAGCCGACCCGCCATCCAGTATCGACGGCACGCAGCCAAGCCCGCCCAACGGGGGTGCTGGCGACTGATGGCGACGTTTATCCAGATCGACACGCGAGCGGCGGTGCTGCTGACCATCGTCGGCGCGGTACTGACGGCGGTCGTCGTGGCACCAGAGGCCGTCGAGTCGCTGGTGTCGGGCCTCATGGCGGCCATCACGGGGGCCTACTGACCGTGCGAGCCCGCGTCGCTGCGGCGCTGGCCGCACTCGCACTCATCGCGTCGGTCGCGCCGGCGGTCGCCGTCGCCGCCCCGCAGGAGGACCGGAACACGTCGACGCCGACCGCGACGCCAGCGACCTCGACCCCAACCGCGAGTCCAGCGTCGACGGCGACGCCGACGCCCGAGACGAACCGGGGCGGGGGCCAATCTGAGTCCGACGGTCCCACCATCGAGGAGCTGTCCCGTGGCGGCCAGCCGGTCGCCGCGGATGCCCAGAGCCTCCGGCTCGCCGACGAGCGGTTCTGGTGGCTGATTGCGTGGCCGGCCGGGAGCGGCGGCGCCCCCGACAACTCGAACTGGAAGTACGTCGGCGCCCAGGGGATGCAGACGGTCAAGAAGAACGAGGTCTACCTCCGGACGTTCGCCCTCGAGTCCGGCTCGGCGGACCTGAAGATCGCCTACTGGGAGCCCAGGACGAAGACCGTCCAACGGGGCAACTCTACGGAGTCGGTCCGGTACGCGGCCAACGTCAGCGCCCACACGCAGACCCTGGAGTACCAGCGCGGCCGGCCGACCATCGAGGTCCCGCTGCAGCGTCACGAGGACCCAGTCCGCGTGACGATGTGGCTGGCCGACAACCCGGAGACGCGGTGGGTCTTCGGCCATCACTCGGTCGCGACCACCCAGTCGGCGGGCATCGACTCGCAGGGCGACTACCTGCGCTCGGTCATCTTCGACTTCGGGTGGCTCCTCCTGGTCGGGCTCATCACGGGCGGGTGGTCCATCCGGAAGGCGATGGCCATCGCCGGCGTCGGTCCGCAGTGGGGGTACACGCCCTGGATTATCGGCTGGTCGGTGTCCACCGGCCTGGCGCTGTTCATCGATTACGCCGGCATCGCGAACTTCGTCGTCGCGAATCCGTGGGCCATCGCGCTCTGGGTGCTGGTGCTGGCGTGGCTCATCATGCTGGAGACGTTCCAGCAGAACGTCCAGCGCGTCCGCTTCGTCCAGCCGAAGGTCGAAGAGGCCACCTCGCCACGCGGCGAGGAGGTCGTCGGCCGTATCGGTGAGCGAGAGACGACGAAGCGCGTCGTCAAGCTCCCGGACGGCGGCTACGCGGTCGTCGGAACGGGCCCGCTCCGGTTCCTGGCCCGGTTGGTCGGCCAGCCCGCGACCTTCCTGAATTACGACGAGCGGGCGGCGATGGTCGAGGTCGACGAGGGCAGCGTCGACGAGAAGATCTACCTCGCCCCCGACGCCGACCAGCTTCTCGATATCGAACCCGAGGGCTTCACGTTCGCCTGGAAGCGCTCGACGGTCCAGACGACCGACGAGGGCGAGACGGTGCTCGACGAGGCCGGCGAGCCAGTCACCGAGCGCGCCTGGAACGTCGACCGTATCCTGGTCTCATGTGTCGGCGCTGCTGCCGTTGGGGCGCTGGCCGGCCTCGCACTGAGCCCGCTCGTCGGTGTCGGGGCGCTCACGACGGCACTACTGGTCGGCATGTTCGGCCCGAAGCATGACGCCCACGCGCGGGCGGACTTCGCGCCGGTCCATCTCGAAAGCGTCCACGCCTCGATGGTGGCCATGCGGCAGGGGACCGAGGACGCGCAGACCTTCGAGGAGATGGAGCAGAAGCTCGGCGAGGCCAGCGTCCAGCCGATCAAGCAGGCGATGAGCCTGATGCGGGGCTACTCGGCCGGCGTCAACGGCGAGATGCATGACGTCTACGAGGAGTTCCAGGACACCGAGCCGGAGACGAGCGACGAGGAGGTGCCGGCCGATGACTGAGAGCCGACGCCCGGCGCTCCGGAAGCTCGCCGCCGACCAGCGCGAGTGTATCGAGCATCTCCATGCGGGCTTCGATACCCGCGAGGACGTGCTCCTGTGGCTCCAGCAGGTCGCCGTGCGGTCGCTGGGCTACCTGCCCGACGACTGGTTCCGGGCGGTGGCACTGCGGCCCGACGTGCTCGAGGATCTCGTCGGCGACGGCGAGGTGGAGCAGTTCCGGCGCGGTCAGTTGGGGGACATGGTGCTCCACCGCGCGTTCCGAACCGCGTTCCACCGGGTTCGGGACCGCGTTCACGAGTACACGGACTCGGAGAAGACCGACGAGAAGGACGGCACGCCGGATCCGGAGCGCCAGAAGTTCATCGCGATGCGGCCCGAGTTGTCGGCGACCGACAGCGCCCAACGCGAGGCGCTGCTGGCGCTGTTCGACGGCTTCGCCGACCGCGAGGCCATCCGGCTGTGGGTGCATGACCTCCAGCCGGCTACCGAGGGCCACCTGCCGGCATCGTTCCTGGAGTACTGCTGCTACACGCCGATGGGGTACGACCCGCTAGTCGCGCCGCCCGATGATGGGCCCGCCCGCACGGCGCGTGAGAATCTCGCCGCGACGGTGCTGCTGCCGGCCATGAACCGCGGCGTCCGCACCCTCCAGGCGGGCGCCGAGGAAACAGTCGAGACCGTGAGCGAGAGCCACGGCCCCCTCTCTACCTGACCATGAGTCACGCACGCACCCAGATCGACAGTACCGGCGGTCCCGACGAGGTTCGCGAGTGGGTCCGCCAGGAGTTCGAGTCGCACGACGATTCGAAGCAAGCCTACTACCACGACAGCGGCGGCACGTTCGGCCTCGACGCACAGGGCAATCGCCACCACGACGGCGAGTCCATCTACCAGCACTTCGGTGCGAAGCCGTTCTGGAAGGTGCTCGAAGGCGCCGAGACGTCGAACCACCCGGCGTACCGCTACCCGTCGGCGTATCTGAACGCACTCATCCACGTCTCGGACGCGGACATCTGGGCACTGGAACGGGGCGACCTGAGCCGGTTCGACCACGAACCGGAGACCCGCCAGCGCGTGATGGAGTGGCTCTCGCGACCGGAGAATCGCGAGGTGCTGGACGCGATGGACGACGGCGGCATCGGCTGGCACGCCCACTCGAAGCCGGGGAAGGGCAAGACGAGCGCGGCGAACTTCCTGGCCGGCGCGCGGATGACGGAGATCAACAACGAGACCGTCCTCTGGCAGCTCACGCTGGACGAGTGCGAGATTCTCCCGCTCGCTCCGTTCACGACGCTCGCGATGCCGGCCGGTGTCGAGGTGACGGTTGAGGCGGTCCCTCGCGACGACCGCCTGCCCAGGGTTGCCATCGAGCCGACGGACGTGTTCCGTGATACGCTGACGTACACGGACCCGGTCGACCTGCTGGAGCAGACCTGTCCGGGCGCCATCTACGGCGTGCTCCCGGATCCGAAGTTCCGGGGGTGTGAGCGCCTCGTCGAAGCCTCGTTCACATCGGCGTGGGAGGCCGAGGACACCGAGGAGAACACGGACCTCGTCGAGTGGATGCACGGGCTCGTCCACGCCCGCGCGAAGAAGGACGTGACGCTGCACCCGACGACGGCGGTCATCGACGAGGCGGGCGACATGCTGCCCATCCGCCCGGAGAACGACGCCAACGACACGAAGACGAAGGTGAAGGGCTTCGCCGAGGCGTTCGGCAAGGCCCGGAAGAAGAACCTCTCCTGTGTCTTCATGTCGCACTCGCTGGCGACGTTCGAGGAGACGGTGCGGGAGAAGGAACGGCTCTGGATGACGATGCCCGAGACGCCCCGCCCCTCGGGTTCGCTGACTGGCCTCCCCGATTCTATCCCCATCTACCCGAACTACAGCTCGGGTCTCAGCAAGGGCGAGGCGGTGATGTGGAACTCGATGAACTTCGTCCCGATCTCGTGGCCGAACCCATACCGAACCTACGGGTTCGAGGGCGAGATCTCCATCTCCTACCCGGAACGCGAGGTGGCGCTCGATGCGCTCTGAGGCCGCGGCCACCCCCGGATTGAACAGCCGAGGCCAGGGCGCCACGTACCAGCTCACTGACAGGGCCCGTACGCGCGCGTGGTTAACCTGGGAGCCCGAGGGGGGTGCTGGTTCGTGGTAGTCGTCGAGCTACTGGAGGCCGCGGTCGGATTCCTGTTCGACCAGTTCGGCATCGGTGGTGTCTCGGTCGGCGCGGTGGCGCTGCTGCTGGCTGGTCTCTGGTACAGCCGCGAACTCTCATCGCTGCTCATCGGTGGCGCGCGGTGGCTCCGCATCGGGAGCGTGGTCGCTGGCGTACTCGCCATCGGGGCGGTGGCGGGCATCGCGACGGGCGCGCTCTCGCTCGATAGCGGAGTGGTCGCACAGCTTCTGGAACTGCTCGGTTCGCTGGCGGGCGGCCTCTGACACAACCATGAGTGACATCCAACACGCGGACGGTAACGGAATCGAACGGGAGCGACTCCGACTCGCGGAGATAGCGGGCCATCTCGGCTCGTGGCTGGCGGTCGTCACGACGCTCGTGATGGTCGGCGCCGCAGCGGCTCGCGAGGTGAACCCAGTCTCCGCGGGCGTGATCGAGCATCTCGGACTCGCGACGTGGGCAGCTGGGACGCCGCTGCTGGTCGCGACGATATTCTGGGCGCTGCGCGTCGCGGCCGCCCGCGACCAGACGCACGGTGACCGCGTGCAGTACTGGCACCTGGGCGCGCTCGTCTCGTCCGCGCTCGCCCTCGACGGGCTCGCGAACGTCTACGCTATCGCGACCGCGGGCCTGCCCGAGACGCTGCGCTGGGCCGTCCTCGTCCAGGAGGCTGGGGCGGTCGCGCTGCTGGCGCTGGTCCTGGTCGTCCGGCCGGACCCGCAGCTGGTCCTCGACGAGCTCGTCTCGGTCGGTCGAGGAGTTACCAGTCGGCTGTCTGCTGTCGAGCGGGAGCAGGCTGCGGCGCTAGGTGCCGTCGCGCTCGTAATGCTCTCGGCCACCGGCACAGTCGCCATTGGGTCCACACCTGTTGCCGCTGACAATACGACCACGGTCGCGCCTGGGAACGTGGAGTGGTCGTACGAGACAGGGAGCAACGTATACTCCTCGCCGACGGTCGCGGACGGGACGGTATACGTCGGGAGCTACGACAACTCGGTCCATGCGCTGGACGCATCGACGGGTAACGAGGAGTGGTCGTACTCGACGGGGGACGACATTCGTTCCTCGCCGACGGTCGCGGACGGGACGGTATACGTCGCGAGCTACGACAACTCGGTCTATGCGCTGGACGCATCGACGGGCAACGAGGAGTGGTCCTACTCGACGGGGAGTTACGTTCGTTCCTCGCCGACGGTCGTGGACGGGACGGTATACGTCGGGAGCAACGACGGCTCGGTCTATGCGCTCGACGCATCGACGGGCAACGAGGAGTGGTCGTATGCAGCGGGGGGCGACTTATACCCCTCGCCGACGGTCGCGGGCGGGACGGTATACGTCGCGGTCGGCGACGGCACAGTCCGTGCGATCGACGCATCGACCGGCACGGAGGAGTGGTCCTACACGACGGGGAGCTACATGCGCTCCTCGCCGACAGTATCCGACGGGACGGTCTATGTCGGGAGCAACGACGGCTCGCTCTACGCGCTCGACGCATCGACGGGCAACGAGGAGTGGTCATACGCGACCGGGAACCTCGTGCGCTCCTCGCCGACGGTCGCGGACGGGACGGTCTATGTCGGGAGTGATGACAACTCGATCTATGCGCTCGACGCATCGACCGGCAACGAGGAGTGGTCGTACTCGACGGGGGGTGACTTTCGTTCCTCGCCGACGGTCGCGGGCGGGACGGTCTATATCGGGAGCAACGACAACTCGATCTATGCGCTCGACGCATCGACGGGCAACGAGAAGTGGTCCTACTCGACTGGGAGCACCGTATACTCCTCGCCGACGGTCGCGGGCGGGACGGTCTATGTCGGGAGTGTGGACAACTCGGTCTATGCGCTAGACACAGACCATACCAAGGACTCGTCGGGGACGCGGGCGATGCTCCGGACGCTGGGGCACCCGGGCAGCGCAACTGGCAGTCTCGGTGTAGAGGTTTCCGGCACAATCTCGGCCGACGGCTCCGGCATTAATGATGCGACCGTCGAGTTGCGACAATCTGGTTCGGTGGTCAAAGCTACCACGGCGACAAGCGACGGGAGTTATAGCTTCTCTGCCGTCTCGGACGGCGAGTACACGGTCCAGGCGAGCGCCGACGGCTACCAGAACGCCTCGAAATCCATCACCGTCAGCGGCTCCCCGCGAACTGTTGACCTGACACTCTTCGAGAGCGGGACGTTCGTCCGCGAGTTCCAGCTCGACGAGGCCGCCAAGCAGACCTACCCACCCTCGATGTCGGAGCTGACGGTCTACCGCTTCGACCGCGCCATCGAGTTCCCGCTGCCGGGTGGCACGACGTTCACGGCCGGCCCCGGCGACTGGAACGAGATTGCCCAGAAGGACATCAACGCCTACGGCAAAGCGAGCGTCCGGCTCGCGAACGGCGACCCGTACCGCGTCGAGGTCGTCGCGACCAGCGGCGGCCGGTCGACACGGTGGGAGTCGCTGGGCTGGCGCGCGAACAAGTCGGCGCCGGACCCCTACCTGATCAGCGTCGGCGACCAGGGCGGCACGGCCACGCCGACCGCGACCGGCACGGCGACCTCGCCGACTGCCACGCCCATCGCGACCGATGGCGGGACCAGCGGCGGGAGCGTCTCCGGGCCCGATGGACTCAACCCACCATGTGACCCCTTCGACCGGGACAACGACGGGGACCTCCAGTCCTGCCCTGACGGCGACAGTGACGATGGGCCCGGCCCGACAGTGACGTACACCGCATCGGACGGCTTTGGCCCGCGCATCGCCGGCGAGTGTGTCCTCACGGATGGCACGACCGGGCTCCTCATCGAGTACTGGGACCCGTCCTACGAGACGACGAGCCTCACGTTCAACGTCTCGCACGGGGACAGCTCGTACAGCGGCGACCGGCAGTTCGACACGGCCGCCGGCTACGCGACGTGGTGTGTGGCCGACGCCGTGACCGGGAACGCTTCGGAGGCGGCCGACGGCGCGCTCACGGGCAACTACACGGCCAACGGCACGACGTTCAACTACACCGAGTCGCTCCAGCAGTCGTCGCTGCTGGGCGGGCCGCTCGGCGGCCGTGGCGGCGGCGTCGGCACGGGCGGTGCGACGCCCGGGCAGCAGGTCGTCGGCATCGGCCTGTCCGCTGGCGTGGGCTACCTGCTCGTCCGCCGGTTCACCGACTTCCGCATCAGTTCGGCCCTCTCGGGGGCGGTTTCGCGCGCCCAGTCGCTCGTGGGTGGTGGGTCCTGATGCTGGGCCGATGACGCCCGACCGCATCCTCACGACGGTCGCCGAGCTGGGTGAGCACCACGCGCTGCTGGAGATCGTCGAGCGAGACGGCGTGGACATCGTCCGGTGTCTCCGGTGTGGCCACGCGGTGGTGGTCGGGCCGTGACGGGGCGCGTGTCTTCTACGCGTCTATGCAACCGAGGCCCCCTGCCATCCTTGTAAACAGATTCTTGACCAACTCCGACGAAGCCCTGTTAAGACGTGGCTACCTCCTCTCGAACACTGATACTCGTCTGTGCTGGACTCGTCGTCTTGGCCGGTTGTAGCGCACCCGCCGCTCCGGCTGGGGATGGGGGCGACCCCTCACAGCCAACTGGGGGAGACGCTGCTGCCGATGGCTCCCTAGAGGTTCACTTCATCAACGTCGGCCAGTCCGTCTCGACGCTCGTCATCGGCCCGACAGGTGAGACGATGCTCATCGACACCGGGCACTTCAACGACGACGGCGAGTACGTCCTGCAGTACCTGCAACAACAGGATATCGACCGGATCGACTACCTCGTTACGTCGCACAACGACGCCGACCACATCGGCGGGAACGCGGCTGTCATCAACTACTTCGAGACCGAAGCCGACGGCATCGGCGCGGTCTACGACCCCGGTATCGCCGCCGGCACGCAGACCTACAGCGAGTACCTCGACGCGATCGAAGCCCACGACGTCACGTTGTACGAGACGCGCGAGGGCGACCGCATCCCGTTCGAGAACGTGAGCGTGCAGGTGATGGGCCCGCCGGACCCGTATCTCGAAGACGAGGCCCGCAACGAGAACAGCATCGTCCTCAAGCTGACCTACGGGGGGACGAGCTTCCTGTTCACTGGTGACGCCGAGGACGACCAGGAGGCGTATCTCGTCGACCAGTATGGGTCCCAGCTCCGGGCGACCGTAATGAAGGCGGGCCACCACGGAAGCAAGAGCTCGACCAGCGGAGCGCTGCTGGATGCCGCCCAGCCGAAGGCGGTCGTCATCTCGAGTGCGTACGATTCGCAGTACGGCCACCCGAACGAGGAGACACTCCAACGACTGGCCGAGCGCGACATCCCGGCCTACTGGACAGCAACGCAGGGCCACGTCGTCCTGCGGAGCGACGGGACCGAGGTGACAGTCGCAAGCCAGCAGGAGGCCCCGACGGAGCCGACGAGCATCCGTGATGGGTCGCCCGTCAAGCTGGGGACGACGACGGCGGTCGAGCGCCGCGCCGTCATCAGCGGCGGCGGTGTCATGGACGCGACGGGCACGGCCTCAGCCGTCGCCACCGACGGCGGGACCGCCACGTCGAGCCCGGACGCGGGGACAGGCTCAGGCGAGCTCGCCCTCGCGTCGGTTCACGCCGATGCCGAGGGGAGCGACAGAGACAATCTCAACGACGAGTACATCGTCCTCGAGAACACCGGCGACGGGCCGCTCGACCTCTCCGGGTGGACGGTCAGCGACGAAGCCGGCGCCACCTACACCATCCCCGATGTGACTACGCTCGCGGCCGGCGCCACGATCACGATCCACACCGGGAGTGGGACCGATACGGAGACGGACCTCTACTGGGAGTCGGGCAGTCCGATCTGGAACAACGGCGGCGATACGGTCATTGTCACGGACGATGATGGGTCAACGGTACTCAACGAGGCGTACTCATGATTCCCGATGGCACCTACACGGCGGTACTGGATCGCTTCGAAGACGAGCTGGCGGTACTGGAGGTTTCGGGCGAGGACGAGCGGTATGAACTGGCCGTCGACCAGCACGACCTCCCCCAACCAGCACGGCACGCGGATGCGGTGCTCGAGATCGAGGTTGCTGATGGGGCGCTCGTTGATGCGGACTACAAACCCGTAGAATCGGAGCAACGAATCGACGACGCACAGGACCGCTTCGATCGGCTTTCGAAGCGCCCACCGAGTGATGACGACCCCTGAGTGGCGATTGAGCATCTTCGGCCACACCTACTGACAAGGCCCCGTCTCCCCGACGGCCGCCGACCGGCGTGGCTACCACTGCGGCTCACCGGAGGCACATCCTCGCGAAGACAAAGAACACAAATGGACGCGTTCGAATCGCCTCACCCATGACCAGCGGCGCGCGCGAGGAACCGCCCTACGAGGTGATCGACTACCTGGAGGCGAATGGCCCAGCCCCAGGGTCGGCCCTGCCGACCGAGGTAGCGGCTCGCCATCGTGCGGTCGGCGTCCACTCGTTCACGATTCGGGGGGCGAGAAATGGCGCTGGTGCGAGCTTCGGGAAACAGGTCGTTGTCGTCTATCACCTCGAAGAGCACCCACCGGCCGACGTCATCGACGCCTTCCTCGAAGCGAACGAGCACCTCATCGAGCACGGGACCCCGAATGGGCTGGTCCGACGATTCGGCGGCCACGGGCCGGCGTGGCGCGATGCTGCTCGAACCGTACTCGAAGAGGAATACGGGATGTCGACCGGCGATTCAGGCCCCGACTCGCGAGGCTCGCCACAGAAGGTGAAATGCCCTCGGTGCGAGGAGTTCATCGACGATCTCGGTTCGCACCTCCGAGATGAGTGTGAGGGAGAGTGAGCGACTCGTCGGAGCAGCGTCCACTGCCGATTGCCCTCGAATTGGATGTGCGAGGCTCTGTCGAAATCCTCAATCGGTGATAGGTTCTGACTGCTGTGCCGCATACAGGGCGCATATCGTTCGTTCAAGCGATTGTCCAAAGTTCTGTATTCATGCCATCTTGTGGCATGAAATGTCAACCGACATTGACAATTCCGAGAATATATTTATACCTGGGAAAATAGACAAATAGTCAGATGGACCGGAGTGAGATTGAGAAATTTCTTGATCAAATAGATCCCTCATCTTTTGAGGATTTAATTGGGGACCTTTGGGAAGAATTGGACTATGAGACTACAGTAAAGCCGGAATCTAGAGACAAGGGCATCGATGTCGTGGCCAGACGAGATACACCATTTGACGAGAAAGTACTGATACAAGCCAAGGCAAATAGTGAGGAGAACAAAATCGATAGTGGACAGGTTAGAAAATACCGAACACTGTATCAACAGGAGGACGACGTAGACCGTGTCGTAATAGTTACAACGAGTACGGCTACATCACCAGCAAAAGAATTGGCTAATGATCTTGATGTTGATATAATAAATCGTCAAAAACTTATTGACTTGATTCTGGACGCGGATCTCGATTTAAAACCACAACTGGCTAGTAGTGAAGAAAAGGTCCCGAGCGAGCAAGTCAAACGACTAGTTGAGTCAGCCGAGAAGGGTGTCTGGAATCCAGACAACAATAGCACCAGCTCTAGTGGCGGTCGGAGCTGGTCTGAAAGGTCAATTGATACGAACGAACCATGTTCTCATTGTCATGATGGGCAGATCGGCTGGGACAGCAACACTCGAATTGGGAAATGTAGTTCATGCAATCATGAATACAAATTCAGAAATGGTCGGTGGGTGCCAATTGAACTAGCTGGAGAAGAATGGCAAGCTGCTGGTAGTCCAGAAAGTGAAATTGAGGTGGCTAATGAGTCTGAAGACAATGTTTTAGATGTTCTGGCGGGGCTTGCTATCATATCCCTTCTACTTTCTAGCATCCATTCATTCATATCGTGGTCGTTCCATTCCTATCAGATATGGTTGGTTCTGTTGTATATAATATCAATATCTGCTAACGAACTTCTGATTAAAGCCCAAAACATAATCGGAGAAAGGATCTAACAACAAAATGCCCGTCTTGATGTCTCCGACAGTTGCTGCCACTACTTGTGGTGTTCGTTCGGCTAATCACCTGCTGGCTACAACCTCTGTATCGGCCACGCCGATTTTGTCAGCCTGTGAGGGTCTCGACGGCGTCCGGCTCGCGGCCGCCCTGTTCGGCGTTGTCGCCGTCGCGGTACTGACACGGCGCCATGCCACTGCGCTGGGGAGTCCGTGAGGAGCCTTCCGAGACCTCCACTCGGGACGGGCGTCGAAACCGCCGCGGTAGAAGCGTTCAATCTGTGGCAGCGTCCTCGTACCTCCTGAATATCCATGGTCTGGAACCTCCTCACCCTCATCGTCGCCTATCTTATCGCGTGCGCTGGGGCCTACGCGCTCCACGAAGCTGCCCACTACGTCGTCCACGCGCGATATGCCGAGACAGTCTCGCTCAGTATCGAGTGGCCGGCGCCCTCCGTGACCGCCACGTACGGCCTCGACGGCTCGCCGACCGTGGCGCGACTGGGCTCGGTCGCCCCCACGGTCGTCTTCGCGCCGCTCGTGGGGCTGGGCATCTACCTCTACATGACCTTCTACCCGATTCCGACCCTCTCGCCGACGGTCTGGACGATGGTCGCGGTGCCGCTGCTCATCCTTGTCTACCCGACGGCCGACGACCGGCACGAGTACTGGTACGGCTCGCAGTAGCGGCTCTGTGCTGTCTTCGCTGACCGGGCCACTGAGGATGTGCGTTTCTGGTGAGGGAAACGTACGTTCTAGAACCTGGAGCCCGGTGGTGTTTATATGCCGCACCCCAGCACGCCACGGGGCCAGATGGATACGAACATTCTGTGGCTGAAGCCGGAGCAGGTCGAGATATGCGGGACGCGCCCTACGAGTCTCTCGATGGGCTGCGGGACGGTGCCTTCCCCACGCTGCTGTGCGACACTGGCCTTCGGCGCCGTGCTTTCGCTGCTCGACAGCGACATGCTCGACTTCGTCGACGAGCTGCTCCGCATTCGCATCAACGAATCTACCTATCTCGAAATTCTGACTCCACAATTACGGTCCCGATTTCCACGGCTTCGACTCCGCTTTCGATGCACTCCCAGCGGTCCTTCCGGAGAAGTTTCGAATTCCGTTCCCAAACAGAGCTACACGTCTCACATTTGGCGATGTAATCATAGTTCTCGGCCGAGTCACTCAACCAAATACAATCAGTCTCCCCACAGATCGGACACTTGGTCAGTGTGCTATTCTGAATTGGGGCAACGATGTTCCCGTCAGAACCCATTGAGTAACGATTTTCATCGAACGGAGAAGGCTGTCGGACCATCCAATCAACACCTTCATTTTTTGCTCGCAACCACTCACGGCGACAGTCGAAGCACTTCCTGATTTGCGTCCAGCCTTCGTCATTCAGTAATTCGAACCCGTAGACCTCATTTCTGCGACAATTCGTGCACTCCCTATGGCCCTCTGCCTCGGGAATCCCCGGTCCCACACTGGCTGATATATTCTCTTTTTCAGCCATCTTGTTGACGAAGTCGATCGCCTTATCCGCATTTCGAGTGGTCCCCAACTGCTGGTATACTTCCGTGTGCTCGCGAATATCCACTGATAGCCAATCGGGTAGAGTGTCCTGAGTGGAAGGGGTGTCCATAGAATCGACATTGAACCCATCCAGTTCGGAGAGTAACCGATGTAGATCGTCGCGGTTGACCAGTCGAACCTCTAAATCACTCGCCAGCTCCTGCGCTTGCGAGGTGAACCACCCTGTGGTTACAATCACGACGCTGTCCACATCCTCTTCCTGTTGATACAACGTCGCGTACTTTCGGACCTCTTCGCTACCCACCTTGTTATCCTCGCTCCATGCCTTCGCTTGAATCAGGACTTTCTGTGACGTGGGCGTTTCGCGCTGGGCGACTACGTCAATCCCTCGATCGTTAGAGTCACTCGTTATGGATGTCGTCCAGTCATCTTTTTCCCAGATTTTGGCTACAAGCGCCTCGAATTCGTACGCATCAATCTCGTCTAGGTAGGCATCGATTTCTGCAGACGATTCCTCCATGTTGACACAACGATGTTGCATCACAATAAGCCGGCCGCCGAATTCTCCAAGTGTACTCAAAGCGACGCCCGTTCCTTCTCTTCCAAGTATCTAGATAAATCGATAGGGACGGAGAAGTGGATGCGGGCCTAGGTTCAACCCAAGATTCTCGCTTCCACCGGAAATCTGCTCGCGCTTGATTCCCTGGGTAATTTGCCTATTCAGGCCGGTCTGCGTGGATCCGGTCTGGTTTTCGAGAAGAGGTCTGCTTAGTCCACGCGGACTTGGGGGTACTGAGTGAGCCGAACCTCGTCGGTACTCAGGCGCTCGGCGAGTGCCGGCGAGACCTCGCGCTTGACAGTTTCGAGATTCTCGACGGACTGGACGGCGTGTCGGAGCGCGGCGTCGATCACCTCCGCGTCGGAGTCACAGTTGAGCGCCCCCTTCGCCTGGTCGAGCAGCTTCTCTCGGTCGTCAGTCGCACGGAGCGCGATACGGTCACGTGCCATACAAAAGGGGTTGTGAACACGGCTCCTAGAAACTACCGCTCAACCGGGGGTAACCCACCCATCGCGATTCTCGCGAGAAACTCGAACCCCCATCTGCTTATCAACTAGGCCTCGCCTCGGGACCGACACCGCTCCGATTTCGCCCGGCACCCTCCGATTGTGAACACAATCTGCAGGGGTCACGAGTACCCGATGTGAACACATCGGGAGTATCGCCGTGGAGCTGTAACATCTCGGGCGCAACTGGTGGGGGTCGCGCCACAGTCTAAGCGAGTAATGGAATCAGAAGCGGACCTACTCTTCCGAGTCGGTGTAGGCTTTCCGAATAGCGATCGCGTCTTTCGGACTGAGACGATATCCCTGCAGACGGAGCTTCCCATCTTGTGTCAGCACGATCATATCACCAGCCCCTTGCAAGTCTTCAGCACCTGGCTCATCCAAGATAACCCGCGAGTCAGTGTTGGACGGGAGACGGAAGCTGATCCGGCAGGGGAAGTTGGCCTTGATTTTACCCGAGACGATATCGGCAGAGGGTCGCTGCGTAGCAAGGAAGATCACGAACCCGTGGGCACGACCGACCTGCGCGAGTCGCGTTACCGCCTCCTCGAACGCATCGTCATTATCATCGAGAGACATGATGAGATCGGCATACTCGTCAATGATGATTACGTGATAGGGCATCGGCTCATGGCCCATCTCCTCAGCATACTCGTTCAATTCGCTCACAGAAGCAAACCCACTCTCTTGGAGCCGCTGTTTGCGTTCTGGGAGTTCTGTATTCAGCAGCTCAATCAGATGGTCGGTGCAGGCGTCGGGCGTGTCGAGATACGTGCCCCGCTCCACATGCGGGAGGTCGGCGAAGCGGCCGAAATCAACCCCTTTGGGGTCCAGAATACTCATTTTGAGGTCATCAGGTGAGTGCGTGATTGCGAAGTTGGCGACGATCGTGCTCAAGAAATTCGACTTCCCGGACCCCGTCGCCCCCCCGACAAGGGCATGTTTCTCCTGGAGCATCGAAAGGGCGTGATGCTGATTGTCTACGTCAACGCCCAGCGGTATCGTCACCGGCTCGGCAAGCTCTGACCGGAGTGCCTCAATCCCGTCACGAAGGAAGACAGTCGTCGGCTCTGAATGAGGGATCTCCAGACGGACAGCCCCCTTCGAAGGATTGGGTGAGCCCACAATATCACCTTCAGCCTGGATATGAACGCTGAGCGAATTGAGCTTCTGCATGATCCCCTCCACCGTCTGCCCCTCCTTGGGATGGACGTTGACGCCGATCTTGCGCGGTCCGATGGAAATACTCGATGGGTTTGGCGGATGGATCCGGACTCCGAGTGACTCGAACTCGCGTTTGAGGTCCTGAACGAGTTTGCTCCGGTCGATATCTGCTTCCGGTTCCTCACTTTGTTCCATCTCGGCCAGGATGCTGTCGGCATCTGTGCCGGCCCTCGGGAGTACCTCAGCTTCCTCGCTCGAGGTAGAAGAGGCATCCTGGCCCGTATCCGAAGTTGGCTGGGGCTCCGGGTCAGCTGTCGATGAAGCCTCTGTTGGCGTGACGTTGTCTCCGGGTTCGTCGGTCGACTGAGCGGATCCTGATTTCCCGTTATCAGGCGGTTCTGATGTCGCCTCTACCGCATCGTCTGCTGCGGAAGTGGACGTCTCATCGGGGTCACCCGATTGATCCTGGCTGCTTGATCCGGAGTCAGTTGTTCGTCCACCCCCATTCTGAGCAGGATCAGATGGGCCAGTGGCCATGCCCTGGGCCCCAGTCTGCTCAGCTGTCTCAATTGATCCGTCCGGCGCCTCATTGGTACCCGAATGACTGCTATGGTCGGTCGAAGGGGGGGCTGCTGTCTCCTCAGAAGCGGTGGATGTGGTAGCCGATGCTTCTGTGTCCGTGCTTGGCGTTGCTGTCTCCCCTTCCTGTACTTCTGTTGGAGCAGGGAGATCGAGGCTGAGCTGATCCGGATTCAGATCAGGCAAGACATCCGCTACCGACCCCTCCCCAAGCAGGTTGAGCGTTTTCAGCGGTGCATTGATAGTGCGGACCTCATGGCTAAGATCGACATCACAGGCAAGTGTATCGGACCGCACCCGAATGACCTCGCCGATATGCCCAGTCGCATCCGTGAGGAACTCAACAGCAAAATCGCCCTCCATTAGGGCTGTTTCGTTCCTTTCGATGGTCGAAGCTTCGGCTTCTTCAAGCACATCGTAACTCTCCATTCTTCTGGCGACATCTAGCACAGTCTTGCCGAATTCAGAGTACAGGAGCTGGGCATCGCTGTAATCGATATCGGGATGGAAGATCGAGCGCAGCTCCGAAATCGCTCCTTCGACCTGCTCGCGGCCTTTTTTGAGGCTCGAGGTGCCGCCCTTCGTCTCGACGATCCAGAGCTGAATGGAGTTGCCGTCCAGATTATCTGGGACGCCAACCATGCAGATGTCATCACTCGCAGCACCGCTCTCGGTATACTGCAATAGGCCGTCAGTGCCGTCTCTGGTTGCACGGTCATGGCGTGAGAGCTCATTGAGACTGAGCGGCACCCAGGTATAGCCCTCCGAATTTTCGTCGAGAAGCTGTTTGCTAAGTGCAAGCCCGCCAACGAAGCCAGCCTTCTCGATTACGCCCTTGTCGTCGCTTTGCTGGAGGTCGAGCGCCAGCTCACCATCGACAGCGATCAGCATCGAGAGGACAGTACTTGCATCGAGATATCCGGCGAGATCAGCTTCATCGAGCGCCCGCTTCAGAGCCGTCAAGTACGGGTTCTGCTTGGTCGTCGACGTGATAACATCGTAGTTCGGCGACGAGGTGTCATATTGATCATTGTAGTGGATCATGACCATCCCGCCGCCAGCCCCGATCTCACTATCGGATTCGATATAGAATTCAAGGCCGACGTTTGGCTGCACGTGGACGACCCAGAGCGAATCATCCCAGAGCTTCCCGAGGTCGGCCCGATGGGCAGATTTGATCGTCTTCTTGAGCGTATGGTCCGGGAGGTAGTTGTTGTTCAAGCGCCCGGCTTCCAGGGTGTTAGCGACTCTTGCAACGGATTCAACCAGAGACTCATCGTCGCCATGACCACCAAATCCGACGGAGTAAACTGTCCCAGAGGCGCCAGACTGGACGTCAATCGATTCCCGTGGCAGTAACCCATCAAGTAGCATTCCGGACGGCAGATCACCGAGTTCAGTAATGCCCGCATCCTCGGTTAGCAGCCCCCGGAAGAGCGTAATATGGGCTTCTTTGTGGTTTGCCTCGCTGTACTCGCCCTCACGAACATACATCAGATTCGACCGTAGTAGATCGACAACCTCGTCATTTTTCTGCTCGAGTTGGATTCGGAGCCGCGATTGGGCACTATCGCCGAAGAACCGGTCTAAGGATTCACCTTCCGCTGGACCACCATAGATCCGGAGCAAGATCTGCGGGGGCTCGAATCGGCTCTTTTCCACCCGCTTGTAGAACTCGTACAGCCCCTTGATCACCGGGCGCAGATCCCCCATATTGACCAGATTGATGACGAAGTTACGTCCCTCATGCAGCTCAAACAGAAGCGGGAACGAGTGCATGAACGTATCCAGCTTGTCACGGACTACTCGTTCCATATACTGTGGGGTAACTGAGCCGGGCGACTCAATCGGTGAGTATACCGTCCACAGCGGGTTTTCCTCATAGAGCAAGCCACGGAGCAGCTCCTTATCCGCCCCATCTGAGACCATGTACGGAAGCAGACCGGTCGGATTGAATCGAGTAAGGAACCGCTCGGAGCGGAATCCACCAACAGCCCCGTTTGCGACCAGTGTGTCATCACGCCAGGCGGCAATCCGGTAGCCGTATGCCAACATCACCGGATGGAACGGGGTGAGCCAAATCCGGTTGCTGACAGTCGACCGGATCGTTCCGAGCCCTCGAATCGAGGTGTAGTCGCTGAAGTCGGGGGTGTCACCGATCTCATCGATCGACGCCTCGTACGCGGTGAGGACATCGTCGACGAGCCGCTTCGTTTCTTCGTCCCAGGGGTCTGTCGACGGCGTCCGATTCCGGTCGTCGAAGTGCTCGAGAAGTCTCGCATACGCCCGCTGTAATTCCGGGAACTCCTCGAGTGCAGTCCCGTCGGCAACACGTCCCGCCTGAAGCTCCTCGGAATCGATAACCCGGTGCTGGACCTCGCGGCTCCGGATGATCTCCTCTTCTGTTTGGATAATCTCTAAAGGCGCCTCCTCGATTCGGATGCCTTCCTCAGTGGGAGTGTAGATCTCTCCTCGATTAGTGTCGATAGAGATCGACTCAGGGAGCTGGAGTGCCTCACCTGCCCAGCGGTCTGGCTCGGCAATGCCCGCTAACATTAGCGGGAAGATCATCTCCTCAGTATCTGCTGTGGAAACCTCCGTCAGGAAGGTAATCCGAATCGGGATTTCATCCGGTGGAGCGACGAGTATGCTGACTCGTTCGACCGTATCAGGCGCCGATGGATTGATGACTAGGTACCCAGTGAACTCGACTGATCGTTCATCACCGTCGGCCACCGTCACTTCGGTCTGTTCCTCTGAGAAATCGAAGTCAAGCCGCTGTGGCGGCTGGAGCGTGATTTCCTCATCCCCATGGCGAATGAGGGTCTCTGCCTCGACGTCGACATCGAACGGAGTGTCCTTTGTCGCCTCAAATATCCACGAGGGCACAACTGCGACGTCGAACTCATGCGTCGGCGTGCCGCGTGTTGTCTGGTTGCCGACATATAGCAGCAGCCGCCCGTAGAATGGCCGATCACTCGCAAGCCCTTCAAGCCGAGCAGTGAGGCGGTTTTCGCGTTTACTCAGAGTCGCCAGATCAGACTCATTACCATCGCTGTCGAGAAACTCATAGGGGACATCGTCCAGATCGGCAGAGAACTCTGCTGTCAGCCGGACTTCGCCATCGTCTGCAATCGCAACGATGGCTCGACGAACACCGCTTTCGTCTACGGGACTGTAGATCCGAGTGTCTGCAGCATCGACCTCTAGTGTCCGGAATTGTCGACTCGTCCGCTTGATCTCATGCTTGGCAGCCCTCGTGTGCGACGTGTCCTTCCACGATGCCCGGTCCAAAACACCTCGGACAAAGCCCTCTTCGTATTGTGAGTCCAGCTTTGACGCTGTATCGGTACCAGTCCGGTGCGCCCGACGAAGCTGCCGGGCATGCGTCTGATTGTCGGCGAGGAATTCTGCAGCTGAGTCTGTGAGGTCCTCTTCAGGAGTTGTCTGATCGAACCAGTCCGACTCAATGTAATCCTCGCGGATGAACCCTGGTAACTCTCCGATCAGCTCAGGGAGACGGTCTGCATCCTCCTCATCGATTGCGAGCCGAATTTCGCAGAGAGTGTCCAGTACTTCTACGTCTTCGCTGTACAGTGAATCAGACGAGAGTACCTTGTTAAGCGCCTTGAGAAGCGCTTTCCCCTGCTCTGAGCTGCAAGTCTCCGGATCCAATACGCTTTCGCGGAACGAGGTGAGGTTCAGAGAGCCCTCTTCGCCAAAAAGACTCTCAGAAGCCTCGAGCGTGTCCAGAGTCGCATCAGACTCCAGTACCATGAGCATGGCAAACGGTGTGTCCGTTTGCGCGGAGTCCGAGACCAAATTCCGCATCCGAGTTGCGAAGCCCTGGGTAATGACGTGTGCTGGAGAGTCTGCAGGCGCTTCGGGTACTACTCGTGCCAGGAATAGCGGCACCCCGTCTTCGACAGTCAGGGTCGGCAGCGTAGCCGACGACCCAGGGATTTCGCGCGGCTCAGCTGCAGCAAGTTTCTGAAGACTGTCGGCGAAGACGTCCGCAGTCGCCGGGTCATGAAATTCAGCCAGCAGTTTCTGGCCGGCCTGCGGCGGGTTTTCAGCTAATCGTTCCTGCAACCATTCGGCTAACTGCGTTTCAAATTGCCCTGACATAAACTGAACCTCCGCTGTCACTCTGTCGGTCGATGAGCCCCATCTCGTCTAGTTCCTCGAGCGCAACATTCTGCGACTGTGAGTCGAGGTAGATGCCCCGTTGCCGCAAGTAGTCGAGGAACTGTTCGTAGTGCTTGTCGTCCTGTCCCGAGGCGAATAGTCGAGCGAAAAACCGTAGCGCACTCCGATTAAGACGAAGTGTTGGCCCAACCTTCCGCTGTGTTCTGTAGTACCGGCGATCTTGGCCTTCGCCCAGCTGTCGAATCACATTGACACCCATGCTGATGGGCGTCTGATTCGATTTCGAGCGGGATTCGTAATACCGACGAACGGCATGAACCAACCGGACAGCTGCTGTCGGGAGGTCCATCGTCCCGGAATCCTCGAAGTTTGCGAAAGTAGCGATTTCAGCGGCGCACTGCTGTTGTTGTGTCTCCGAGAGTTCCTCCACGGCTTCGGAGAGAGTATAGACAGGCTGCTCAGCAGAGGTCTGTGACTCCGGGATAGCGTCATTGATTAGACGTAGAGCAGCCAGACGTCCCCACGAGTCATAGACGAACCGCTCAAGCCCCTGGTCGTCGCGTTCCCGCCACTCCTTGGAGAATCGGCGATCATGAGTCGCCCGCTCGTCCCATAGTCCGAAGTAGATCTCTCTAATTCTCGGTTCGAATGTTTCCAACTCTCCATCGGCAGCTGCCTGGAATTCTGCTCGGAGATTGATTGAGAGCTGAAGATAGTACATCATGAAGTGGAAACAAAACAGATCCTTGGTCGACTGGAGCCAGTTCGTTGGGGAGTCGTACTCGTCATCCAACCAGACTCGAAGATCCTCCTGAAATCGGGTCGCGCAAGATGCTACGTATGGCTTGATCGGATCCGGATCCGCCTGTTGGCTGGCAGTGCCAGGCTGAAGTTCGTGTGCAGCATCAATGAAGATCTGCTCGAACAGATTCGAGGCCTCCATTTCCTCTAAACGAGTGACAAAGGAGTCATGCAGTGACGTGTTGAGGGCCACCGGATCCGTCTCCGTCATCAACATCCGGTACCATTTCCCCCAGTTGCGCGTCTCCTTGGGCTTGATTGCCTTCGCTATAGAAGGGTGGAAAGGCAGAACGTACCGTTTAGCCTTCTTGCCTCGTGCGCCGCGTTCGCCAGTGGTAGTATATGACGCCTCAAACACCTCCCAAATTTGCTCTGCTGTCGCTTCATCTGGCACGGCCTCATGTGCCTCCATCGCCTCTCTGAGTTCATCGAGATCTTCAGTCGAAGGGGAGGCCCCGAGTACGCCAGCTAGAATCTCCGAGAAAATCGACTCCCTGAGAGTCGCTGCTGGGGATGTGGGGAAAAACGCCTCCTCAAGGACCCGATTGACCGAGTCCTTGAAATCCGGTGTCGAATCTTGTTCCAGTGACATACTTACAGCTCACCTGAACGAACCTGAATCGTTTCGAACGCGTCGCGCTCGAGCCGGAGGACCGTCTCATCTGACTTATTCTCAATACGGACCGTATCTTTCTTGTCAGTGAATTCGGACAGCCGGGATTGGATAAGTCGGATGCCCTCCGAGCGCTCCAGATCACGCGAATTGGGTCTGTATCCTCGGCTGATTCGTTTCATCAGCAAGTACAATCCGAATGTGATCGGGACGGGGATCTCGAGCGTCTCTCCCCCTGGCTGAAGCACAATCCAAAGCTGCCCGGGTATCGTCTCCGTCTGGGTTTGAGACTTCGAGGCTTCAAGACTGGGCGTTGGTTTCTCCCACTTCGAGAGGAATTTGTAATCTCCCTGAACTCCGTCCACGAATTCGATCCAGTCATCGGTCTCGTCGGATCGTCCAGTCCACCCCTTGAGCGCCTTCGTCACGGTCGTGACGGCACTGCTGGCGTCTTGTTTGTACGGGTCGCCAGATCTGTCCTGCGGAGGATCAAAGAATGTGAGGGCGCCAGTGAATTCCTGAAACCACGACCAGTCCCGCGCCGTACGGACGTTTGATTCACCAGAGACGTATTCTTTCCTCAGGGCGGTTCTGGCACGAGCTTCGAGCGGCTTGCCTTCCAGTGCTGGGGTATCATCAAGCGCCTGATTCAGGGCACTCGGGCCGGCTCCCCAGCTAAGGATCTCTTCATCAGTCGCCTTCTCAGCCTGGGCTGCCGGATCAAGCAGCCCACGGTTTCCGTCCTCGTGGGTGCCAAGACGTTCGAATAGCGCGTTCCAGATTACAACATCCGGATCGAATTGTCGGCCGTAGTTCGCCGACCGGCCGACAGGGCATTCATTATCGGTATCAGGCACCGGCTGCATCGATTCTGGGACAATAATCTTAGAAACGAGATCCAGAATCATCCGCGGGTTCAGATAGATATTGTTGATCAGACCAGTTGCAGCGATGAGTTCGACCACTTCTTCTCTGATCTCTGGATCCGTGAACTGGCGAGCATTATAGTGGAGAGGGCAGTGATCAACGGCGGGACAGCGGTCGTTAGCTTGCTGGTAGGCGTGGTAGAACGGGCTCGCGGGGTCATCAAAGGCGAATTTCTCCACAATCTTCGACAGGAGCCCCTTGCCGAGTTCGTCAGGGGCGGTCGAGTACGTCGACCTGTGGCCAAGGTTCAGGACAGTTACCTGATCAGTCTCGTATCGGGGTTCATTTCGACAGGCATCAATCGCCTCCCAGACTTGGCCGTATTCAGATTTGTATCCCTGCCGTTCGAAGAAATCGATTGCAAGTCCCAGATTGATCGCGAGCCCGGTTCGCGGCCCAGCTTCTTGATCGAGACATTTCGAAACCGCGTCGAGAAAGTCAGCAAGGGTATCGTCGTACGTCTGATGCTTCCCACGGGACGCGGTTGCGTCCATGTGGATATGCTCCGGTTCCAGATCAACGTCGGTCGACTGTGCCTCTTTGAAAGCTCGTGAGAGCAGCGCGCTCTTCCCATCACCTGCGCTGCCAGTGATCACGAGATGTTTCCCGTCTCTCGCGTAGTTTTCGACAAAGAACTCTCGGAGGAGGTCGTCTTCAGCCGTCTCTATATACAGCTCCTTTCGAAGCTCGTTTTTGTCAATGTGCCCGCCGACAATCGCCCCCGCTTCCCCCATCTGGCATGACCGGAGAAGCTCATACAGTGACTTCGTCTCCAGCTCGGAGGGTTCGTCTGAAGAGGGTGGAGCCTTCGTCTCGTTCTGTGGCTTCTGCGTCGGCCCGCCGCTCGTTTCGGTTGCAGTCGGCGTTTTAGCCTCGTCTGTCTCTGATTGCTCTCTTGTTGATGTCGCGGTTTGCGTTGGCTGCTCAGCAGTGTGCTCGACAGCATCGGCAGACAGCCGATACTCATTATCTGGTGTTACTTCGAGAGCGTCCTCCTTGATCAGCGTCTGAACTGCTGATTTGAGTTGACTACCATAGGCATCAACGTCAGGATAGGCATCCTCCAACGCTGGGAGCCCGACGTTATGCACATCGACTTGTGACACCGTCTCTGTGTTGGTGCGCTGGCAGTAGTCCAAGAGCGCATTGAACACCACCTCCTCCCGTCGGTCCATCTTCTGGGTGCTGGCAACGAGTCACAATAAAACCACAACCCGATCGCCCTCACATGGTTTTTGATCAGATATTGCTGAGATCGGAGGTCAGAAGGCCCCTTACCCAGGTTTCGATCTGATGTCCAGGCTTACAGTAATAGCACAGAACAGAGCTAGACTGCAGTAGTAGAAGACAGCCGAAGTTTGCTGAGCGGTGCGGGGTATGGTTTCCAGCCAGTGCCCTTAGGCACACTCCCTAAGGGGGTTTTCCCGCCCGGCGGGAACAGCCCCGACCGAGCAGCGCGGCTACAGGGTGGTGAAAAGCGGGGTGGGGGGGTTGGGGGGATGCACCTGAACAGGTGCAATTGGGCGAATGAGTAGTCAGTATTTAAATGAAATGGCCAAAGACGCAGCGTTGCCACTACCGAGCCGTCACTCAGCGAGGAACTTCCCGGCCTTCGAGGTCATCGACTGACCGCGGTTCTTCCAGTCGACGAGCATGTTGCGGAACGCCGCGGCGTCGTGGCCGTCCTGGACCCAGGCCGAGTAGCCCTCGAGCAGTGCCTGTGAGACGGTGGGGTAGTGGTCGGCCTGCAGGTCCGAGAGCACGGTGTCGATCCGAACCCGGACCCGGCCCTCGTGGTTCCGCTGCAGGACCTCGACGGCGTACTCGTTGAGCCACTCCTGGAAGGCGCTCGACTCGGCGCGGCGCTCGTCCATCGCGACCAGCTGGGCCGCCCGACTCGTCGCATTCCGAATGTGGTGCTCGGCGGACTCGACGATGGCCTTGACCCGCTCGGCGAGCTTCCGGGAGCCGAACCGAATCTCGCCGCCGTCGCTCTCGAGGATGCCACCCATCCGCTCGAGCGCGCGATACAACGTCGAGATCGACCGCCCGGCGCCGTCGGCCAGCTGGCGGTAGTCCTGCCCCTCACCACGTGCGACGAGCTG
This sequence comes from Haloglomus litoreum, assembly GCF_029338515.1. Lineage (GTDB taxonomy): Archaea > Halobacteriota > Halobacteria > Halobacteriales > Haloarculaceae > Haloglomus > Haloglomus litoreum. Next base: position 1,289,735 of record NZ_CP119988.1, on the reverse strand, counting down.
CTCGAGGAGGTCGGCGTCGGCGTCGGTCATCGACCGGAGCGCCGTCACCACCAGCGCCTCCTGCTCGGCCTCGATCTGGGGCGTCGGGTCGTCGTACAGCCGGACATCGCCATCGGTCGCCTGGGGCGTGAAATGGTCGTCGGCGATGAACGTCGTCGCATCCGGCTTCACCGGGATCCCCGACCAGCGCAGCGTGTTGAGGATGAGCTCCTCGAGCTCGTCCCGCAGGGCATCCCGCTCGCCCCACGACCACGCCGACCCGTCGAGCGACTTCCGGGCGAGCGCCCCGACCTTCGGATGGTACAGCGGATCCTCGGCGGCGCCTTCATCCTCGGAGTCCCGGACGTGCTTCGGATGGTAGTGCTTGAGCTGCTTCCCGGCGGTGTGCCCATCGATGAGTCGCTGGGCATCGCCTCGAGGCAGAATGAGCCGGTGGTTGTACCCGACGACGTCCTCGTTGTCGATCTTGAGCTCGGCCTTCGACCCGCGCTCGTCGGCACAGAGCATCAGCAGCCGCCGCATGATGCCGTCGTTCGAGATGTACTTCTTCGCCATCCCGCGGCGGACCCGGACGTAGCGCTCGTACTCGTAGATGCTCGACCACTCGTGCAGCGCCGAGAAGTAGTGCGGGCTCACATCCATCCCAGCCTCGTCGGCAAGCCTCTGGACGAACTCCCACAGCAGCCCGGGGTACGCGTCGGGCTCCAGATTCGACCCCTGGGCGTGCACGGCGACGCCCTCGTCCGGCCCGTCGTCGTGGTCGAACGGCGTGGAGACCTGTTTCCCGCTCTCGTAGGCCTCGAGCCCGCTCCACCGGGGCTTGACCTCGAACGTGACCTTGCGGCGGTTGTGCTCGCCGGCGCCGCGGGCTTTGATTTGCCACTCCTTGAGCGGCTCGTCGACGGGATCCTCCTCGCGGGGTGCGAGCCCGCCGTCGGTGTCGGTCATCATGACCTCCCAGGTCTCCCCGTCGACGGGGACCTCCACGTTCCCGGCGTAGCCACCCAGCCCCTCGATGAGGAGCTTGCCGAGCAGCCAGTACGGGTCGGCACCGTGCTCGGTGTAGACGAGGTGACCCTTCACTTCGTGCGGCGCCGTCTCGACCAGCGCCATCAGCCACCACCCTCGGGCGCGGCGCGCTCGATCACCGCCCCGTCCGCATCGACCCGCGCGACGTAATCCGCACACGCACGACACCAGAGGACGCGCTCGCCGGCGGCTGCGTCGATCGCGTAGTCCGCGTCGGGGGCGTGCGCACACAGGCTGGGCCATGAATCGCTGCTCGCCGGCGTCGTACCGCCATCGGTGGCAGCCGACTGACGGGCTGCGCTCGTGTCCGACGTGTTCAGCGACGGACTGGCGGCCGTCTCGCCGGTCGTTGAATCGTCACCTTCGAGCGCAGCCTTCTGGCGATTGAGCGCGCCGATGACGGCCTGCCGCGGGCACTCGGGCCGCTCAAGTGCGAGCTCCGCCTCGAGGTACCGCTGGACCTGTTCGACGGTCCGGAGCCCGCGGATGCGTTGCTGGAGCTTCTGCTTTGGCGGCATGGCCTCGGGCTCGTCGACGTAGGCCCCGCGCTCGAGCGAGACGTCCAGGAAGCGCGCGGGCTCGTCTCGAGCCGTCGCGAGGTCCTCGGTGCCCCCACCGTAGTCCGCACACAGGTCGGCGCCACACTCGGAACAGCGATACACGAAGTCCGAAACCCCGTCGCAGACCGGGCAGGGCGTCTCGGCATTCCCCTCGCGGTCGCTGGTGAACCGCGGCTCGCGCCAGTCACGCATCAGGCGACACCTCCGTCAGGGTCTGCTGGCTGGCGTCGACGAACGTGGGCGCGTACTCGGGGTCGAAGTTACAGAGTAGCCGCTCGGTGACTTCCTTCGTGCGGCCGTCGTCCTTCCCGCTGTCGTGGTTGTATTCGCGGGTGACTTCCTCCCAGTCCGTGTACAGGTCCTCGGGCCGGTCGGTATACGAGACCAGCCCGTACCCCTCGATATCCGTCAGTGCCTCCGCGAGCCCCGCGTGTTCGAAGCCATCGACACGGTAGGTGCGCTCCTTGTCGAGATACGGCGGGTCACAGTAGAAGACCGTACTCGGGGAATCGTACCGCTCGATGACGGCTCGGAAGGAGTTGTGCTGAATCGAGACGCCCTGCAGCCGCTCGCAGGTCGCCTCGATGTGCTCGGGGACGTTCGCCCACGCTGAGGCCTCGCTCGAGAGCGTCGCAATCGAATCCCGCTTGAAGCCCCGCGGGCTGTTGTACTTCCCACCGAACTGGCTGTACCGCAGGAAGAGGAACCGGCCCGCTCGTGCGATCGGGTCGTCGGGCCGCTCGCCCTCGTAGAAGTCCTGGACATACTCGGCGTGGAGCTCTTCGCTGAACGGCGTCCGGCGGGCCCACTGGATGAGCTCCTCGGGCCGGTCGCGGGCGACCTCGAAGAACTGGACGAGGTCCCGGTCCAGGTCGTTGTAGACCTCGATCGCACTCCGGGGCTTGTTCAGCAGGACCGCCGCGCTGCCGCCGAAGGGCTCGACGTACGTGGTGTGGTTGGGCAGGTGGTCGGTCACCCAGTCGACGAGCCGCGTCTTCCCGCCGACATACGGGAACGCACTCAGCGCCATCACGCCTCACCCCCGGCCAGGCCCTCCAGCGTCCCGTCCGGCAACTCCAGCAGCGGTGCGACCGTCGCGACGACCTGGATATGCTCATCGAATCCCCAGGCCAGCAGGGGATGCGAGTCATCCCAGTACCAGTACTGGCGGGCCCGCTTGCCGGTCGGGACGAGGTCGAGCAACTCGCCGATGGGCTCGTGCTGGTAGGCGGCCAGCGCGGGCTCGCTGGCACTGCCGTCGATATCCGTCTCGACCAGCTGCTCGTCATCGCTGTCCCAGATACCGAGCCGAGCGCCGCGACCATCGGTGACGAGAACAGCACGCGTGACCGCCTCGGCTGCCTGCTCAGCCTGGGTCCGCTGGTACCCGAGATCGTACACCGAGACGATCGCCCGCTCGCTGGCCTCGCCGGCGATACGAGCGAAGTCGGCACGCTGGCCGTCAGTTCGTGCCACTGCCGGCATCGTGCCGCCGTACTGTGAGTCGGTCGTTCGGACCGAGAGAGCCTCGTCGCCGAATTCCAGGCGGGTGCTGACACCCTCCTGGTCGGTGGTGCGGCGCCGGGCCATCGAGGCGAGCGTGCCGAGGTCCTCGCCCTCGACCGCGACGGTGCCGACGCGGCCACTGGTCGGCACGCCACACCGGTGCTCCGGGACGTGAATCAGGCAGGCGAGGTAGTTGCCCGCGTTCGAGGCGTACGCCGAGAGGCCGTGCTCACTCCACCCGATGTGAATCGCCTCGCTGTGGCTATCGAACCGCTGGCCCAGGTCGGCGAGATGGCGGAGCAGTCGGCGGGGCGCGGTGACCTCGCCGACTGGGGCACCGCCCGGGAACAGCTCGGTGAGGCTGGTGCCGAACCCCTCGCGAGACGGACGCTCGGGCATCAGGTGTCACCTCCGTCGAGGTCGTACTGCTCGGCGAGCAGCCGCGCCAGCACCTCGGCCTCCGCACCCGCGACGGGGTCGCCGGCCCCGCCGAAGGCGCCGGCGAACGCGCGGGTACAGGCCCACTGGCTCGCGCGAGGCCGATACCCGGCGCCGTCGTAGTGGGCCTCGTAGTCCTGATACCAGGTCCGCGAAACATCGCGGTCGACGTACAGCACGCGGATGAGCCCGCGGTCCCCATCGAGCCCGCGGAACCGGCCCCGGACCATGAGCACGGCGTAGCCGACGTGCTCGGTCGCGTTCCGGTCGGCGCGGTCGAAACGAGGAGCGCGCCAGCTGGCGGGCAGGGTCCGGGGCTCGGTTGCGGCCCGGAAATCCGCATCGTCGGGGAAGTACGTCGCGAGGACGGCGCCGTCGGGCGTGGCGTCGGTCGCCGCCATCAGTCCGCACCCCCGTCTTCAGCCGGGCGGTGGAGTCGGTTGCCGGCGGTGCCCCGCGCCCGGATGACGGGGTCGCCCTCGCCGGGCCCGTCCTCGGGGAAGCACCGCTGGCACGGCGGATGGAAGGCGAGCAGGCCGCCGGTCGCGGTCTCACGCGACCAGTTCGAGCCGGTCCGGTTGCACGCCGGCTGTGGGCCATCGGGGCCGCGCTGGCGCTCGGCGCTCACGCGGCACCACCCCTATTACTGTTCGCGTGGTCACCAACAGCTGTGGCTGGTGGCCTTTTGTACAAGGGATGTGGACAAAATCTTCCAAGCCGGTAGGGGGCTACCAACCTGTTGTCCACATCCCTACTTATAATATACATGAACCCGGGGGTGTGTACATGGCCGATCCTCGGGAGACTATCGACGTGCTCCGCGACCGCATCGAGACCAGCGATGACCTCAGCGATACCGACCGAGAGGCCCTGCTCGCGTTCTCCGACCAGCTGTTCCTGCTCAAGTCCGAGTACTCGGACTATCGCCACGAGAAGCTCCTCCGCCACTGCACCATCATGGGCGAGGAGGTCGGCGACATCGCCGCCGCGCGCGAGGACCGCGCCCAGGCCGAGACCATCGTCCGCTGGATCAACTCCACCTACGACAACGAGGAGACCAACCGGGACTACCGGCTGGCCCTGCGGGCGTTCGGCAAGCGAACGGTCGGTGACGGCGAGGTCCCCGACGCGCTGGATTGGGTTCCCTCGAGCACGAGTTCGACCTACGACCCGGCGCCCGAACCCAGCCAGATGCTCCACTGGGAGGCCGATATCGTCCCGATGCTCGAGGCCTGTTCGAATCCGCGTGACCGGGCCATCATCGCTGTCGCGTGGGACGCCGGCTGCCGGAGTGGGGAGTTTCGCGACCTCGACGTCGGGGACGTGACCGACCACCGGCACGGGCTCCAGATCACCGTGCAGGGCAAGAACGGCCAGCGGACGGTCACGCTCATCCCGTCGGTCCCCTACCTCCAGCAGTGGCTCACCGAACACCCCAGCGGGGCGGCCACGGACCCGCTCTGGTCGAAGCTCTCGGCGGCCGAGGCCATGAGCTACAACAACTTCACGAAGATCCTCCGGCGGGCGGCCGACCGCGCGGACGTCAACAAGCCCGTCACGCTGACGAACTTCCGCAAGAGCAGCGCCTCCTATCTCGCCTCGAAGGGCGTCAACCAGGCCACGCTCGAGGACCATCACGGCTGGTCGCGGGGCAGTGACGCGGCCTCCCGATACATCGCCGTCTTCGGGGATGCCGCCGACGATGCGCTGGCCGAAGCGCATGGCCTCGAAATCGAACGCGAAGACGAGACCGACGAGAAGGCCGTCACCTGCCCGCGCTGTGACAAGCAGACCCCGAGCCACGAGGAGTTCTGTGTCTGGTGTGGGCAGGCGACCGACCCCGGCGCGGCCGATACGATGCGGGAGCGTGAGGAGGATCTCCGAACTGCGGTGATGCGGCTCATCCGCGATGACCCTGCCGTCCTCGATACCGTCGAGAACGCCCAGGACCTCCTGACCGTCCTCGACGAACGCCCCGAGCTCGCCGACGACGCGAAGCGGTTCCGCGACGCGCTGCAGGAGTTCGAGTCCTGAGCGGGTCACGGCAGCTCACCCCGCTGGAGCGCATCGAGTTCACGTTTCACCTCCTCGATATCGCGCTCGGTGCCGTAGTGGTTCAGCAGGGCAAAGGCATACGCTCGGACGTCAAGCGTCGAGCCGTGATGGAGGATCTGTGCGAGCTCTTCTTTGTTCCGGCGGACGTACTCGTGGCCGGTCTCGTCGGATCGCTTCTGGAGTGAGGTCTGTGTCATGGCTGGGAGTCCTCGAGGAGCTGCTCTTCGGCGCTGACGATACGCTGGAATGCCTCGGTGGAACCGCCGTTGTCGGGGTGGGTTTCTTTCTTCTTCGCGCGGGCGGCCGCCTCGATGACGGCCGCCGGGGCGTCGGGGGCGACCCCGAGCACTTCGTGGGGCGGCGGGCCCGTGGCGACCGCCTCGTCGGGCCCGGGCAGGGCCTGGGTCTCGAATTCCGAACCCACCGTCTGGACGCCGTACCGGTCCAGCGCGCGTTTCGCGTCGAGGTACTTCGCGATGGCCCGGGCGTTATCCCGGAGGTTGTCCCACCGGTCACACGGGAACGCGACGCCCTGGCCGTCCAGGTCACAGTAGACCACGACGCCGGGGTCCGCGGGGTCCCGGTCGGCGTACGGCCGGTGGGGGTGCGCCTGGGTGTGTGGCGCGGCGGTCTCGATGCGGATGTTGACCGCGCCCATCAGCTCGAGCTCGGCGAGGATTCCGTCGAACGCCTCGGCCCGGGAGACTCGGAACCCGTGGGGGTACGGCTCGCGGTCGGCGGGCGGCGTGCGTTCGAATCCCGGCGGCCACTCCAGGCTGGACTGGGTGGTGTCCCCCATCACCGAACCACCCCCTCGTCGATGGCGTCCCACTCGAGGACGCCGACCTCTGCGAGATGCTCGACGATCTGGCGGCGGGCATGGCGGTCATCGAACGTCTCGCCGCACGAGCAGCGATAGTGCTGCCGGCCGAACCGCTCGTCCCAGTCGAGGGCCGTGCCATCCGCGGCGATAGACTGGAGGATGGCCTCCCCGTGTGGCGCCGCAGTGATGCGGTGTGCATCGGGGACGGCGTGGGTGTCGGCGTCGCCGCCCATCACCACGCACCCCCGAGCGTCCGCACGGTGATGACCGCGACCATGGCGATGCCGGCCATGAACGCCAGTATCGAGACACCGGCCGCAGTGGCCAGCAGGAAGGCCAGCAGGGTGCTCATCGCTCGCCCTCCACGCGCTCGCGACCGTCGGCCGTGATGCGGCGGTACCCGTCCGTCTCGGGGACGAGCTCGGTCAGGCCGAGCGCGTCGAGGACGGCCAGCCGGCGCTTCAGCGTCCGCTCGGTGCAGGACAGCGCCGTGTCGGCGGTCACGTTATGATACAGGACCTTCGGCGGCAGCGCCAGGTCGACACGCGCGAGGTAGGCCAGCAGCTGCTCGTCGCGCTCGGTGACGCGGCGCCGGACGCCGTCGATGGTCCGGGCGCTCATCGCTGGGCCTCCGTGCCCGCGAGGTCGGCCAGGTGCTCGCGGAAGCACCGCTGGCTACAGAACGCGTCGGGGCGGTAGTGGTCGCTGGCCTCGACGGCGAGTTGCCAGATCACCAGGTCGTTCGTCTCGTGGTGGGCGCCAGGCGCGGCCGCGGGGTCGCCACAGTGCGTACACGCCCACTCGTTCGGGCCCGGCAGTGTCGAGAGATGCCGCTGGATGACATCCTCGAACGATTCGTCCTCGAGGGCCGCCCACTCGAGGCGCTCCCAGGTCTCGCTGGTGACCCGGACGTGGTTGCCGTTGGCGGTCTTCAGGTGCTCGGCGATGCGCACGAAGGCCCCCGCGTAGCGGGCCGGCAACTCAGGGTCCTCAGTCGCTTCGTCGGCGTAGTGCTCGGCCGTCTCCAGTGCCTCGTTGAAGGCTGCCAGCGGGTCGATCATCGCTGACCACCCCCGCGGACGGCCTCGCGGCGCTCGATGGCGTAGTCATGGCCCGGGTGCGTGGGGTCGTGCTGGTACTGGTCGTGGAGGTTCTCGATGACCCCGAAATCGTCCGTCCAGCCGGTGTAGTGGGGCAGGTCGGCCACGTACCAGCGCAGCCGGTACTCGGTATCCGCGGTCGGTTCGGCGTCGGTACGTTCTTCCGTCGTGTTGGCTAGGGTTTCCATGGTTCTCTTGCTAGGGAACCGTGGTCCGGACCGGAGCGCGCCGGGTTTTGGACAGATTGGGCGCGCTCCAGTGGGACCACGGGTGGTTGGCTCACAGTGCGTCAGTGTCGTGACCGACAGCCACGCGCTCGCGGTAGGCTTCGCGGGCCCGGTCGAACGCGCCCGCCGAGATGTACGTCTCGATGACGCTCACGTCGCCCTCGCTCAGCAGCTGCTGGTCTTTCGCTCGCTTGAGCTCGGCCAGCAGCTCGTGCTGGGCCTCTTCGAGGGACTGCTCGGCGGCCCGGTACTCCCGCTCGGCCGCGACGGCATCCGCCGCCACGTCCAGGAACGGGTGGACACGGTCAGGGTGGCGCTGTGCCATACCAGTTGGATGCGCGGGTGGGGTGGTAAGGCTCGGTGCGCGGTGTTGGAAGTGACCGAAGTTTCGCTCAGATGCCGATTTCGGACGTGAGCGAATTGCTACCCCGGATACCTTTCCAACACGGACCCTTTCCGAAAGTGGGCCTGCAGGCGGGCGCCGATGGTCGTGCCGGCGCGCGGTGACTGTGGTCATGGGTGGTCAAGCGGCGTGGCCCCGCCGGGGGTGCCCGCTGGTGAGCAACGTCCGGTGGGTCGGCCGCTTCGACTCTGACGTAAGCGGCAACCCACTTAACCTTTGGTACAAGCAAGAAGAATATCATGGGCGGGATATTTTAGCGCCAGTCTTCAAATACGGGTGTGACAAGGGGACCAGAACCAGAGATCACGGATATCGATATTCTCCGGCACTTCGTCGTGTCCCCGGATCCTGCATTCGTCGCCTCAGAGATTGCTGAAGAGCTAGATGTTACGACTGAAGGCGCACGCCACCAGATGAATAATCTGGTCGACAGAGGGCTTCTATCGAGAAAGAAGCCCGGACAGCGGACTGTGATTTACTGGGTCACCTCTGCTGGGAGAGAGTATTACGCCGAAAACGTATCCTGATTCTGGGGGAGCCACCAGATAACGGTCCTCGGGCTCGGTTTCTTCGAACAGACCATATCCTCACGCTCCAGCTGGTTCAAGCGGTTCCTCACTCCCTCAGTACTCATCTCGACCATCCCGGCAACTTCGCTGGTAGTGTAGGCAGGCTCTCCTTCCTCGTCCATCGCCGAGATTATCTCTTCATCTTTGACGGTCCTTTTTCCCTGTCCCATAGAGCGCCCTAATGTTTGCAATTGCAAAAAGTTTATGCGGCTCGCGCTGTGTCTACCGGATAGGAACAGACGCCTCTTGCGGGGGAATTTAGACGAAACGCCGGATTCCCCGCCGCGTCCCAGCGCGACGAGGCCGACGTTCCGAACAATACAGCAATGGCAACTCGACTCTTCAGCGACAAAGTCGTTGCGGGGCGTCCGAAGTGGCTCTGTATCCAGGGCCGCCCGGACGCCGAGGGCGCATGGCATCATCTGAACACCGCGACCGGTGAGATCGTCGTGGTTCGGGACGACCGCATCGAGCACCGGGAGAACCTGAATCAGCGGAGCGTCGCCGAGTGGAAGGCGTACGTGGCCGCACGCCGGGGCTGGACCGAGTCTGAGCCGACGGCGGCCGATGCGCTCGTGGAGGGGAGCGCATGAGCGCCGATGCGATGGCGCGGTGCCTGGGCTGTGGCGCCGAATTCGAGAGCGTGCGCGAACTCCGACGCGGCGAGAGGCACGCCGAGGGCTGCGAGGAGCCCGGCGAGGTGTTCGCATGAGCGAGCTCGAGCCCGAACCGGATTGGCAGTTCGTCCGAGCGCGGGTCCGGAAGGCGAGCCGGCTCACGCGGCATCCTGAAGCGCGTGACGAGCTGCGAGCCGTGTTGGGTGAGCTGGCGCCGGACCTCGGGGCACCCATCGAGCAGTGTCCAGCCTGTGGTGTGCTGGGGACGCGGGAGCGACTGCGGGAGCATAGCTGCTGAGACTGACTGAGCTGGTCACTGCGGCTGTTTCGATTGATGCAACGTATTCCGGCCCCACTGCCGACTATACAGCTACTAGTGTATCCGGGAGAGTTTCTCGTCAGCGTTCCCGTGGCCCCTTCTAACAACTAATCCTGCAACACACCTCAGAATCACTCTGTGTCGGGACTGTTGTGTTCAGTACCCCCATCTCGGTCACTTGACGGCCCATCAAGATCCAGTCCTTCGGAACCTGCCTGGTCTCTCGATGGGGAATCTGGGGAATCCGTATCTTCATCTACTGGAACTGTGTCTGGACGAGAGCTTCCATCATGCTCAGGTGGATTAAAATCGATTGGTGGCCACGTCAACTCAAATGAAATCGGCGATTGAACGGTTGTATAATCAAATATCAGGGCCCAACCTAGACATAGGATCCCGATAATGAACAGTGCCGAATTGAATATAGTCAATTGCCATAGCGTGGTTGGATTTCTCGAGAGGAGAGAGTGAGTGAGAAGAAATGAGAGAGAACCCATGATAGTGCTAACGACGAATGCTGCTCCAGCAAATGTTGAGTACTTCGCGGAACGCTTCAGTACTTCGTCATAGTTCTTGTTCTCTACCTTTACATTATCGACATTTGGGTCTAAGAGACTGGAAAACGAATTATTTCTCAGGGAAACACAGATTCCCAGTAGCACTGCAGAAATCGAAGCTGCAGTCAGGAAGAATGACCCGTAATTCAGCATCCGTAATCAGACGATATTCAGAGTAGCCATCCCATCCCACAGAGCCTCGCAGTCTTCAGGCGTGAGGTCTAGATGAGATTTTTCCTCTTCAAGCAGATAGTCGATTAAGATGTCGTGGGGCAAATCCTCGTTGTTCTCCGAAAGCCAGTGTAGCGAGGCAGCTGCCTCAAGCTTCTCCACATCGTCTTTTATCGGATCCAGGAACTGGAGTACCTCCTGGAATCGTCCTTCAATCTCCTCATCAGAGAATTTCGTCGGCGAGACATCTTCATACATCTCTTCCAGCCGGTACCCGACTCTTGCAAGTTCGGGGGAGTAGGGGCCATGGACGTACCAGTTATACTCATACCCCAGGTCGATACCAGCGGCTTGGATGAGGTAGATGGTCTTCTGGAATTTCTTTCGACCTTCTAATGACCTGTTGGAGAACTCACCGACTCGTTTGATGATGCCTCCGATGTAGTGCGCTTCCTCATCGAGGCCATTATCCTCATTTACGTGGATTGACATTCCCCTGGTGGCCGGTTCTGGACACCTCATGTCCGGACGGTGGCCAGCCGTCTTGATTGCCTGACTCCCGATTACCTGTCACCCAGTCTGGAGCGGGTAAATAGGTTCGGGATTTGCTCGTATATGTCTTCTGGCATCGTCCAATCTTATCGGACGAATCCGTACGTTAACTCACTTGTCACGGCTTCGCATAAGTACATGCGGACTAAATCCTGGTAAGTAGTGGGTAAGTGCGGTGAAAGTAAAGCGTCAGACATAACGGTGACAAAGGACGTCTCGAGTGCTGAAACTACCCGCAGATATCGGTACAGGGCCTTGGATACGGTGGGGGTAGCATACCAGTCCGGCGATGGTTCTAGGCGGGCCGAGATGGTGAATCTCAACGAGGACTCTTAGATTGGTGAACGTCGAAGAACTGACTGCCCCGGTACTGCAATTACCCCTCCACCGGACTACACGCCAATGCCACCGCAAGCGACGAAGGACTGGCTGTCGCTATTGGAACAACAAGCCCGAGAGCGAGGAGTCTACATCGACACCGACATCGACGGACGCATCTTCCACTTCCAGCTCGGGGAGGACCCAGGAGTGATTGGGAAGGTCCGGTACTCTGAGGCAAAGAGCCGCGAGTACGAGAACGAACAGGGCCAGAAGCACATCTGGCATCGATACAACCGAGAGGTCGAAGCGATCGAGCAGGGCGCTGAACGAGCGGTCGTCAACATCACGCTCGACGTCTGGGACAAGCACGAGTTCGACCCGGACGAGCACCATTTCATCTTCCTCACCCAGCAGCTAATCGAGGAGGAGACCTACTCCAAAGGCGACCAGAAGATCTGGATCGAAGGCGAGGGCCAGTACTCTGGCCCACTCGGCAAATACGTCGATGATTGGGACGCAGTGTTCCAGTATGCGACGGAGCCAGATACCGTCCCGCAACCAACGGCCACTGACTCCGAGACGCAGCCGGCAGACCAGGGCGGAGTGCGCGAGGACACGTCCGGGACGCTCTCGGAATCGCGCCGGACGCAGGTGCACGTGAGCACCGAGTTCAGACGGGCCGTCTTCGAACGGTTCGAGCACCGCTGCCCGCTGTCTGGAATCGAACACGCGGACCTGCTCACGGTCTCGCATATCCTCGGTCGGGCCGACCATCAGCAGCTGGCCGAAGATATCGAGAACGTTGTCCTGCTGGACTGGACCCATCACATGGCCTTCGACGCCGGCCTTTGGACCTTCGATGAATCCGGACGCATCTGGCTCAACCCAGAGTTTGAGACGGCGAGTGAGTCACTCCAGCGCTCCTTGACCGGGCGACACGGGGAGAAAGTAGAGGAGCTGTCCCTGGTGGCTGATGAACATATCGAGCAGCACAACGCGGCACTGGACTGGTGGCCGCCGCGGTAGGCGTCGTCTCTGGGAAGGGGCTCGTGGCATTATTCTGGATCTCGTTGGGAGGAGAGGTAATTCGCTGGTGCCTCGGCTGCGGCGCCGAATTCGAGAGCGTGCGCGAACTCCGGCGTGGGGACGCCCACGCCGAGGGCTGCGAGGAGCCCGGCGAGGTATTCGCATGAGTGAGCTCGAGCCCGAGCCGGACTGGCAGTTCGTCCGGGCACGGGTCCGGAAGGCCAGTCGGCTCACGCGCCATCCCGAGGCCCGCGACGAGTTGCGGGCCGTGCTGGGTGAGCTGGCACCGGACCTCGGCGCGCCCATCGAGCAGTGCCCGGCATGTGGGGTGCTCGGGACACGGGAGCGGCTCGAGCAGCATGACTGCACGCGGGGGCGGGCATGATGGAAACTGAGTGGCTATACCCAGCCGACACGGTCCGCGGCCGAGCGACACACCGCTCTGGCGATTTGTGGTGCGTTCCAGGCCGAGCATGACGACTCGGAGCTACTGATTCCGGTGCTGGTGCCGGTGCCACCGGCGATGAAGGCGGCGCGTAGCGTGGACATCGGCGGCAAAAAGCCCCGGAGATTTACCACGTTAGATATAAACACGCATACCCCTTGAATCGGTCTGGGGAGAACCCGTGCTACTGGAAGCACTCGCTCAAGACGGTGCGATACTGGGAATCATGGCCGTCCTGATCCTGTATTGCCTGGCCGAAGGGCTCAGGCCGCAGGCTGCAATCGTGTGGGGCTTCGGCGGAGCCCTACTGTTGTTCTATGTCGTTCTCCCGCATGAGCCGTTCAACCTCCCATTCCTCCGGGCCAAACCGGTCTTCGAGGAGTTCGTCGTGCTTGCAGGAATCGTTGCCATCATCGGTGGCCTCCTCGGGCTTCCGGGTCTGTTCCAGGCGAGCAGGGATGGTGACCCCTCGGACTCCGCCTCTCCTGTGGAGGCGGAGGTGGGGCAATTGGCCGAACTGGCGAGCCGGCTCGCTTCGATTATCGAGAACGCCCTCTCCGGGGGGGTCACGCTCTTTGAGTTGGTGTTCAAGAAGCACCAGCACTTCGGGAATCGTGAGCCCGGCGTTTACGATGCACAGGTGGCTGCCTATACGATTCTGTCCATCGTGGGACTCTCCGTGCTGGGGTCGGTCCTGTTCCTGAACCCGTAGGGGGCTTCGTTGCCGTGGGGCAACGGCCTCCCGCCTCCTCGTGCCGTCAGGTGAGGGGGCAGTGAGGTGTACCCTACCCAGTCGGACCCGTTGTAGGGCGATATGTCGACAAAAATGGTATGCACCAATCGGACACAATGTGCGAAATCTGTGCGACGACAATGGACGTGGCATACGGGCGCTTCAGCGTCCCCGCCGAGTGTAGCCCGCTGTACGGCGAGAGTGCGGTCTTCCCGGCCCCGGAGGGCCCCTTGATGAGTACCTGCCCGAGCGCACTCCAACTGCTATCGTCGACGAGCGGGCTCAGCGCGCTGCGGGGGGCATTCTTCTCTGCGTTGCGATGCTGGAGGTCCTCGGGGACCCACTCGCGGTCGAGATAGCTGGCATCACGGATCATCACTGTCCCCGGGTCGGGTCGAACACTGGCGGCTGATATAACGCTATGTCGTCAATTTCCAGATTTCCAGATTCTTTCGCTGCGGCCAGCGCCTTGAGCGTGGCAATCGGCTGGTCGCTCCCGGAGCGGTCCAGGAGGACCCAGACAAGGTTGGGACGGAATTGCGGTCGGTCGTGCGGCGTCTGCTGGTCGCCATACCCGAAGCGGCGGCCGAGGAGTACTTGCGCGAGGGCGTCGGGTGTTGGATAGGATGGAGAAAAATACCAGCAATCAGTACTTCTGGGCCGGACGTTCAACTTAGACAGGCGGCGGCACGCCAGATTCGCTCAGCGCCCGAAGCAGGTCATCCCCGTCCATCAGTTCGAGCCCCTGCGGGAAGTCCGCCGCATATTGCTCGGCTGTCGACGCGAAGGACGAACTGGTCACCACGATCGCCCGGTCTGCATCGCCTTTCGCGAGCGTACTCGAGAGCTTCTGCAGCGTTTCCCGGCCAACGGTATTCCCGTCCGTGAAGTGCTTTGCCTGAATCGCGATCCGTTCGTCGCCAGCCTCGGCCCACACGTCGACGCCGAGGTCTTTCGTCCCGGCGGTCACTTCGGTCTCGTATCCACGGGCGTCGAACAGGGCTGCAATAATCACCTCGAACTCAGCCCAATCGAGGTCGTTGAGTTGCGTTCGGGTCCAGCGGGAGGATTTGAGCCGCTGCACCTGCTTCTGAACCGGAATCACGGAATCCGGGAACCGCTCCTCGAGCGCCGTGCGAATCGTCCGCTGCCACTGCTCGGCCTCAATTGCGGGGTGGGTGGGGTCGACCGTCTGAAGATACTCGAGGACCTGCACCGAGCTCTCAACGAGGGTGCGAAGCTCCGCCACAGAGTCCTCGGCCCGCGACTCGGATTCGACCGACGAAATCAGTGCCTCAACAAGGCTGTCGAACGGGTAGTCTGGATACTGCTCCATCGCGTTGATCACCTCGCGGCCGAGGTCGAGATGACGCTCAGCAGTCGCCAGACGTGCGGATATCGCGGGGAGCTCGTCAGGCAACTCGGCCGTCCAAAGCTGGGTCTCCACTGCCTGCAGTATCTCGGATGCCGCCCCGTCCGAGGATTCAGCACTCACTGCCTCAAGCCGATTCCGCGCGGTCTGGTACTGCCCGAGTGACGTAATTACCGTGTCAAGCTCGTCAAGCGCCGCTTGTGCGTCGCCGACCGTCGTGCAGGTCCAGGGTGCGGCGTCAGCCACTGAGAACGGGACCGTCTGCCCCGCCGGGCTGGGAAGCTTCGAGCCACTCTGGTAGGCCTTGAGCCGGAGGTCAAAATACCGTTCGTGCGCCTGAACCCATGCCCGCAGTTGGCCGAGGCCTGATTTGGCCCGCTGGAGATTGGTCGTCGAGGGACGATATTGCTCGGTCACCCGTTGCCGATGCGACTCGGGAACACCGTCTCCCAGAACGAACTCGACGGTCGCTTTCAGATGCGACGCTTTGGCCGAGCCGATTCCAGGGACCTCTGCCAGTTCGGCTTCGGAACTCTCGGCAATCGATTCGAGGGTATGGAAGCCAGTCGAGCGTAACGCCCGCGCTGTCTCTGAGCCGACGCCTGGAAGGTCCTCGATGTGGATCGAATGTATCGTGCCTTTAGCCCGGGCCTGCAGTTTTGAGGCGGTGATTTCGCCGATATCACCGACGTCCACGAGCGTCGAGAGAGCAACGGTAGAGAGGTCACTGCCATCCGTAATCCCCACTTCGGACAGCGCTTCAGCACGCTGCTCTCCAATCCCATCGATTGCGGTCAGCTCACGCCCCCTCGGGGCGTCGGTGTTTGAAGCGAGCAGCGCTGCTACCCGTGCATACTCACGATAGAGGTGGACCCACTCGCTGGCGCGTTGTCCTTCTGCTTGCACCTCCTCGGGCGATGACAGCTCTGAAATCGCGTCTGGCGACGTAACCGCTTCAGCGAAATGCTCCGAGAAGCCGGTTTCCGAGGCCGTGCGCTGGGCATCCTGATATGTGCTCGCGTAGCTGTCGAGCGAGTCTAGCCATGCCTCGAGTGCATCGACACTTTCGGTGGCGCTCTCGGCATCATCATACGACTGTACGTAGCTCTCAATGAGGGTCGTAGCGAGATTTGAATCACCAGACGAAGACATCTCTGCTCGCTGTGTTCGGAGCTCCAGAAGCCGGTCATACGCATCGACGAGGGTTTCAAATCGTGTGACCACCCGACGGGCACCATCGAAGTTCTCGAACTGTCGCGGATTGAACTCGGCTGTCTCAATGGTGATGTCTCCATCAAACTGCTGCTCCAGTGTTTGAGCGTCTTCGTGTAGTTTCTCGTACCGCTCAAAAACAGAATACCACTCATCGAGTTTGTCTACCTCCCCAGATATGAATGTAAACGGGAGAACCCAACACGCGCCAAACAGCGTGGCCGAAATAATCGAGATGAGTACAATTCCACTGGCAAATTGTTCCAGACCGATAGGGAAAAGAATAACAGAGATCGATGCACCCACAACAAATCCACCCGCAGCATTTCTAAACAAGAGCGGTGCTGAAACAATAAATGTCGCAATCTGGTCAAACATGTCGGGGCGATCAGAACTGTCGATGAACGAGAGGTTGGAATGGCCCCCATCTATTCCTATTACGCATGCAATAGAACTTGCGACGACGAACAATCCGGCTGAGGCGGCAAGTTGAGTTCCAAATGAGGGTACTGGCCAGTCAATGGGTATCGCTATCGATAGCGCCGTCCATATCGCCAGAGATAACACTGCGATGGCTACTGCATATTTAGACCGCTCTGTAGTTGTGAACAGATGCTTACTTACAACCCGATTTTTATCTGAAACGGCGTCGCTTGGGTGCCTCAGTGAGGCCCCGGGCGTCGCGAATAGCAGATAAAATATCACCTTGTCCACAACCTCAATCTGGCCAGCCCCCTCTCCAACGATATCCTCGTTCACCGGCCCCGATGCCATGCCAGAAGGCCACTGTCCATTCACAAAAAAGGATGCTACGAACGTCTGATGGAGAGGTTACTCACTCCCCCACCCGATGGCCATCATCGTCCGGACGTCGTCTGCCGCTCGACAAGATGGTACGTCGCCCACGACCGCCGAAGGTCGTGACTGCTGACCTCACGCCACCGCTCGGGCTGGCTGGCGTCCTCGGCCACCTCCCCAGCGGCCGCCGTCACCCACCGGCGCACACTCGATTTCGAAGCCTGCACCCACGACGCGCCACTCCCCCGCCCACGCTCCCGTGAGACCCGCCGCACGTTGGCCTCGACCGGCTCGAGCATCCAGGCGTCTCGAACCGTCGGCCCACCCCCAGCGGTGTTCTTGGCCCGGACCTCGAGGAACCAGCACTCGCCGACCTCACTCCAGCGCAACTCGCCACCCCCAGCGCGCCCCACGCCACCAGCCAACGCCCGCGCGGCCCGGGGGCTGAGGATATCCGCCAGCGTCTCGGTGTCGTAGGCATCGACCGCCAGCGGCCGGAGGTCGGTCACCCGAGACTGCAGGCGTGGCTCGAGCGTGCCGACCCAGCGGTCGGCGTCGGTCGTAATCGCGACCACAACCGCCTCGGAATGCTCGATGAGTTCGCGCAGCAGCGTCTGCGCCTCCAGCCGGTCGACCTCGTCCAGGACGACGACGAACGGCTCATGATGCTGCCGGACGAGCTCGTGGAACTCGTCGTGGGCGACGCTGCGCTTGACTTGTGCCCGTAAGCCCAGCCGATGGAGCAACGGCTCAAGCACCTTGTACTCGGTCCCGCTGCGCCAGCCGTCGACGTACATACTCGGCGGGAAGAATGAGGCGCCGTTAGTTGTCAGAGAGCGAAATCCGGGGCACTCAGCAGCCCCGGGATTAGAACTTGAGGCTGTCGTCGAGTTCTGCGTTGCTGACCGTCCGACCAGCAGCGAGATCGTTGATGCCACGGAGAACACCTTCGGGAACAACAGGGTGGGCGGCAGGCTCGACGCCCTCGAAGTCGCCCACGTCTCGTGGCTCCGTGCCCATACCAAGTCGTAGGCAACGTTCGGCACTTAATCCATGTGCTTACTCACATCGCCCACAAGAGCAGCTAAGACTGCTGTTCGACAGCTCTCCACCCGGTCGTTTCAAAGTAGGTCACCTCGCTTGGTGAAGGCCGTAGAGCCGACTGGCCCGGTACTGAAATGAACCTCCCGCCGGACCACACAGCAATGCCACCGCAAGCGACGAAGGACTGGCTGGCACTTTTGGAGCAACAAGCCCGAGAGCGAGGGGTCTACATCGATACGGATCTCGACGGCCGCATCTTCCACTTCCAGCTCGGGGAGGACCCCGGCGTCATCGGGAAGGTCCGGTACTCCGAAGGCAAAAGTCGCGAGTACGAAAACGAACAGGGCCAGAAGCACATCTGGCATCGCTACAACCGCGAAGTCGAGAAAATCGAGCAGGGCTCCGAGCGAGCGGTCGTCAACATCACGCTCGACGTCTGGGACAAACACGAGTTCGACCCCGACGAGCACCATTTCATCTTCCTCACCCAACACCTGATCGAGGAGGAGACCTACTCCAAAGGCGACCAGAAGATCTGGATCGAAGGCGACGGCCAGTACTCGGGGCCACTCGCCAAATACGTCGATGATTGGGACGCAGTGTTCCAGTATGCGACGGAACCAGATACCGTCCCGCAACCAACGGCCACTGACTCCGGGACACAGCCGGCAGACCGAGGCGGAGCGAGTGAGGACACGTCCGGGACGCTCTCGGAATCGCGCCGGACGCAGGTGCACGTGAGCGCCGAGTTCAGACGGGCCGTCTTCGAACGGTTCGAGCACCGCTGCCCGCTCTCTGGCATCGAACACGCGGACCTGCTTACCGTCTCGCATATCCTCGGCCGGGCCGACCACCAGCAGCTGGCCGAAGATATCGAGAACGTCGTCCTGCTGGACTGGACCCATCACATGGCCTTCGACGCCGGGCTCTGGACCTTCGATGAATCCGGACGGATATGGCTCAACCCGGAGTTCGAGACTACGAGTGAGTCACTCCAACTCTCGTTGACCGGCCGACACGGGGAGAAAGTAGAGGAGCTGTCCCTGGTGGCTGATGAACATATCGAGCAGCACAACGCGGCACTGGATTGGTGGCCACCGCGGTAGGCGTCGTCTCGGATAGGGGCCTCGTGGGATGGATCTCAACGTCGTTGGTAGGCGGGCATTTCGCCGGGGCCTCGGCTGTGGGAGTACGTGCGAGAACTTGTGCGAGCTCCGGCGTGGGGGCAGGCACGCCGAGGGATGTGAGGAGCCTGGCAAGGTGTTCGCATGAGCGAACTCGATCCCGGCCGGATTGGCAGTTCGTCCGGGCGCGAGTCCGGAAGGCGAGTCGACTTACCCGGAATGCTGAAGTCCGCGACGAGTTGCGCGCCGTACTGCGAGAGCGGGCGCCGGACCTCGGCGCGCCTATCGAGCAGTGCCCGGCCTGTGGGGTAATGGGGACTCGCGAACGGCTTCGCGAGCATGAGTGCTGATAGCTCAATTAAGAGATGGTACTGCCACTGTAACAGTGGTAAGAGGGCAAGCACCCCTGTTGTTCCGGATCAACACTGCCGGTACCTTGCTAAGGGCACGTCTCCGGAGGTTTATCATGCCCCCCTAGTAGTATGTAGTCGTGTATCCTGAGGAGCACCGACCGGAGGCCACCTTCGATTCAGGTGACTCTATCAAAACATACCTCTCTCGATCTGTTTCAGGAGGCGCGGACGGAACGAAATCCGCCGATTTAAGGGGCACAGCTTTCAGATCGGTCCGGTTACCCGTTGCAAATCTAACCTTGCTTTCCAGGTTAAATCATGGCGAGTGCAGGACTCCAAGCGGGTTGGATAGGTTGAAGATGTGGAGCGCCGACAGTCAAACTACTCTATCCATGCACCATTGGGGCCGACCAACCACCAGCTAAGATGAGCCGTCAGCTGTCACCTCCGGACGGAATAGAGGAGATAGAGGGTGAAATAAGGGATGTCGGGAGTGAAATCTACGAATACCTCCAGTTTCCCGACGACCGGACAGCGTCAGTGAACGACTGGATGGCCGACTTCGGTGTCACTGGGGCCGGAAATCCGGACCGACTCATGTGCAATCTCGCGGCCTTCAACCGGTTGCTGAAGTCTACGCTCTATCAGATTTATCAGGAGGAATCGGAAGCACTGGAGCCGCTCGCTGAGACCGACGATATCTACGCAGAATTGATTCAGGCCGGGGCAGAGACCGATGACGAAGCATTCAGCGAGAACCCGCTCGATACCCTTGTCAAGGGAATCGACGCGGAGTTGTTCGCCCCTCTGTTGGATACCCGAAAGCACGTTCGTGGCCTCGAAATGCCCACAGATGCAATCGGCGAGCTATTCGAAAACCTCGTTCCGCCCGAAATTCGCCGGGAACGAGGGCAGTTCCGTACCCCCCGGCACGTGGGCGAATTCATGGCCGCCTGGGCCGTGACTGCTGGCGATGATGAGGTGCTCGATCCGGGCATCGGCGCTGGCGTGTTGACTGCCTGCATGTACGACGAGAAGCAGGCAGCCCCGGAGCCCAGCAAGGTAACTGAGATGTGGGGCGTGGATGTAAACGCTTTAGCGATCGTCATGGCCTCTGCAGGGTTGAAGCTCGAGAATGGGGATGGGTCGCCGAACTTTCATCACTCGGACTATATGGATACCTTCGTCGATGGCTCGTCGACGCGTCTCGACCAGCGGAACCCGAAACGGATTCCCGAAGTAGATGCGATTGTCGCCAATCCGCCGTACTCTCGGAGCCACGCTCTTGACGAGGGCCGCGGCCGGTACAATAGAATCCTCGATGCAGAGGCAGGGGTCTCCATCACTGGCCAGTCGCCGCTGTTCGCGTACTTTTTCGCCCATTCCGAGCAGTTCCTTGGGCAAGGGGGGCGGATGGCATTCATCACTCCGTCCCGGTTCTTCGATACCGTTTATGGAGAGACCCTCCGAGCGTTTCTGCTCGACCGTTTTGCGATTCAGGCGTTCGTCTTCCTCGATTTGGACACGCCGGTGTTTGGGGCTGCAGACGTCATGCCCTGCATCACTCTACTCGAAAAGCGGGCGATTGGTGATGACCACGATACAGCGTTCATCAAGGTAGACGAATGGCCCGCCGTCGAGACGCTCCTTGCCGCCGTCGACGGCGCGATGACGGGGGAGACCGAGTTCGGCCTGGTGAATCGAGCTGCCCAGCATGAACTGTTAGTTGAAAACGACTGGCGGAACTACGTCAACCCGGAGGAGGTGGATTCAATTCCGGGACTGACCCCCTTCCGTCAGGTGGCGGATATCAAACGCGGTATCGCGACTGGAAAGAACGACTACTTTTGTTTGACTCAGAGCGAGGTTGAAGAGTGGAACCTCGACCGGTCTCACCTCGCGAGGCTCATCCGCCGGACGAGTGGGTTCAAACAGCTGGAGTTCACCGACGATCACTGGGAGTCGCGGAGAGAGGGTGGTGACGAAGTGTGGCTGCTCTACTGCTATGATGACGATGAGAAGCTCAGAAACGTTGAGGACGAAGCGTTACAGTCGTATCTCGACCACGGACGTGAGATTGGGGCTGACAAAAGTTACTTAGCTGACAACCGTGACCCCTGGTACGCGGTTGATTGGCGGGCAACCCCGGACATCGTGGCCACGTACATGAGCAAGGATGGATTTCGGTTCATCCGAAATGGGGCTGATATCCGGACCCTGAACAACCTCCACAATATCACACTCGATGGGTTCGACGATACGGAGGTAGAGGCGTTGTTGGCATACTTGAACAGCAGCGTCGCCGATGAAATCACGAAGCGGAGTGGACGGACGTACGCCCGTGGGCTACATAAAATCGAACCAAACGAGCTCAAGGACGTCCCCATAATCGACACAAGGGAATTGCCGAGGGACGAAGCCAAACGGCTGGCAGCAGCATATTCCGACCTTTGTGAGGGACTTGATAGTGGACAGGACGTCGAAGATGTTTCCTCGAGGCTAGACGATACCGTTCGAGACATACTCGGCCTCGAATAGGGTTCGTGAGATTGAGCGGGTCTGTGTCCCTAGTACAGTAACGGAAAAGACTGGATAGGGGGTGTGACCGGAGACCCATCTGAGAGATTCAGACAAAGGACAGTGAGAGAATCCCGTCCGGGTGAAAGCTATTTATATAGCCGCCAGCAAGGTCGGTCAACTAACCATGGCGCAATCTGGGCTCATTACTCGGGAGCAGGCCCGTTTCTCTAGCGATAGCCAGTTGCTCTCCGAACTCGGCGAACGGCTCATCGCATCAACCCAAGTTGCACTTACAGAACTCATCAAAAACGCATACGACGCCGATGCCACCAAGTGCAACATCTGGCTTGAAAACGAGAACGAGACGCTAGTCGTCAAGGACGACGGGCATGGGATGACGGAGCGGGAGTTCAGCGAAAACTGGATGACGATAGCGACATCGAATCGAAGCCGCAATCCGGAATCACGACGCTACGGTCGCGAGGTTACAGGGTCCAAGGGCGTCGGCCGCTTCGCAGTTCGTAATCTGGGACTAGAGTTAGAACTCGAATCAGTTGCCAAGGATCCGACCGAAGACGAGTACCGGCGTTTGGTCGCCGAGTTCGACTGGCGGGAATTCGAGAGCGGATCTGGCCTCCGAGAGATGGAAATCGAGTATCGCCTGTACGACGATGCGAGCAGCGATGATGAGGGGACGACACTCCAGATAACGGACCTTCGCGAAGACTGGTCACAGGAGAAACTCAAAGAGGCATCTGGAGAGGTGTTGGATATCGTTTCTGCCCCGTACGAACCGGAGCCGTCGGAGGTAGTCAGCGAGGATGCTGAGGGCGACCCCGGCTTTTCTGTCTATTTTGCCCCCCCTGGAGAAGGGAGCGTTGCTCAGAGCCCCGCTAAGGAAATCTATGACCGTTGGACATCGCTAGTTGAAATCGAACTTGATGGAGATACGGTGCTCTACCGGTTCAAACACCAGAATAATGCGGACAAGAACCGGGAATTTACGTATACTCTCAACGAGACATATATTTCGCATTTGAATGGAGAAATTAGATACTTCGACATGAGCCAGGGGCAGTTTCGCGGTATGGAAACGCTAGACGGTCGCTCAGTCCCCTCGTGGTTAAAAGAGAACGGCGGCGTGCGAGTCATTGATAAGGGATTCCGGATGCCACCCTACGGTGATAGAGAGAACGATTGGTTGAATCTCTCTGAATCGCAGGCCCGACGTGAGCGAGAGTGGCGATCGCCGATAACGGAGCGCCTGTTCCCTGAGAATGAATTAAACATCAGTGTTCCTCGAGCCCAGCTTGCGCTTCCAGGAAAGCGCAACCTTCTGGGGGCGGTGAACGTGTCCAGCTATCGTGGTGGCGACCAAGAACAACCGGAACGGCTCGTCCCTGCGATGGATCGACAGGGGTTCATTGAGAACGAAGGCTTCAATCAACTGCAGACCATCATACGCGGAGCAATTGAGGGCCTGTCGATTGTCAATAAACAAGAGCAGAAACGGCAGCGGATAGAACGAGCTGAGCGAAAGCGCTCAGAGCTCGGGGAACAGACTCAGTCCACAATCGAAGATATCGAACGGAGCACCGGTATTGACCCAGATGATAAGGAGGAGCTCGTATCTGAGGTAAGAGAAATAGAAGAGGTTGCCACCGAGTCTGTACAGGCCGAACGCGAAGCGCGTGAAGCGGTCGAGTCGATGAATCTCCTCGGTGCGGTCACGGCCTTCATGAGCCATGAGTCGTCGAATATTCTCGATAACGCAGAGGAGCTCTTGCGTCAGTGGAGGTCGATTCCGGAAAAAGAGCGGAGCGAGAATTTGCAAGAGACAATTGATGAGACGGAACGCCTCGTGTCGGACTTCAGAAGCCATCTCGGGTATGCGGAAAACTTCATGGAAAGGCTCTCGAGCCAAGAGGAGTCGGAAATTAATCCTAAATCGCAAGTACGACACGTAGTCAACCGCTTCGAATCGAGATTGTCCGCTTATAACATCGAAATAGAGAATGAGATTGAATTCGATCTATCCGGACCAGAAATGAATGTGGCACTCTATTCTGGGGTACTCACAAACCTGTTGACGAACGCGATTAAGGCCGTCTCCGAAGAATCAGCACCACCTGAAGGGAACAAAATCCGGTTCGAAGCTGAGAATACCTCAGATACCCATAAGCTACGTGTCATCGATAACGGAACTGGTATCCCTGAGGAAGAGGAGGACCGGATTTTCGATCCGCTGTACTCGACCACGGATTCAGGAGGTCCGGAAAGCGTCGGCGCTGGGTTAGGCCTGTACATTGTCAAACGAGTCGTAGATAATGTGGACGGGGAGATAGAGTTGGTCGCAGCGCCAGAGGCATATAGCACGGCCTTCGAGGTACGGTATCCACTATGACGCTTGACGATAGACGTATCGTCTTGTTCGAGGACGTGAAAGAGAGGAGTGACAGATTTAAAACCGGATTTGAGGCTGCAACGGAGGGTAGCGACCTTCAAATTGAAGAATTTGACCCAGACACGCTAATTGAAGCACCTGATGTTTTGGAACCGCTCAAAGAGGAAATCCAAGATCCCACTTATCCTCTACTCGTCGTCTTGGATCAGAATCTACGCGGATATTATGAACACGATGTCCGGAGACAAGATGTTCGGCAGATGTGTAGTGATGAAAACATTCCACTCTGTATCTATCACCGTGAACGGAAAGATGAAGACGAGGCAAAACGACGAATCGAAGAATACGAAGAGGACGTAATCAAATTCGATCCGAGTAAGGATATTGAATGGCTGGCAAGCGAGACAGCAAACGTTGCCCGAGGATTTAGAGAGATTCGCGATGCGTACTTGGAGCTAAAGGAAAGCGAATCGACTTCCCCCATTCCAGAGATATTACGCGCGGACGAAACAGTCCGATCACAGATGGATCAGTATGCCTGGGGTAACCCGAGAACAATCGTTGGGGCAGATCCCGATGCCACAGAAGACGAGTTTGATCGTCGATTTATCACGCTTCTAGGTTATTGGATTTATAACGAACTGCTGAAATTCCCTGGCGCTCTATTAAACCCGATAGCGACTGCTGCCTACCTAAACGTTGACCACCAAACGTTCATCGAAGACGAGCAGTATCATGAGCCGCTTACTGACGCACTTTATCAAGGACCATTCAGTGGTGCAGGCAAATGGTGGTGGAAACCGAAAATCGACCAAATTCGAGCGAACAATTTGACACCAGAAGACGACGGGTTGCCGGATGGAAGTGAGTTCTTCGAGCGATTCGGGTGTGACGAGATTAGTCAATCAACATGCCAGGACCGCGAAAAGGGTGGCGACCACGAAGCGCGATTCTACGGTGTTATGATGGAGGAACCGGTCTGTGAGGCACACTCCAAGAACCCTGGGGGGTGGCTCCCGATGGGCGCAAGTAGATCCCGGGTTAGCGTCGCAAAGCACGCTGAGTACAAACCCTGGATGATGAAGTAGAGAAACATGAGTTGGTCTCGAATTGATCCCACCACTGAAGGGTACGCTGGCGAGATTTTCAGCTGCTTCAGTACCTATTTCGGTAACCTCGATAATGTCGTTGGCCCCTCTGTGCCAGGGAGTGGTGAGCCGGTCGATATGGATTTCGATTCGAAGAAAAATTTAGTTGAGATAATCAGCCCTCCTGGTTCATTTCACAGATTCACGGGTATGGCGTACCCCTCTAATTCCGACGTTCACCGACTTCATATCTGTGCCCGATTCGAGCAAAAGGTGGGAGTTCGTGAACCCGATCAAGAAGGTGAGCCGAAATTCGTAATCGAAAAGTCGACCGCTCGAATCACCTATCTCAAGATAACGGGCGAACGAGACCAAGAATCAGGAAAGATTCCTGCAGAGATTCGGCATGGTTTCCATTTCGACTTCGAGTGGGAACCACAACCAGATCATCCAGTCTTTCACGTTCAACATACCCCCCGTGCTATCGATATAGATATCTTAGAGCAAGCCTACGATATTCCTGATCAGGGACGGTTGTACGATGACTATCCAGATCTGCCACGAATCCCAACGCCCCCGATGGATATCGCTGGAGCTACTTACCTCATTCTGCGCCAACATTCCGCAGATATATCATGGCCCGATGATTTGGAAGGCGCGATAGACGGATTACCTAACTTTCCGGAAGAGTGTTTCAGCCCAAACCCACAGGGGGGGCTATCGATGCTCCCAGAATGGTGGTATATTCATGCAGATGGAGAGTTAGAACATGTCCCTCGAGAGACGACAGAACTTCGCGGAAACGGGACAAAAAGATTTCTTGGCGATGAATAGCAGGGGGAGAGTAGTACCTATGATTATACATGCTGGATGGGGCATAGATTCCTACTCCCCCTGAGTGATACGGTTACGACCGCTCCAAGAGGGGTACTTCAGCCGGTATCCAGTCGAGTAGTATAGCTTTCTTCCGTTTCGATGTACGATATAATTTCATCTATGGAGACGGGTTCATAATTAATCATGGACGCTGAAAGATTGATTCTGCTGGATTCCTGATCCAGGAACGGATACTCCTCGGGATTCTCATTGTGCTTGTGACCGTAGATTCCCCATCCCTCGTAATCATCAGGGAGCTGACTCGGCTTGTGACAGCAATGGAATTCGAACCCGTTGGCAGCAAACGAATATTCAGCGTGTAGCGGAAGTGGAAGGTCGGAGAATTCCGACCGTTCGAACGGGTCATGATTGCCTGCTACCCAGATGTCAATTGGAAGTTCACCCCACCATGTCCATGCTTCGTTCTCATCTCCATTTTTGCCGATAATATCGCCGAGAAATACGAGCTCATCGGATTCGTCGACGACGGCCAGACAGCGTGACTTGAGATGGGTGTTCATCTGCTCTACTGTATCAAAATCTCGGCGGCATGATTGTATCCACTTATCACCGAAGTGGAAGTCAGAGATGAGATAAGTTACCATGCGTGAGGAGAAATGTTGTGGAAGGAACATATACCTTCTCAATGATAGTCCTGGAGCTATCAGTGTGCGAATTGAGCAGGTATCACGAACTGACTCTTTGCTTCACATCCGTCCATGGTTAAGGAGGCGCTCTTCCAATATGCGGCCGACCCAGATACCGTCCCACAACCAGGATCGTCAAGGTTCGACTCCTGGACATCGCCTAAAGGGCAGAACGAGACAACCCTGAGGATACGTCGGGAACGCTCTCGGAATCACGCCGAACGCAGGTGCACGTGAGCGCCGAGTTCAGACGCGCCGTCTTCGAACGGTTCGAGCACCGCTGCCCGCTCTCTGGAATCGAACACGCGGACCTGCTTACCGTCTCGCATATCCTCAGCCGGGCAGACCATCAGCAGCTGGCCGAAGATATCGAGAACGTCGTCCTGCTGGACTGGACCCATCACGTGGCCTTTGACGCCGGCCTCTGGACCTTCGATGAATCCGGACGCATCTGGCTCAACCCGGAATTCGAGACGGCGAGTGAGTCACTCCAGCGCTCCTTGACCGGGCGACACGGGGAGAAAGTAGAAGAACTGTCTCTGGTGGCTGATGAACATATCGAGCAGCACAACGCGGCACTGGACTGGTGGCCACCGCGGTAGGAGGCAGTCGGATCTGCTGAATCGGTTACCAGGTGAGTAGCTGAAACTGTAGTTAGTATGACCAAGGCCAAGCCGACTGCTGCCAGAGACTCTTGCTATTACCGCTCAATCTCAATACTACGACTCCACCGACCCACACATATTTGTCCAGTCAATACGTCGCCCGTCTCATGTCGGGCGAATTTTTATTAGATGGGGACGCTATCCCGTGGGAATCAGATCGCACGGGTGCCGCGTGTGAAGTCTACCTGGGGGAGGGGAGTGGGAACAGACTCGAAATCGTCGTCACGGAATCTGACGGCGAGCCCACCATGGAGTTCCTCCAGACGACGTACACGGATCGCAGGGATGGCCGTGTCTCGCCGGTGCTCATCGTCGCGCAGTATGGCGGTGCCAGGGTCGGCCTCTGTGGCCCCAGTGGTGAGGAGCCGATGGTGTTCCGTGATATCGATGCGGGGCAGGCCCAACGCGTCTGCGAGGCAGCCCTCGACAAGCCGAGCGGCAGTTCGGCCCGGAGCTTCCTGAAAGACACCATCCCGCAGCTCTCCGACGACCTCGCTGGGCTCCACAACCAGGGACTCCTCTCGACGCACGAACTGACCGAGGGTGTCCCCAATCGGGACGACTGGGCCGACGCCGCCGAGCGCGCCCAGAACGCCCTGGCGGACGACCCCCGCGAGCTGCTTGAAGGCCTCAACTACACCATCGAGCGCGACACCGACCACAGCTACGTTCTCAAACACACCGAAGACGGTCGCGAATCTGCCGTCGCGGTGTTCCTCGAAGAAGAGGAGTCGTTCGAGCACAAGCAGGACCGCTTCGTCGGCGACTCGCCGGTTGCCTATGCCCTCCGCCAGGCCGAGCAGCGCAATCTCGACTACGTCATCGGCAGCTCGGGCGACCAGCTCCGGCTCTACACGACGAACCCGGAGGCCGGCTTCGGCTCCCGGGGCCAGACCGACACCTACGTTGAGGTGAACACGCGCCTCCTCGACGACGAGCAGGCGGCCTATCTTTGGCTTCTCTTCTCCGGTGACGCGCTCCAGGAGGGTGGCAGCCTCCACGAAATCATGGAGGACTCGAAGGAGTACGCCACTGGGCTGGGCGAGCGCCTCCGCGAGCGCATCTACGACGATGTGGTCCCGCAACTGGCCGAGGCACTGGCCGAGGCCCGCGACCTCGACGACCCGGACAAGGACGACCTCGACGAAACCTACCGGATGACGCTGGTGCTACTGTACCGGCTGCTGTTCGTCGCCTACGCCGAGGACGAGCGGTTCCTCCCGCGCTACCGCAACAACCAGTACGACAAGTACTCGATCAAGCAGAAGGCCCGGGACATCGACGACGGGATGGCGTACGACGAGAACCTCACCACACTCTGGGACGAGGTGATGACGCTCACCACGGCCATCCACGAGGGGTCTTCGACGATGGGCCTGCCTGCCTACGATGGTCGACTACTCTCGAAAAACAAGGACTGGACCGAAGCCGGCTACCAGCTCTCGGAAGTCGAACTCACGGATGCGAAGTTCGGGCCCGCCCTCGAAGCCCTCCTCATCGACGAGACGCCCGACGGCTGGGAGGGCCCGGTCGACTTCCGGAACGTCGGGGTCCGCGAGTTCGGCGTCATCTACGAGGGCTTGCTGGAGTCCGAGCTCTCCGTTGCCGACCAAGACCTCACCACCGAAACCGCAGACGGCAACGAGCAGTACGTCCCGGCCGAGGATGCCGACGAGGTCGTCATCGCGGAGGGGCAGGTGTACCTCCACGGCCAGTCCGGCGAGCGAAAGGCCACCGGCACGTACTACACGAAGACGCGGTTCGTCGAGCACCTCCTCGATTACTCGCTGGACCCTGCGCTGGAGGACCATCTCGACCGAATCGACCGCATCCGGCAAGAAGAGGGCGACGCCGCCGCCGCAGACGCGTTCTTTGACTTCCGCACTGCGGACATCGCGATGGGTTCTGGCCACTTCCTCGTCGGCGCCGTCGACCGTATCGAGAAAGCGTTCCGGAACTACCTGCAGGAGACCACTCTCACCGGCGTTGAGGAGGAACTGGACAACCTGAAGAACGCCGCCGAGGCCGCCTTCGAGGACGAGGAATACACGCCCGACATCGAGCGCAGTCAGCTCCTCCGGCGGCAAATCGCCCGGCGTTGCATCTACGGCGTAGACATTAATGAGCTTGCCACGGAACTCGCACGGCTCTCTCTCTGGGTCCACACGTTCGTCCCTGGGCTTCCACTGACGTTCCTCGATTACAACCTCCAGTCTGGCGACGCACTCGTCGGCGTCGGTACGCTGGGAGAGGTGAGCGACGAACTCGGGATGGAAGAGGACCAGGTGACGCTGGGTAACTTCGACAGCGGTTCCGGTATCATCGACGAGCTCGACGACGAGATTCAGAAGGCTAAGAACGTCTCGGACACGAGCGCGGAGAAGGTGCAGGAGGCCCGCGCTACGCGGGATCGCATCGACGATTCGCTTGCCCCCGTACGCGCACGTCTGGACATCCTTACCGCGGCTCGCATCGACGAAGATATTAACACGGAACTCGCCACTGACACGAGCATCGACGACCCAGGGGGCCTATCAACGCATGAGGACGCACAGGATGTGCTGGAGCCGTTTGACGTGTTCCACTTCCCAACTGCGTTCCCAGAGGTGTTTGAGGGGAATCGTTCGGGGTTCGACACTATTGTCGGTAACCCGCCATGGGACAAAGTCCGATTCGAACCTTAGCAGTTCTGGGTTACGCGGCATCCCGGTCTCAACACCATCCCTGCCTCGCGCCGCGAGGACCACATGGACGAACTCCGGGAAAAGTATCCACAACAAGCCAAAGAGGAGGAACGAGAGCAGCTCCAGCGCGAGCAATATCAAGAGTACGTTGGGAGTTCGTTCAAGGACCAGGGGCGCGGTCACTACGATTACGCCAAGCTGTTTGTGGAGCGCTCAACGGACTTATTGAATGATGAAGGCGAACTCGGGTATGTCCTGCCTCGCCAGTGTCTCGTGCTAGGGGGGTGGAAGCAGTTACGGCGACGCCTTCTCAAAGATGCTGAGGCGACTGTCCTACAGGCGAGGAATCGTGGCGGATGGATTTTCGAGAACGTGGAACATCGGTATATGATTGTCCTCATCACCACGTCGCCGGAAGAGGAGGAACCAGGGGCCTATGTCTGGCCGGCTATCGAACGGGAAGAGGCAATTGATGAGATATCTCTCTCGAACTCAATTCACCTCTCATACGACGACTTAGCGAACCTGACGACCGAAAATCGGCTGGTTGTCCCATGGTTCGATAACAGCGGTGCGCGTGATGTCTTCCCGAAAATGGAACAGCGACACCGGCTCTCGCAAGAGGATGGCTGGTTCAAAGGGAAGCACGACGCCCGCTGGGATTTTACCGGATATGGCCCTCACAGCGATCTCTCAAACAGCGAACGAGAGCCCCACCATTGGAGAGTGTTCATGACCCGAAGCGTCGACCAGTTCCAAATAAACGAGGAGAAGGAATTTCGGCGGTTTGTGGATCCCGAAGAACTGTATGAGGAGGAGGATGATATGGTGAAGTCGGACGGCGAAATCAGTTTCTCGGTGGAGCATCCGACTGTGACGTTCCGCTATGTCACGATGAACGACAACACCAGAACGCTGATCTCGACGATGCTCCCCGAGAGGGGTTTCGTCTACTGTAAGGGATATATTCACGCCGTCGAACACGAGTCTGGAACGTCTGTTGAGGAACAGCTCGCTCTACTAGCTTACTTTAATAGCTTCACTTGCGACTGGTGGCTGCGCCGAATCGTCGACCGACATATGAACGCGCCGATGATAAACAATCTGCCCATCCCGAACTGGGGTGGCGACGAAATCAAGCAGGCGGCGGAATTGGCCGCGGAGTTGACCCAACGGGGAGGAATAGAAACACTTCCTGGAGGGCGGCCCGTCCCGAGTAACACCGGCTATAATTCAGTTGATGAAGAGGAAATCCGTGCCCAAATCGAGGCTCTCGTCGCGAAAGGTTATGACCTAGAACGGGAGGACCTCGACACGGTTCTCAGTGACTTCACAGAAAATGCGGCCTCGGAAAATCTTCGGGACCGAATCCGGGAACTGGCTGCAAGTGATTCCGCGGAAGTCGTTCACACAGAACAAGACGATGACTGAACGGCCACAGTTCGTCGATAATCGTGGTGGTAACACCCTCACCGCCGCGATAAACAGCTACCTGTCGGGACTCGGGGCAGAGTTGCGCGATTCACCGGATCTCGACGTGGTGACGGGCTACTTCAACCCGCGGGGGTACTTCTCCGTCCGGGAAGGGCTGGAGGAGGTCGGCGACGTGCGCCTGCTCATCGGCGCCCAACCTAACGATGAGGACCGCGAGGAGTGGCGCCAGCCCGGCGACCCGCTGGACGACGAGCAGTACAACCAGGAACAGGTTGACGAGGTGCTGCAGTCGCTGGACGATGACCTCCAGCGGGACCGGGACCTGCTCGGGTTCTCCGAGAACGTCGACGAAGGACTCCGGGAGCTCGTGGACTGGCTCCGTTCGGACGCCGTCGAGGTGCGACGCCACGAGGGCGGGTTCGTCCACGGGAAGGCGTACCTGTTCGACGAGGGGCACCAGGGCGTCGTCGCGGGGTCCTCGAACTTCACGGGTGCGGGGCTGAACTCGAACCTGGAGCTCAACCTCGGCGCCTACCAGCCGCAGGTGACCGAGGACGTGAGCGAGTGGTTCGAGGATCTCTGGGCCGAGAGCGAGCCCTACGACCTCGCCGCGCTGTACGAGGAGCGGTTCGAGCCATTCGACCCGTACATCATCTACCTCCGGGTGCTCTACGAGCGCTACGGCGAGGAACTCAAAGCCGAGGGCGACGACGGAGACGGAGAGATCGAACTCGCGAACTTCCAAGAGGATGGGAAGCTGCGGGCACAGCGCTTCCTCGAGGAACGCGGCGGCGTCATCGTCGCCGACGAGGTCGGGCTCGGCAAGACCTACATCGGCGGGAAGCTGCTGGAACAGACCGTCCAGCAGAACCGCCAGCGTGCGCTCGTCGTGGCGCCGGCGTACCTCCGGGACGGGATGTGGAAGCGGGTGCGGGCGGAGTGGAACTTCTTCTTCGAGGTCATCTCGTACAGTCAGCTCCGGAACGAGCAGAAGCTCGGCGGCGACTCGGTGTATCTCGACCAAAAGATCGAGGACTACCAGATGGTTGTGCTGGACGAGGCTCACGCCTTCCGGAATCCGAACACGCAGCAGTCACAGGCCCTCCGACAACTCCTGCGCGGGACGCCGCCGAAAGATGTGGTGATGCTCACCGCAACGCCGGTGAACAACTCGCTGTGGGACCTCTACTACCTGCTGCGCTACTTCATCAGGAATGACGCGGCGTTCGCCGACGACGGGATTCGCTCCCTCCGCGACCGCTTCAAGAGCGCCCAGTCCGAGGACCCCTCGGAGCTGAACCCGGAGTCGCTGTTCGACGTACTCGACCAGACGACTGTCCGGCGGACCCGCCGGTTCATCAAGGACAACTACGACCAGGCACGGCTCCCGGATGGCGAAGGAGGCTACATCTACGTCGACTTCCCCGAACAGCGCCCGCGTCGCATCGATTATGACTTCGACAACACGTTCGGGGACGACTTCTTCCAGGACATCGCTGAGGGGCTGGCGGCCGGCGAGGACATCGACGAGTCCGAGCTGAAGCTGGCTCGTTACCGACCCTCGTACTATCTCGAAGGAGAAGACGACGGCTCCGAGCTGTCGCTGGTGGGGCTGCTCCGGACGGGGCTGCTCAAGCGGTTTGAGTCCTCGTCATACGCGTTCGCGAACACACTCGAGCGGATGGTCGCGCAGAACGAGGTCGCGCTCGGGCTGTTGGAGGAGGGGTACGCCCCCGACGCGGACGCCATCGACGAGTGGGTCGAGATGGACAGCGACGAGGGGTTCGAGGAGGCGTTCGACAGCGTCGGCGACGGCGAGGTGAACGCCCGGCAGCTGACCGACGAGGACGCGAACCCTGAGCAGTTCCGTGCCGACCTCGAGAACGACCTCGAGATTCTTCGGTACTGGCGGGACCGCGCCGCGGAAGTAACCAGGGATGACGACGAGAAGCTCCACGCACTCCGTGATACCCTCCACGACATCGTGTCCGACGCGCGGGATGATGCACGGGCGGGGACCACCGAGGAGGCGATGTTCGACGCGGCCTTCCGGCGGAACCGGAAGGTGCTGATTTTCTCCTACTACAAAGACACCGTCCAGTGGGTGCTCGACTACCTGCAGGAAGCCGTCACCAAGGATGAGGAGCTCTCCTGTTACGAGGGCCGTATCGCGGCCGTTACCGGCGACGGCTCCGTCGACGGCGTGACACGCGAAGATGCTGTCCACGGGTTCGCACCGAGCTCGACCGACGCCCCAGAAGGGGCGACCGACGACTACGACATCCTCATCGCGACGGACGTGCTCGGCCAGGGTGTCAACCTGCAGGACGCCCGGAACGTCATCAACTACGACCTGCCGTGGAACCCGATGCGGGTCGTCCAGCGCAACGGCCGTATCGACCGCGTCAACTCGCCTCACGACGAGATCTTCCCACACTGCGTCTTCCCCGAAGACCGGCTCGACGACCTACTCGGCCTCGAGCACCGAGTCCGCCAGAAGCTCACGCAGGCGGCCCGCACCATCGGCGAGGACGGCGGCATCTTCCCCGACATGGAGACCGTCGACCGGAACTACTCCGACAAGAAGGCCGATATCGAGGCCCTGCAGAGCGAGGACCCTGACGCGTACGAACAGGGCGGCAAGGAGGCCGCGGCGTACTCTGGCGAGGAGTACCGCCAGGAACTCCGGAACGGGCTCGCTGACCACGAGGAGCGGGTGACCTCACTCCCCTGGGCAGCAGGCTCCGGGATGTACGGCGACCATCCTGGCTTCTTCTTCTGCGCCCGAATCGGGGAGGAGATCTACCTGCGGTTCGTCCCCGCGGACTACGACGAATCCACCGAGGGCGAACCCGACGACGAGGAGGACGACCCGCTGGTTCGCGACACGCTGGGCTGTCTGAAGCGTATCGAATGCGACCCAGGAACCGAGCGCCAGCTCCCGGACGAGGCCCGTGGTGGCGTCTATGATGCCTGGGAGGAAGCCCGCGGGGACATCTTCAGCCAGTGGCAGCATCAGGTCGACCCACGGAACGTCCAGCCGGATGTCCCGAAGATACTCCGGGAGGTCGAGGAGCACCTGTCCGAGCACGCGCCGACCAATACCGACCTGGACGGTGCCGAACGGGCCCGCAAGTCCGTCGGGGCGCCGCTCAGCCGCCGGGAACAGCGCGAGTTCCGTGAGATCTACAACGACGATGGGCTCGGGCCAGTGGAGAAGTCGAACCTATTCGTCGAGAAGGTCGAGGAACTAGGGCTGGAGCCGTTCGAGAGCCCGGACCCCAAACCCCGGATTCGCGAGGAGGACATCCAACTCATCTGTTGGATGGTAATTACGGAAGAGGAAACACGGGACTGGGGCGGGTTGGAGGAGCAGGCTACAATCGGAATGTAATCTCTACCGGGTGAGTGGCTCTGTCGCGTTTTACCGCGTTTCGCCAAAGATCGTAGTCTCGATGTAGCGGCTCTACTGAACCACTCAGCAACAGAATATCGAATCTGGACAGGCTGTGGGCCTCAGCCATTAACGTGGCTGAGAGACTGAGCGGCGTGCAACCTGGGCACCGCTGGCCGGGGGTCAAGGTTGCATTTCTCGAAGGGATTATCCAGACGGTAGAGAGCCTGCCGATACTGTGGAAGTAAGAAATAGCCATATAGTGTTACATCGTACCATGGCCAATGTACGAGAAGCTCGACCAAGGACAGTTTGCTCAAGTCAAGATTGATAGGATTTCTAGAAGTGGCCGACCGCTAGCCATCACTCCGAGGAACGGAATCGTCCATGTACCGGGAGGAGTTCCTGGAGAGAAAGTCGTAATCCGCTACGCTGGGAATGGTCATAGTCATATTTCGAGCCCAATCAACGGCGAGGAAATCATCTATTTCCATGGCTTCTACGAATGGGTCGACGAAGAGCGCGAGAACAGACAGAAGGGAACAGAGTCAAATCGGACCGACACCACCG
Organism: Haloglomus litoreum; assembly: GCF_029338515.1. GTDB lineage: Archaea > Halobacteriota > Halobacteria > Halobacteriales > Haloarculaceae > Haloglomus > Haloglomus litoreum. The sequence continues at coordinate 1,254,099 of NZ_CP119988.1, read as the reverse complement.
CACCCAGGTTGCGCGACGGTACCCGAGTCAACCCAGTACTGAAGGGAACGAAATCCAAGAAGGAGCGGAAAAGTAAACGAGAGTTAGAACGGGAGAACATCAAGAGGATTCTCAGACGAGGATTGTAACCAGACACCGCGTGGATGGTCCGGACGGGCGACAACAACTGCCGTCCAGGAGGTCGAATCGCGTGCGGAGGAGCGCATCTCCGACATCATCGCCAATATCGATCCCCGCGACCTCGAGGAGCTGGTCGCCGCCGTGTTGCGGGCGATGGACTACACCGCACAGACGACCGCGAAGGGCCCGGACTACGGCGTCGACGTCATCGCCCACCCGGATGCGCTGGGCTTCGAGGAACCCCAGATCAAGGTCCAGGTCAAACACACGACGAGTGCGGTCGGCAATCAAGCGCTCGGACGGTTCCTCGGCACCATCAACGAGGGCGAGAAAGGGCTGTACGTCTCGACCGGCGGCTACACCACGCCCGCCCGACGCGAGGTCAGAAACCACAGCCGCACCGTGACACTGCGCGACCGGGACGGATTCATCGAGCTCCTCCTAGAGCACTACCCCGACCTCGACCAGGAGTACAAGGCCATGGTACCGTTGAAGCGGGTGTACGTGCCGACGGAGGAGGGGTGAGACGATTGGCCAGTTCACGCCAGGTGTAACCAGCAGTCCTCCCAGAGGAGATTTTCGAATGGCACAGCCACAGATTTACTCAATAGAGAGTCGGCCCATCGTACTCCTTCTGGCCGATCAGTTCAGCGACCCGGAACCCGATGTTGGCACGTTCCTCAGGATCCACCGAGCTAGCCTCCCGCTGAATATCGGCATCATAGACCAGTGAATCATCATCGAGAACGGTCAGCTCGATGATTCCGAAGCCAGCACCATCATCGCTGACCTGGCCCCCGTCGGTGATCTTGTTCCGCGTGGTACTGGAGCCGAGATTTCCGTATCGGTAGATATCCTTGATGAGGTCGAATTCTGGTGACGCAGACTCGTATTCGGTACCGTATCGGCGCCTGATCAGGCGCTTCAGTGTGGTTAGAAGATACCGCTGCGGGGATGGGGGATTGAGACCGTAGTTGAATCGGTGCTCGTTCGCCATCTCTCGCATGAACTCATCCATATCCGCTGGAGCGTAGAGGAACGGGCGGTGGACATCACTGACGAAGGAACAGTTCAGGAAGGTTTGCGTGGTCTCCGAGAGGTCGTAGGGACCTGCTTGCGGGTCGAACTGCAGGCAGAATTTGGGCCGCTCCTTCACGAAGTGGAACTGGGTCTTGTCTACCTCCCACGTCGCATACCCCTTATCGGAATTCCGGATGCATTTGACTTGAGAAATGAACCCCTGTCGGTGAATGACGCGATTTCCGAGGTGAAAATTGACGATGACTAGGATATCACCGAGTTCGATGTATTTTCTCGGGAAGTTGTTGATACCGTAGAATGAGATATATGGTGACTGGTGGAGTTCCTTGCTTTTCGAATGGATGAGGTACTGTGTTCCGTCTGTAGCCCAGATGTTGTCCAGCAGATCGACGACATCGTCGATGAATTCTTCCTCGGTCCCAGGTCCGTACTCGTCATACTCGTTTTTTAGTTGGTCTTCGATCTGGGACGCAAAATCTTGGACGAGATCATTCGGAACATCTGGCTGGACCATCGCTCAGGTGGCATTTGTTGATTTGGGGCACCATATTCCTTGCCACCATTCGTCAACTGAATATATCACCACATAGGACGCCGTGGTGGTGGGTTCACCGAACGGACCCAACAGTTGACGACGAACTGTTGTGGGCGAATCAGCGGTGATTCAGTTCGTGATTAGCTCAGCCCTCGGGCCTTGCTCAGACCGAGAGTTCACCGGAGAATTTGAAGAGAACGCTCTATGCCCGATTGAGATAGGCACTCGCGGGGTAGCCTGCTTCAGAAACGATTTGTCGAGCAGCCCTGCGAACG